>JANQQA010000047.1 GCA_028285205.1 Bythopirellula sp. | reverse complement strand
CGTCGAGCCGCCGGTCGCGTTTTTGACCAAACCCGGTTTCCCTGGTGTGAGCTGTTTCTGCCAGCTCTCAGCGGGCGGGGCTTGTTAGTGCCTGCTCCAAGCTAGTTGCAAGGGCAGCAAACACATACCGGAACCTGCTTGCAGTAGGTGCGAGGTACGCATTTGGTGACCGTGTACGGCACTTGCCGTGGGACACACTTCCATACCTTCACAGTCTTCTGCGTGCAAACTGGCTTGCAGACGCTGTAGCAAACGGTCTTGGTCCGTTGCTCGGGCACCATGCGGCAAACCTTGTAGCAGCAAGTCTTGGTCTCGGGGACCATCTTGCAAACTTTGTAGCAGCAGGTCTTGGTGCGAGTCTCAGGAACCATGCGGCAAACTTTGTAGCAGCAAGTCTTGGTCTCAGGGACCATCTTGCAAACCTTGTAGCAGCAGGTCTTGGTGCGAGTCTCGGGCACCATACGGCACACCTTATAGCAGCAAGTCTTGGTTTCGGGAACCATCTTGCACACCTTGTAGCAGCAAGTCTTGGTCTCGGGAACCATCTTGCACACCTTGTAGCAGCAGGTGCGAGTACGTTGCTCACATTCCATGCGGCATACCTTGTAGTTGCAAGTCTTGGTTTCGGGAACCATCTTGCAGACCTTGTAGCAGACGGTACGGGTACGTGGTTCGCACTCGTAACGGCAGCAGTTGATGGTCTTCTCGGTGCAAGTCGGGATGCGAACTCGCTTGCAGCAAGTGCGATCCGGAGCTTGGCAGGTCAGCGTGACGCAAGGACCTGGGCAGTAGACACAACGGCACTTCGACGTGTCGTAGCTGTAAGTACCTGGCTCACGAACAGTCTTGGTGAACGTCTTGCCTGGAACCGTGTAGGTTTGGGTTTCCCAACGGTGACCGCGAACCTGGATCGTCTTGGTGTAAGGAACCTTCACGCGAACGTGGTATGTTTCTTCGCGTTGGCGAGTTTCCCAGACCGGCTTGTTGACGGTGTAGGTGCGAGTACGAGTTTCCCAAACGGGCTTCTGAACCGTGTAAGGAATTTCCTTCGTGCGAGTTTCCCAAACCGGCTTGCACACGGTGTAGGTTCGCTGACGGGTTTCCCAAACGGGCTTGCACACGGTGTAGGTGCGTTGCTTGGTTTCCCAAACAGGCTTGCACACGGTGTAGTTCACTTGGCGCTGACGGGTTTCCCAGACAGGCTTGCACACGGTGTAAGTGCGTTGCTTGGTTTCCCAAACAGGCTTGCACACGGTGTAGCAGACTTCCTTCTGTCGTTGCTCACGCACGTACTTCGTGCAGTTAACAACTTTGTCTTCGCAAACGCGGTCGTATACCGTGCGACAGCGTTGCTCTTGTACCTTCACCCACTTCGTGCACTTGACCGTCTTCATAACGGTGCAGCACTGCCGTTGTGGGCAGCACGGCGTACAGCCGTTGTATCGTGCAGCTCCGCAATACCCCGCCCATGCCGCCGACGGCAGCATTACAATGGCGATGGCAGCGAGAGCCTGCAATGCAGTCTTTGCTCTCATTGTTTCGTCTCCTTCGTAGCTCACATAGGTAAAATGGAAGGTTTGGTCAAAATGGGAACTTTCCCATCCATGTAAGACTTCGACCCGTGCAAGCATCGCCCCTTAGCTAGATGTTGCGTTTTTTCTACACCCTCCAGATTCCTAGCTGGCCCTAATCGCTACGATTGGTGCGTCACAATTTGCCGGACCCGTGGGGTCGTCCGAATCTCTGCCGGCTGTGACGGTGCTGCGGAACTGGACGATCGTCCGGCGTCGGAGCTCTTGGCGATTCTGTTGCAAAAGGTCAACATCGCGGCGAATCCCGCTTGCGGAGGATTTTCGGCCGTATGGCCAGCGAAGAGTGCCCATGAATTGACGCAACTCTTTGCTACGTCTGACGATCCAGCGATCGACAAAGCCGACCTCAATCTTGCTGCTGGTGGCAGGCTGGTGCTAGAATGGAACTGCGGTCGTAGTTCCCGCAATCCGCATCACTTCTCAATCTGCTCTATTTCGGTGAATGAGTAGCTCCAAGCCCAGTTCGTCGCGACAGGATCCCGGCTCGGTGCCCGCGGCGGTCGTCAACCGGCTTAGCATGTACCTGCGCGAACTGCAGCACCTGCTCGCCGACGGGCAAGAGACGACCAGCAGCAGCCAATTAGGGCATCGGCTCGGTTTCACCGACGCACAGGTTCGCAAGGATCTCGCGCATTTTGGCCATTTTGGGCATCCCGGGATTGGCTACCGCTGTGATGAACTGGTTGGGGCCATCCGTAGGATCCTCGGCACCGATCGTGAGTGGCGGGTAGCGTTGGTCGGAGTCGGTAACCTTGGCCGAGCCCTACTGGGCTATCGAGGCTTCCATCGCCAGGGATTTCGGTTGGTGGCCGCGTTTGATACCGATCCTGCGATGATCGATACCAAGATCGAAGGTGTGTTGATCTACGACATCCTCCGGCTCGCAGAGATCGTATCTGCTGAGCAAGTCGAGTTGGGGCTGGTGGCAGTGCCGGCCAGCGACGCGCAAGACGTCGCAAACCAACTCGTCGCCGCCGGGGTGGGAGGGATTTTGAACTTCGCGCCAGTGACGCTTACGGTTCCAAGCACCGTCAGCAAAGTCGGCGTTGATCTAGCGCGTGAGCTGGAGCAGGTTACATTCTCCGTAGCGAACCGGTTGAAAGTTGACGAGTCCTAGGGATGCGGACGACGGCAGATTGCTGATCGACCGCACGGACATAGCACTTTCGCTGGCGGAACAATTCACGTAAAGTACCTGAACACCTGATACCCCGTAGTGTAATGGTAACACTAGGGATTTTGATTCCCTCATTCTAGGTTCGAGTCCTAGCGGGGTAGTTTCATGGCGAAACTGCCAGCCGGAAGCGTTTGCAACCGGGTTTTCTGTTGAAAAATCTCTCACCACGCCAATCCTGGCGTTCAAGCTTCAGGCTGGATATGTCCGCCCCAATTGATTGTTCTAAGGTTCGTTTTGCAATTGCCGCTGTCCGTGAGGCAGCTCTGTTGACCCGCAAAGTGCAACGCGAGATGGTGGTCGACGCACTCGCCAAGGGTGATAAGTCGCCCGTGACGGTCGCGGATTTCGCCTCGCAGGCGCTCATCGGTAAGCGATTACTGGAGACTTTTCCCGATGTGGGCTTCGTGGGGGAAGAAAGCTCTGACGCACTGCGGGCGGAGGACGGCGCACAGACGCTGGAGCAAATTACCCACTTCGTCCGTCAGATCGAACCGGACGCGACGCCGGAGCAAATCTGCGACTGGATTGACCACGGCGCTGGCGACGCGACCGACGAATTCTGGACACTCGACCCGGTGGACGGCACGAAGGGATTTCTACGGGGTGATCAATATGCGGTGGCGCTCGCCTTGATTCGCAATGGCAAGGTCCACGTTGGCGCACTAGGCTGTCCCGAGTTGGCCGACGCGTCGCGAGTTGACAAGGGTGGCGGGGGCTCGCTGTTAGTGGCACGTCGTGGCAATGGGAGTTGGGTCGGTTCACTCACCGACGACGAAGCCGAATGGCAGCAGCTCAGCGTTTCTGATCGAGGAATGGCCGAAGAGGCCCGTTTGCTCTGCTCGGTAGAAAAAGCCCACACCGACACAGGAGGGATTGGCTTGCTGGTGAAGACGCTGGGCATCACCGCCGATCCGGTGCCGATGGATAGCCAAGCGAAGTACGCAGTGCTCGCGGCCGGAGTGGGTGACGTGAATCTGCGACTCATCTCGCCCAAGATGCCCGACTACCGCGAAATGATTTGGGATCAGGCTGCCGGTTCGATCGTCGTCGAGGAGGCGGGCGGTCGCGTGACCGACCTGGACGGCAAGCCGCTCGACTTCGCTCATGGTCGCACGCTCGCGACCAATCGTGGTGTGCTGGCGACCAACGGCACGCTGCATGATGCGGTTTTGGCTGGCCTTCGCCAGATCGATGCCTAGTAAGTAATGCTAGCATGCCGTATCTCACTTGTGCCTTCTCGAAAGCATAGGTAGTTTCATCCCAGTTGTTTATCACGGCGACGACGAATCGTATTTGGTACTTTCTGTCTAGGTGATATCTTCTGCGAGTACGGACGGGTGGCCACGAAGTTTAGCTAAGAAGCTCCAAGGATACGGTCCATGGGTGTCAACTGCGTTCGGTCTTTCGATTTGAGACTCGTGTGCCTTGTCCTGTTCGCTGTCGTATTCAAAGCCGGAATCGCGAACGCGCAAGGCATACTTGGGCGCAGATTTGTTTCTGTGAGCTACGATGCGGCACTGCAGAGTTCCAATCCTCTCAATGTCGATTGGACGCACGGCATGACGGTAGCAACCAACTTTCCTTTGAACGAGACGTGGGATATTCTGAGCAGCCTACAGTTCGAGTGGGCATCGGGGCAGTTACCTGCCGGGCCCACGACCGCGCCGGTAAATTTTGATTTGGGCGTATTTGAAACATCGATCACCAAGCACTTCTCTCCGAATAGGCGGTTCGATCCATTCGCGCGGATCGGCGTTGGATATGCGCAAGCAACCGCTGAGATCGAGTTGGGCGGGGCGTTGGTGGCTCAAGATACGGTCGACGATACCGGGCTGTTCTGGGCGGCAGGCTTCCAACTCGAACTCACAGATCACTCGTCGATTGTTACCCAAATCGGAAGTGGGGACTCACTCGAAGAATTTGACTTGGATGAGTTGGCCTACAGGAACGTGCATTTCGAGTCGATGTTTGTTCGCTGGTGGAACGATCGCTGGCTCAGCGGGTTTGCGATTGGCTCCGATTTCGACGATGTCGACATCGGGCTCAGGGGCTTTCTTGGCTTCGGCTGGTAGTGTGCCAGCACTCAGGGTGAAGTGACGACCTCGGCGGCCGACAGCTTTCTTATCACTTCGGCACGCCTGCTCAGCGGTCATAAACCGTCGAAAATCGCTGCGAACTCGCCGGATTTCAGGCATTTCTTACTTTTTTCGCCCTGACGTGTGGGGTTGGCGGTCGGATTCCTGATTAACCCACCGAGCGAGCTAGTAAGGCAGCTGGCAATCGCTCCGAGGGACTATCAGGGCAGCACAGTCCTTCGCCCTCCACACACCACTTCGCATTAAAGGGAACACGGCCATGGGCTTCTTCAAGAAAAATCGCAAGGGGACTCGCAAGCAGACGCAATCTAACCGCAATCGGCGCGGGTTCGAGACACTGGAAGACCGTCGGCTCATGGCGGTGCTGACCGGGTCATCGACCTTCGATCCGCAATTGATGGGTGACAACATTGAGTTGATGTCAGACGGCAACACCGTGGGCTATGGCTATGCGATCAACCACGGCGGGACGGTCAACGCTGCCGTTGGCAGTGGCGGTCTGCGACGTACGGCCGCCGACGAGCCGGTTCGCAACTTCTTTTCAACGACAGAATTGGAAATCTCAAGCGTTTCTAAGACCGTGACTGCAACGGCGATTCTCAACCTGCTACAGTCCGGCCCCGGCGGACTCGACGCGCAGCTCGACACGTTGCTTGAGGATTACCTGCCCAGCGATTGGAATCCGGGCGCGAATGTCGAGAACGTAACGCTACGGCATCTGCTGTCGCATCGTAGTGGTTTCCTGGAAGAAGGGAATTCGATTGGTGTTAACTTCGAAAGCTACAGCAACAATAACTTCGCCAACTTGCAAGCTTTAGTGGAAGCCGGCCTGCCAGCACCTCCGATCGCGGCGGACGGCGTGTACGACACGCCGCGCTGGGGTGAGAGCTACAACAACGCCAATTTCTCCTTGTTGGCGAAAGTCGTGCTACCGAAGTTGGTTTCACCCTCGTTGGACCTGACCGAGGGATTCATTCTCGGACGGGATTTCTACAGCGGGCTGGTCTACAAGGCACACGTCAAGGAAAACATCTTCGACCCGATGGGCATCACCGGCGCGGACATGAAGACTAACCAGGTCAATCCCGGGATCGGCTACAACATTGGCGACGGTGGTGCCAACCCGGGTCGCGACCAGTGGGATCTGACCAACACGGGCGGTGCGTTCGGCTGGAAGCTGACGGCGCGCGAGTTGGCAACCTTCCTGGATGCGATTGAGCACGACAACAGTATGCTCTTGCCAGCAACGCGAACCATGCGTGATCAGCAAGAATTGGGCTGGTTTGAATCGAGTGATACCTTTGGCTCGTACTATTCGCACAATGGTTCCACAGGTGCCAGTTCCGGTAACTTCCGCTCCCGAATAGTCTCCTTCCCTGGCGACGTCCAAGCCTCGTATCTGATGAATTCGCAGGATACGAATCTTCCTGGCGGGCGAAGCGGCATGCTGAAGACCGCCTACCTCAACGCCTGGACCGACCTGATCGTTGGCGGCACGACGGGCGACGACAATTTCGTGCTCCGGCTCGACAACAGCGGACTGCAGCCGTCGGTCGAGGTCGTGCTCAACGGCGAGATCCAATTCACCAACTGGATCAGCACACTCGATTCGGTGACGATCAACAGTAGCTTGGGCAACGATACGTTCACGATCGAGGGCTGGAATCCGAGTGTCGACCTGACCATCAACGCGGGCTGGGGCAACGATCGTGTCAACGTCCTTCCGGTTGCGGGGAACATCGAGATGGTCAGCGGCATGACGTTTAATGGCAGCCTTGGCACGGACATCGTCAGTGTTTACGACCAAAACAACCCTTACAGCAATCCCAATATGAGCAAGTTCTATACGGTGAGCGAAACGGGTGTGTCGAGGTTCCGCGCCCATCCCGCGCAGCCTTGGAATCCAGGGCTGTTCTTGCCTGTAGGCATCTCTTACACGGGAGTGGAAGGTGGCAGCATTCGCACTGGAGATCAACACGATGTGGTCAACGTCATGAGTGCCTTCTCGGGAATCATGAACGTGGGAACCGGCTTGGGCGACGACGTGATTTCGCTGGGCTCGACGCTTGGCGACTTGTCGGAATTTGACAAGACGTACGTCAACGGCCACGAAGGGAATGACACGGTTCGCGTCTTCGACCACAACATGACCGGTGGCGCGCTCGCGTCGTACAACTACGACATCGACTTTCACACCGTCGAGCGGTACAAGACCGATTTGGGTGGCTTTAACGACGGCACACCACCGACGACTTACTCGGTGAACTTCGATGAAATGGAGAATCTCGAACTGACCACCACGGATATCAAGGACAACATCCGCGTGCACTCCACTCTTGTCGGCCAAACGACGATCAACGCCGGGGCCGGCAACGATCGCCTGCTCGCGAGCCCTGACGACCAGAATATGGAATTGGTCGACGATCTGGTCTTCAATGGCGAACTGGGCGCTGACAAGTTGATCATCAGCGACCAGAACAACCCCTATGGCTTCGGATTGAGCGACGACTACGACGTCTCTGGATCGCGCGTGATCCGCGGCGAAGCTCAGATCTACCTTGCCGGTTCGCCTGCAAACATCAACGTGGATTTTTCCAGCGTCGAAGATCTAACGCTGACTACCGGCGATCAGGGCGACACGGTCAACGTCGAGAACATGCCGTGGACGCAGGCCTTGATCCAAACCGGCGATGGCGACGACGTGGTCAACGCGAGTCCCTCCGATAAGAATATGGAACTGGTCGACGGCCTGGAGGTCGATGGCGGTGCTGGCGATGACCAGTTCAACGTGTTCGACCAAAACAATCCGTATGAACTGCCCGGCGGTGGCCGCTACACGATCACCCCCGATATGATCGGCCGCTTCGAAGAGCACGTCCTCTTTGACAATGTCGCGCTGCCGATTGATGTTCAGTTTGGCAACGTCGAAGCCGTCTCGCTCGCGAGCGGCAACTTGGGCGACCGGTTCGTGGTGGAAGGCGATGCGGGCGTGGGTACCCTCTCGCTGGATGGCAACTTTGGCGCCGACGAGTTCCACGTTACGGGTCCAGCGTTCGCTCAGATAAACATCGCGGGCGATAGTCCTTACTTTGGCTCTGGCGACGAACTTCACGTCAACGAAGATGGGCTCTACGCAACCGCGACCGTCCCTGGCATCTACGCCCCAGGGGCTGGCGAGGTCACGATCGACGCAACGACAGTCAGCTACGTGAGCATCGAAACGATGAACCTGCAGGAGCAGCTTTACGGTGGCCCTGGCGACTTTGACGAAGACGGCGACGTCGACCCCGTCGACCTGACCCACGCCAGCAAGGGCTGGCATCATCGCTACGGCGATGACCTGAGCGGCAAAGACTTCCTCACCTGGCAGCGCAATTTCGGTAATGGGGTGGTCCGCCGAGCAGCATTGAGCCAAGCGGTGGCCGAGGAAACCCCGACAGAGTTGCTCGTCGCGGGACTCTCGACCGCCGAGCAGGACGACGCAGATACCGCCGAATCCGACGCGATGATTTGGGACTGGCCGACGGCAGACCCTCAACCCGCTGACGACACCTGGGCTATTGCTGCGGCCGCTCACGAAATGGCAAGTTCCAACGACGAAGGCGACTCTGCCAGCGAGTATGAAGCAATCGACGCCGCATTCACCGACTTGGCCCTGCAGATTTAGTTATTGCCTAGAGGCAAAATGGGTCTCATAGGCCCATAAGACGGTAAGTCCATCAGCTCATGGGGTGCCACTGCTAGCTCGCCTAGCAGTAACACCCGGTGGGCGCACCTCGGTCAATTCGAACGCTTAAGAGCGTAGTCGACGAAGAATAGGGCAACAACAAATTGGAGAACAGCCATAATGCTAATCCCGAAGCCGGCCAAAGCTCCGAATCCGACAGACTTGACGACACTAGCTAAACTGAGCTCACTGACGAGTTCAGAAGTTGCCAACTGGTGCAAGGGATAGCAAATAGCACCAGCAACTATGCCGACTGTGTAGGGATTAATAATCGTGATTGTTTTTGAAGCCCGCTGCCGAATCGCAACCCACATGACGAACACGTAAGGGACACCGATCCGTAGAGCCTCCGCACCATCTTTAACAAATAACACACCCAGCACAGCCGGAATCAGAATCAAGTCGAGCAGCGGAAAGCGAAGCTTCCCAGAGGACTGGTGGTGTGTTCTGCGCGGTCGAGGAGTCTCATGTGAGCAGTTATCTCGACGCATGGTAATTTACTACCGGTATAGAATTCCCTGCAAGAGATTCTACTCTCTCCACTCCGAGGTCGCAAAAGGAATAGAGCGATTTGACGCACGAGTGCCGAAGGTGAGTCAAGCCAGCCGAATAATGAATCCGCTGACGATACACCGAGCTCGTCGCCTGGAGCAGTTCTTTCAGGAATCCGGTTGCTGAAATCGGAGTTTGGCGCCCGTATCACGTGCACTTATCAGCCAAGCCCACCAGCCCATAGCGTGCCACTGTCTGGCTTGCCCAGCAGTGTGCAGCGTGTACCAGCTTCCCACTGCTAGACGAGCTAGCAATGGCACCCGGCGCGCACAACACCATAGTTGTATGAGGTTGTGTGATTCTCAAGTCGATTCAACTTGGCCGTTGGGGCCGATCCAATAGCCCTTGGCCCAGTAGAAGACGAAGTTCCCGGAACTCTCCCAATCCGCTAATTCTGATTGGAACTCGTTCAGTTCTTCCTGATCGTCGGCAACACCGTTGGGATTCGTTATGAATTCCGCTAGGTGTCGAGGGAGCAATTCGATTCCGATGGATCGGCCTTCCAGCTTGAACTGTTGGAGGCGTATTGGTCGCTCAATAAAACCAACTTTGGTTTTTAGGGCGCCAAGGTCTTTTGCAAGCGAACTTTGGAACGTCGGGTCGTTGATCTTGAATGGTCCTTCACGGATGCCATTGATAGATTCTACGCCAGCGAGTGTCGGCCACGATACTCCGGTAACCGCCATCCGAGGTGGTGCCATCGTTAACTTGAGGACATCGTGCGATAAGTAGGATCCAGCAGCATCGAAGAAAACCGCAACTAAGTTTGGGCAGAGAAGCCCCATCAACACTTGGCGTCCGTCGCGCGTGACGCCAGTAGAAAATTCGTTGCCATATGATGTGATTGTGAAGCCTTCCATCCGTCAGCAATGTACATCGATCTTTGTCAATCTCCAAACGTGCTAGACTTCATCCGTAGAGGCAACTTTTTGCCTTCCCAAACGAAAGAGCTTAGGATCACTGCGCTCTGAATACTCGCTCAGGCCCACGTTGATTGGATTGCTGAATACCACTCTCGCAATCCAAGTGCCGCAAGCTACGGCATGCTTAGGTTTCAGAACCACGCGAAGCGTGAATTCGTTTCAGCTCATAGCGCGCAGGCAGACGGTCAGAATTGGGGCGGCTGCCACGCAAGCACCGAATACGGCCAATCCGGGTGGCGGTGGTACTTGCCTAATGCGATAGAGCACGGGTAGCAGAATCAGCGAAAAACCGCCGACCAGGCAGCCGGTGAACAGCAGCATCCCTTGGAATAGCCGCATCTTCTCAGCTGCGGGGTTGGCCGCCAGGTAGTAGTGCGCCCCAATGCAGAGGACGTTCATCACCAACACCATCATCACGGTCAGGGCCCAAAACACGGTGAGCGACTCGCTGACGCGCGATTCCGCCGGCAAGGCGTCGCTAGATCGAGGGGTCTTCTTGGCGTTGTTTTTTTTCTGCTTTCCTTTACTCATGTTGCCTAAACCGCAAACCACGTGGTCCAAACACAACATTGGAACTGCTCCCAATAGAAACAATCCGCATTGTTTGCGAAAGAGGAGGCATTCCTGCGGGTGCCGTCAAAGTTCGTTTGCCGCGGTCCAAATCGTAAGCTACTTTTCACTTGGCTGACGGTTCGTTGCTTGCGACGGGCCTGTTGGCTCCCACCTTATCGACTGCTTATCCAGAACCCAGGCATCCGCTTGCCCGACACCCCGTCGGCAGTTCGAATTTTCACCATCCACATCGGCAAGATGTCGCTCGTCGCGCAAGAATCGCGCGGATTGACAGGAACCTAGCCATGACTACCACGACCGTCGCGAACGAGACTCCGGTTTCGTTTCAAGAGTCTCTACAACCGCTTGCCGAGCTGACCGGACAGCACAACCAACTCGAGGCCTGGGTCAACGACTCGTGCCAGGCGCTCGAGAAGCTGCACGGCGAGCTGGCCGAGTGGCAAAATGAGTTGGCCCGGAAGCAGACCGAGTTGGATCTGCGTGAGGATGCGCTCGAGAAGTACCAAGAAAACGAGGACGAACTCGGCAGCCAGGTCGACGAGTGGAAAGCTCAACTAGAGGCGGCGCAAATCGAGCTGCAGCAAGTGAGCGACGAAAACACGGACCATCTAGAACAGTTGGAGCAGCTCGAACGGCGTTGCATCGAACTGGAATCCGAACTGAAGCTTGCCCAGCAGCGCAGCGCGGAGCTTGCTGAAACGCTCGAAGCCGAGCGAGCCCGCGCTGCCGAAGAACAGGTGCAGTGGAAAGCGGAATTCAAAGGCATGCGTGATCTGCTGGACAAACAGTGCTCGTTACTGGCAACGCAGCTCAAGCCGGGAGAAAAGCCAGATCGTCCCGCGGTGGCCGCAGTCGGCGTGGAAGCCTCCGCACGCAGTCAAGAACTCCGCCGCCGGGCTCAGTTGCGACTGGCCGCCAAGCGACGGCAACAACAGGATCAAGACGACGCCAACCGGGAGGAATCCGACGAGTCATGAGCGACCGACATCTCCACCCTCACGCCGCGCATAGTAGCCACTGTCAGGAATTGACCCTGGGTGATGTGCCCGACGAGGAACTGCCATCGTTCTTGTTGCACTCCGAATCGGAGTATGTCCGAGCGATGCTCGAAGATCTGGACGATGTGATCTTCTCCGCGATCCGTGGCGACGAAGAAGCACTGCAGCGCGCGCATACGCTGTGGCCCGAGGTGGTCGATGCGATTGGTTGGGAACTGGTCGAGGAGTCTCGCGAGCAGTACTTGCGCTTCGCGATCGATGTGGCCAAGCGGTTCGAAAGCGATACATCCCGCCGCCACGAGCACGCGATCGCAGCGATCGAAATCATTTCACTGCTGGCAATTTGATCCGGTCTAGGAACTGCTGAAACAGGTAATGGCTGTCGTGCGGTCCGGCGCTAGCTTCGGGATGGTACTGTACGCTGAAGGCATCTACTTCGCGGTGTCGAACGCCTTCGATCGTCTGATCGTTGAGGCTGCGATGGGTGACTTCTAGTTCACTGGGCAAAGTGTCTTCGTCGACGGCAAAGCCGTGATTTTGCGAAGTGATTTCGACCGTCCCTGTGCCGAGCTGGTGGACTGGCTGATTCGCGCCGCGGTGGCCGAACTTCATCTTGAACGTCTTTGCACCGCACGCGAGTGAGAGCAGCTGATGGCCCAGACAGATGCCAAAAATCGGCTGCTTGCCAAGCAGCTCGCGGATCGTTGCGGCCGCGTAGTCCAGTGGCTCCGGGTCGCCTGGACCGTTGGAAAGGAACACGCCGTCCGGTTGTTGGGCGAGCACCTCTTCAGCGGACGAGGTCCCCGGCAATACGGTCACCTGGCACCCGTGGTTGTACAAGTGCCGCGGAATATTCCACTTCATCCCAAAGTCGAGAGCCACCACATGCGGCCCCCGTTCGTCCTTTCCTCCTCCGCCTTCCACCTTGCTGAGGTGTGTCCACTCGCTCACCGGCTCACGCCAATCACAAGGCATGTCCGGCATTACTTCGCGAACTAGATCGCGTCCGACGAGTCCTGGACTGGCTTTGGCTTTCGCAACCAGGCTCTCGTCGTCCATGTCTTGGGTGGAGAGGATGCCGCGCATTGCTCCCTGTGATCGAATCCGGCGGACGAGCGCGCGGGTGTCGATCGATTCGATCGCGACGACTCCCCACTCCTGGAGAAACTCGCTGAGCGACGCCTCCGAGCGAAAGTTGCTGCGAATGCGGCTATGCTCGCGGACGACGAAGCCCGACAGGTGCGGACGCTCGCTTTCCAGGTCTTCGTCGCTGACCCCGTAGTTGCCGATCTGCGGATAGGTCATCGTCACGATCTGTCCGCGGTAGCTGGGGTCAGTGAGAATCTCCTGATAGCCGGTCATCGACGTGTTGAAGCAAACCTCGCCGTCAACTTCCCCGTCGGCGCCGATCGATGTACCGGTGTAGACGGTGCCGTCTTCGAGCGCGAGCTTGGCCAGGCGGGGAGCGCTACCTTGTGGTGCGTCCGATTGTGCGGATTGTGTCATTTGCAGCAACGATTGATCAAAAGGTCGGCGGGTCGAGGGTGGGTTGCCCATTAAGCCGGTGGTCTACCACCGTCGATACGGTCTATAGGCTGTGGGTCTCCGGCTTAGCAATAAGCCGGTCAGCCTAACATTCGAGGGCCCCTGTTCCGGCGAGCAGGGTCCCTTTTTCATGCGCTGGGCCTAATTCTAGCAGGCATGCTGGCGTGGCTGTAGGGGCCAGCGAAGCCGGAGGATGGAAGGCGGAATGGCAAAAAGAGGGTCGAGCTACTTGTGCCAGCCCCAATTGAAACGCAGTGCCCCCCAGGCGATTGCCATCGCGGCAATCTGAGCGACCAGGATCAGACCGATCGCGAGTTCAGGTTCCCATTGGCCGAGTACGCGGTTCACAACGACACTCGACGCGACGGCTCCGCTGTACACGATTCCGATCGTCGCCATGAACGCCACAATCGGATGTTTGCCCATGCAGTAACTCGCCATCGACAGCGTGTAGGTGAGCAAGAAGGCCAACGCAAAGGCAGTGGCATGCATGGCTGGTTGATGGGCGTCCAATAGCCTCCTGCCACCAGGCAACAGATACGCCAGCAGAAATAGCGAACCGAAGCATCCCACCAGTACCACCAGGCCAGTGAAAAACTTCACGAAGAACCAGGTCGTCACATTCACCGGACGCGACCGCCAAAAGATTCCGACCTTTGGCTTCACATCTTCCAAGAATACACCCATTCCTGCGACCACGGTGACCAGATAGCCCACGCCTAGGGCAGTTCCGGCGAGCGTTTCGCCAAAGCTGCTCCGAAATCCGTTGTATCGATTGAGTAACACGATCACGCCCGCAAAGAGAATCGCAGCCACTGCGGCTAACGCGACCAGCGGGCCAGTTTCTTGGACCTGCTTCCAGATGATGGCTGACAGCTGACTGCGACGTGGCGGAAGCAGCCAACCTGACGGGACGGTCTTTGTTGCGCTGCCAAGCGGGCGGCCTGACCGCGAGGCTCCTCGGCCGTAGCGCCGCAGATATCTGCGAATCAGATAAGCATGCACGAGAAAAGAAAACACCACGTAAGGCCAAACCGTTCCAAATCCCGCGGTGCTGAGCGACGCGATCAGCCCAGGACCGCCTGGTGCTGCCGCCATGATGACAGTCAACACATCAATCCCAGCAGTCCAGTTGACCCATTCTAGCCAAGACTGCGCCGCCAGGATGCAGAGCCATACAAAGGCGATCACCAGAAATCCAATCGCTCCCGCGCGAACTTCATCGGACCGATTCACGCCGAAGGCAGCCATCCAAACGAGTAGACTGGCAGTAACCAGAGAACTCAACAGCGCCAGCATCAGCGAGTAACCTGCGATGCCATTGAAAGTCTGCGTGGAAAACAGTGACGCCTGCCTCGTCCAGTCGAGCATGACCTCGACGTCGAGCGGATGGTATTGCTGAGCGAGCAAGTACGCATACGCGAAACCAACGGCCACGCAGATCGGAGCAATCACCGTCAAGCACGAGAGAAATAGTCGCGCCGTGGCGGGCTTCTCTGTGCCCACCGGTAACGATTGTAGGAACCGCATCGTCCCGCGTGAATTCTCACCAGCAGCCGTTCCCATGCCAGTGAACAGTCCTGCCAGCAGGCCGTAACATAGCAACGACATGCTCGTCGTCACCAACAGCGTCTGGGGATCGTTCCCCATGAAGACCAATGGCAAAACCACCAAGACCACCGACAGCCCTACCATGTGCCACTTGTGCTCGTGCCACTCCTTCCAAAGCAGGCTCCACCAGGCCGAACGCATGGGCTTGAGTTTCGTGCTCATGTTGAATCTCACAAGTTGACGTCACCGCGACGGACTCGCTCGTCGGCCGGTTTCGCGCTCAGAGCTAAACGGGAACTTCTTGAGTCAGGGGCGAAAAGCTAGAATCGCCCGTGACATACGCCTCGAAAATCTCGTCTAAGTTCAGATCAACCACGCGATGCTCCGCGCCTTCGCGTTGCAGTGTTTCCAAAGCGGCCTCGGCACCTTCGACGGTGAACGCCACGTCGTCGCCATCGGGGCGGTGATCTAGTACGCTTAGCTGCTCGTATATCAGTGCGGCTGACTGCCGGTTGAGGACGATTTGCTTCACATCGGCGCGCAGCTGTTCGGTCTCGGCTTGTCGCACGATCTGTCCGTCCTTCAAGATCGCCACCTCGTCGGCCACAGGCTCCACTTCGTACAGCAAATGCGAGCTGTAGAAGATGGTCCTGCCCTCGCCCTGCAAGTGCGTAATCAGATCGCGGTTAAACTGCTTGCGCATGATCGGATCCAAGCCCAACGCCGGATCGTCGAGGATCACCAGCTCCGGCCGATGCGCGAGCGCAAGCACCAGCCCTAGTCGTACATTCTGACCTTTCGAAAGATGTTTGATTTTGGTCTGCAGGGGCACTTCGAATTCCTTGGCGTACGTCAGCGCCAGATCGTGGTCCCAAGTCGGATAGAACGGGGCGAGGAAGCGCAGGATATCGCTGCATTTCATCCAGCCGTACATAGTTTGATCTTCGGCCAAGTAGCCCACGTTCGATCGCACTTCTAACGGCTGTTGCTCCGGGTCATGGCCCAGCACGCGAATCGCGCCTTCGTCGCGATTGAGCAAGCCCAACAGCAGCTGGATGGTCGTGGTCTTGCCGGCGCCGTTGCGTCCGAGGAACGCAAAGGTCTTGCCTCGCTCGACCTGCAGGTTCATGCCGCGCAGCACTTGGTTGCGACGAAACGCTTTGTGCACACCCTGAATGTCGATGGCCGGTGCGGAGTTCGAGCTGGTGTTCATGACGAGATCTCCTGGGTCGCCGCAATGTGCGGCGAGGACTCATGTTTGTGTTTGCAGCTGTTTGTTGAGTTGTTCCAAGGCCTTGGCCAACAGCTCGTGGATCTGATCCGCCGACAGACCGAGTGACAATCCTTGCTGGGCGAGCTGTCGCAGCTCTTCGAGCAGTTGCTTGCGATGCGATGCGAGACTGCTCGACTTGGCCCCGTCGGCCACAAAAGTGCCCTGCCCGTGGCGCATTTCCAGCAGTCCGTCCGCGACGAGTCGCTCGTACACGCGCAGCACGGTGTTTTGGTTGACCGCCAAATCGCGAGCTAGCTCTCGCACCGAGGGCAATCGCTCACCCGCTTTCAATTTGCCCGACACACAGAGCATGGCAATCTGACCAATGATCTGCCGCGAGATCGGCACCGCCGAGCCTTTTTCGATTCTGAGGAGCATGAATAATAGGCCTCCCGTCCAAGTGACTACAGTAGTGTAACAGTGGTCAGGTCCGCCGTCAAGTCGGTCGCAACAGAAATACGATTGACTGCCATTGCCTGGCCGAGATTCAGAATTCGTGAGGGGCGCCCAGTGGCGGTGAACGCGCAGCCGTGCAGGGCTTGCGGCTAGCCTCGTCAGGTGCAGGAAGCTGAACTTAGGCGCGCAACGGCACGCCGAAGCAGCAGGACGTTACAGTCCAGAGTTACGGCGCAGCAGCTAGCCTGGGTTGGCTGTACAGAACGGTGTCGTTAGCGTCTGCGCGTACCGGCCCGTTTGAGTCCTTTGGCGATCAGGTCGAACGCGACGGCAGGTTTCTGATCTTCCATCACATCGAAGAAGCACGCCAGCACGCGCTTAGTGTCGGCGACATTGATCTGGATCTTCGCCTTGTCGGCCCGACGGGCAACCTCGTTGTAGATTTCGTTGAGGCTAGTAGCTGAGGAGGCCTTTTTCTTTTTCGCCATCGAGGAGTTCTCCCACGTGTGCAAAGCGGTCAGCAATTAGCCGTCATCGTATCGACTAGCGCACCGCCAGGGAACAGAGAATTCACAAGCTGGCCAGCGCACCACGCCGAGCCGAACGAGTCGGGACTCACGTTGGGGAACCAGCACACTGAACTGCGACGACAAGCCTCCGCATCCCGCACAGGATTAGGCTGCCCAGACGTGCTGGACTTACCTTGGCTTGTGACGAGTCAGCTTGCCCACCGCGGCTGGCTAAGGCATTTCGACCACTCGGCCATCCTTGCGGTTGCCCAGTGCGTTGAAAACGACCAAATCGATGTCGTATTGGATGAGCGTGACGTGCCCGTCGGCGAAAGTAGCGTTGAAGCCCGCCGCATGGGAAGCGCCAAAACGAAAGCCGTAGCCTGGGGGCGCGGCGCGAGGCGGTTGCACAATGTCGGGGCCCGGCTCATAGCCCGTGTAACGCATAATGTCGGGGTCCCAGCCATCGGTCCAGCCAATGTCATCGTGCCAATCGCCGAGCTCGTAGCGGTCGATGTAGACGCGCTTTTCACCGATTACCATCGTATTCGACAAGCCATCGGTGATGTCCTTACTCTTGGATGGCTCTCCGACGCCAGTCCTGGTAACTACGCCTTCGTAACCCGACGGATAAATGACGCCTTCGAATCTGAGCTCTGAGCGGATCCGCAGTGGGTCGCCGTGTGCCACGCCTTGCCAGAACCAAGGTTCATGGGTTTGATTATTGATGGAGAGCACGTTCGCGGGGGTAGCGGCAGCGTAGTCGTTCAATGCACAGCCTTGCGAACAGTCCTCGGCGGAAGCGGCAGTGGAGCGGACGACAATCCCACGTCTTGAAGGGCAAAAGTAGAGCGAGACCGGCGTCCCGCGGACGATCTGATCGAGTTCCCTATCTCCTTCGCCGTAACCCTTAGAAATGTTTTGGAGTTGTGCGTTCTCGACGAAGGGCAGAATCTGCACCATCCAGCCGTAGCCCTTGCCGAAAGACACGGTTTCGTCGCCCTGGTCGTGCCAAGGCTCGCTGCCGCCGGTCGGGAATTCGCCGAGAGCATTTTCGTGATTAAGCAAGGCGATGCCCATCTGCTTAAGCTGGTTCACACACTGCGTTCTTCGGGCCGACTCGCGGGCAGCTTGGACGGCCGGCAACAGCAGCGCGATCAACACACCAATGATGGCGATCACCACTAACAGTTCGACCAGGGTAAAGGCTAATCTACGTTTTGGACTTTGACTTGGATGCATCATTTCGCTCCGGCGGAGAAAAGAGAAACAATATCAGTTATCTATTGGCGTTGTACGAAAACGAGTAGCGAATCTGCCATCAATCGCTCGGCACCAGCGATTGCAATTCGGTCTCATCGACGATTCGACTTCGAGCCAACTCGGTGACAATAAGTCGCATCCCATCGGCTCCGTTTTGCTCATACGCCACGATGTTGAGCTCAGGGTTATTGTTGACGACCTTGCCATACATGATTACATACGGTGCGCCGTCGCCGGGGGATGTCAAAAGTTGTTCTGCGGTGACCGCGGCCTGCCCTCGGCCAGTCAATTCGCCGTTAATGAATTCAAGGAAGGTTGCTTCGTCTTCCGGGGGTTTGCCGGCGTGCTTCGCTCGATATACCTGATACCACTTCCCCACATTTTCGATGGCGAGTCGTGACTCCACTGACGGTCCGCCACTGCTTCCGCCACATCCGGCAGTCACAAGTAGGGCAAGCAACATCACCGCCAGCACACCCCGAGCCGCGCCAGCAAAAAACTTGTTGTTTTTCAATCGAACCTCGATAAGTTGTTGCCCCAATTCTAAGCAGCCTGCATAAGCTGAGGCCAGTGTGGGAAACCGTGATTAGCTGCCGCATTTGCCGCAGCGTAATGAAAAGCCAAATCGTGAGACGAGAATCCAGTAGTCAACAGTCCAACGCAACACTCGGCTAATCACTGTAGCACCGCCAAGCGTTCGTAAACCTGACGCGCCTGGATCTAACCTGGATTATCCAGAGCACGTTAACTTAGCCTGCCCGCCATTGTAGCAGAACTCGAGCCGAGTGTATGCCGCATGTTTGGTAGCCGTTACACAATTCCGCTGTTTTACGACAACTTCAAGCAGCCAATGCGGGTGTTCGATGTGGGGTTAGGTTGCGGTTTCGAGCTAATGGCCGTCGGATGCCCGCCCCTTCAAGTGCTGCTCCAAATAGCCTGCTGCGCCGGCGACTTCACCAGATCTCGAACGTACTGAGGCGACTTCTACGGCGCCGACTATCAGAGCTAAAGTCGGCTCCACTAAGCAGTTCACCCGGAAATTTGTCGATGAAATTGAGCCACTACTTCGGATAGAATTTCTGCAATGAGCCCGGGTGCGGCACGTACGTACCCAATGACAGGTTGACGACGGGTTGGTTGACGATTCGTCGGCCGTGCCTCGAACCCATTCAATCCGATGGGTGGGCAATTCGTGAGTAGGACTTCATTTTTGCCGACGCGCCTTGTCTGAGTACGAGGCGCATAAGCTCTTTGCGAATAAGGGATTACAACAATGGACACAATACAGAGAAGACCTTGTCGCGACCTCCGGAAGACAAAAGTCGCGCGGCGACGGCCGATGGTTTCTTCGCAAGGTGTGGTGAGGCAAGAGTTTACGCGGTCGGTGCTGTAGGCGAACAAGGGACTTTTGCTTTTTTGAGCAGCGGTTTCGTTTTCACCGCAAAAAGCGAAATGCGTTGACACGTAGAATTGTAGGGTCTGGAGGTTCCTCGGAACTGCCTTTTGCCACGAGTCAGAATCAAAAATAAACCTGTTCAATCTCTGTGTATGATTGTGCACGCCTCTGCTAATCGCTTCGCGCGGAAACGAGGATGGGCACCGAGAGTGTTTGTGAAGTGATAGGCTATCAGCGAGCTGCCCGGTTCAGAGAAGGAAATGTCACAAACTTTTGAAATCCATGACCCGGCGGAGCCGTTACCGCAGTCGGCGGCAGAACGCCTGATTTGGCCGCTGCTGCTGATGGCGGCCTGGCTAGCGTTCGAGCTGACGTCCAACGCGACGCTGTCGTTGGTGCTGGCGTGTGTGAACTTCGGAGTCGAGGACCTTCGCACGGCGTGGTGGTTATGGCAGACCGATCCCCGTCGACCACGGGCACGTGCTTGCGCCGCTTTCTACGTTGCGTCGGGCGTGTGGAAAACGGCAATGGTACCGTTATTGGTTGCGGGCACGATCGCGATCGTATGGGCGTTGTACTCTCCTAAGGCCATGCAACCGCAGCATCCGGGCACTGTCCAGCTGCAGAAGGCGCTGTTTATCGGCACGTGCGCTGCGGCGCTGCTGGTTTTCCTGGTGTCGGTGGCAGTGACATGTTCGCTGGTCGCGCGGTGGCGAGTTTGGGTGCATCCCAATTTGCATGTGTCGCGGCGGCTGGAGTGTTGGCCACCCGTATTCTTGCCGACGGATCATTTGACCGGAAACCAAGCGAAGCCGATCGTGATGACGGCGTTGTTTACGCTCATCTTGATTGGTCCAACAGTTTTGGTGTCGGTGTTCAGTCACCTCGAGATGCCGCCACCAGTGCGGACGCTCCTGAATCTGTCGGTAGTCTTTGGCTTTCCGATGTTCATGGTCGTTGCCTTGGCGGTGCTACGGACCAAGCTGTTCGCGCATTCGCCGTGGGAGTGCTGGCCCGAATGCATCAGTCAGTTGGAGATCGAGGGCACACCATCGTCTGACTGCACTGATAGCGAGGTGACAGAACCGGAATAACCGACGCGATTGGCCACGGGAAGCTCGCCGAATTTGATGGCGACCGGACCATCGGCATGGGAAAATGGAGGCTGCGGCGATTTCGCCGCATTCACGATGTGACTCTCCTCCAGATTTCTAGGCCACCATGCGATTGATTGATCCTGTGCTTCGTTGGTGCTTTGCTTGTTTAGCACTTATGTTCCTGATTCCGACAGGGTTCGTTTCGGCGGCCGTGACCGTGCACACGCACGATGGTCGTGAGATCACCGGCGAAGTCGACATCGAAACCGACGAGTCGCTGCTGTGGATCCGACAGGAAAAGGAGCAGATCCTGCTGACGACCGCCGTCGTGTGGGAGGAAATCGTGGCGGTGCACGACGGAGAAAAATCGTTGCCGCTCGATCAGTTGCGCGAACGCCTACGCGAGCAGTCGACCGGCGGGCCAAAGGGCTTTCTGCTGCAGGGCACGGTCGAGCAAGCCGTGGTTGCCTGCGAAAGTTGTGGCGCCGAGTCACCTGTGCGAGTCGCTAAAGACGGGCAAGCGACGAAGGTGCGAAGCTTGGAGATTGAAGCTTACCTAGTGAATCTTGATCGCGATGTGGAGCCGGATGGGTTGGAGCTTGTGATCGCCGCGGTCGACGAGAATGGCATGTCGGTGCCAGTGAGCGGGAGCCTTTACGTGCGTTTGTGGGGCGAACGCATCCAGCCGCACGGATCGCTGGTCGGTTATGAAGACCTGCAGCGCTGGAGCAAAGGAGTGAACAAAGACGACTTTGACGCTGACCGATTGGCCACCTATCGGTTGAGGTTTCGCACCGTGAGGCCAGAGTTTGACGTTGGGTTGCACGCCGATGCGTTGGTCAACGTGCGGCTGAGCGTCCGGGGGCAAGGCAACTTTGAAGCAAGTGTCCCCGTGCAGATTAGGAAGTTTAACCCCGTGCGAGATCGATTGCAGCTGACACGCGGTGGGCGCTTCTTCCCCGATGAGCTTACGCAAGGCACACGACATCAGTTGCCGCATCGCACGCATACTCGACAGCTCAGGACTCGTTAGCGCGTCGGTCTTCGCCAGAGCGACGCTCAGTCGACGGTTGCTCCGCTTGTTCGGTGTCCTCAGTCGAGCCACGTTGCGCGTCGACGTCTTGTTTGCGTCGATCTTCCTGCTCCCGTTTTTCGATCAAGGAATTCAACTCGGGTGGTAGATCCAAGCGATTGGGCATGTCAACTCCTCGGATAACAATGGCACTAGCGATAGAGCGGATAGGGGCGAGCGGCTTGTTGGGGCCCGAGCGCGGGAACCTGTGAGCCTTCCGGCGGAAAGACTAGCGGGCCTTGCTCGTGCGGCAAATGGGGAACTTCTGGCATGGGTTGCGGCGTGGTGGTGACCGACGGATCGCTCGCAGGTTCACAATCCACCACGTGACGGTGCCGCCGGATGCAGATCGGATTCGGGTTGGTGAATGTGTCGGGAAGCTGGGCTTCGTAAGGTCGTGGGAACCGATTGAGCGGCGGCGAAAGCAGCGGCTCTTGAGTCCGCATCATGCGGTGATCGTTGTGGGCCACACCAATCGCGGTGTAGGGCATCACGTGGGGGACCAACGTCACGATGATCTCCGCCCGGGATTTGACGAGTTGGCGCTTCTGAAACAGGATGCCGGCGTAGGGGATGTCACCGAGCCAGGGAACTTTGCTTTGAACGTTGCTATCGATCTCCTGGATTAGACCGCCGATCACCAGACCTTGACCGTTGTTGAGTAGGACATCGGTTTCAACCTCGACAGTGTCTTCCGCAGGAAGTCCGGTCTCGGGATCGACCTGGCCTTCGGAGACCTCCGGCTTGATGCGCATCAAGACGCGACCGTCGCGAGTGACTTGCGGCGTGACGGTGAGAACCACACCAACGTCTAGGAACTCGATGCTCTCGAGCGTACTGGTTTGCGTGGTGGTGGTGACGCGGAAGCCGAGTTGTTGCCCGCTTTGTAGTCGTGCTTCTTGGCCGCTGACGGCGAGGAGTTCGGTCGAGGCAAGCGACTTGGCGTCGGTTGTGTTCTTGAGAATTTCCACAAGTCCGTCGAGCGAGCCGCCGTCGACCTGCAGGAACGAAGCGGCTGCCGCAGTCGGGTTGGCGAGCCCCACGGTCGTGAAATCGATCTGGTTGCCGGAGAACCTGGCAATCTGGCGCAGATTTACACCACTACGGCAATCGTCCCTGAGATTAACCTGCAGAATATGCGCTTTGATGAGGACCTGACGTGGCGGCTGATCGACCTTGCAGATGTAACCGGCAATCTGGGCGAGGTTCTCGGGAAAATCAACCACCGCGACGACCTCGCGCGACTGGCGATTGTCGGTTGTGCTGCTGGAAATGACCCAGGACTTGCCGGCCGGCGACAACAGGCCCTGAACGGTTTGATCAACGTCCACGGCCTTAGCAAAGTCGAGTTCAAAAGTCTCGACGTGCCGACCGCCAGCGCGTGGGGCAATGGTCTCAGCGGCTTCCAGTGCAGTGACGACCAGAATGCCTTTGTCGTCAGTCCAAGTGTGACCGGATGAGGCAATCACGGTCTCGAGTGCTTGGCGCCAAGGAACCTTCACCAGCGAGCCGGTGATCTTGATATCTTCAGCCGCCGCGAACACGACGTTGATCCGTTGCGTCTCGGCGATCATCGCGACCACCTGCTTGAGCGAAGCGTCACGTACCTTCAACGAGATGTATCCCGCGCCCTGCTCTTCGACGACAATTTCTCCGCCATCGTCGGGCTCAGCCAAGGGGATCACTTCCGAGCCGGTAGCAACCTGCTTCGGTGGCGCGGGCAACAGGCCCTGGAGCAGACTTCCAGGTGACTGCGCGCGTGTTGCGCTACTGAGGATCACTAGCAGGGTCAGCGCGGTAGCCCAGCGCCCTAGATTTCCGCAGATCAGAGCTAGTTTGCTGTAATCCATGCTTACTTCTGACGCGGAACTTATTGGGAATCCAATTTGTCGAGTAGTACGCCTTTCGACGTGATATCTGTGATTCGGTAGCCTTCCAACACATCACCGACGCGAACGCGCCGCTCGCCGATAGTGGCTGTCTTTGCTTCCTCGCCAATCATAACGATCGAGACTCCCTGCTTCTGGAGCTCGTCGAGCTTGCTAGCCTGCCTGGTGTCGGAGTCGCTCACCGCCGCAATTGCCCAGGCGGGTGTCGCGAACGGATCATGGGTGAGTAGCTCATCCAGGCTGGTTTCAGGCCATGGAGAAGTCGTTTCGTTTTGCTGTTGAGTAGTGGTCTCCGGATCTGTGGCTTGCGCAGCCACGGTGTCTGTTTCGTCCTCGGCCTTTGAGGGAACCGAAGCCGTAACTTGAGCTCTGCTTGGTGGAGGAGTGTCGTTGGGCAGTTGCCGAACGATGACTACGATAAGCACAACGGCTAGCAACGCCACCAAGGCTAGCTTGGCGGGAGTGGCCCCAACTCGATCAGCTTGCTTCTGCTTGCTCACTATACCCCTCGCTTCTCTCTTTTATCGTTGCTCTTGCCTCCGGAGTAGAGGACAAAAGTTAGCTGAACAGGATAGCTTCGCGAATTGTCGCGCGGGTCTAACTCTAGCTTGGAAAGCCGGGCAATTTTGGTGATCTGCTCAGCCTGCTCAAGGAACCGGCAGATGCTGTCATAGCTTCCATGACAGTGGAATTCGACTTCGGTGAGTGAGTGCGTCAACAGCGTCTGGGGCTCGCCAATTTGATGATCGAGAATCTGGATGCCCGACACGGCAGCGATTTCGTTGAGTCTCGCTAGCAAGGATTCCTCTGTAAATTCCTCGGCAAGTTGCGAATGGAGTTCGGCGACCGAATGTTTCATCTCGTCTAGTTGAGAACGTAGCCTGCGATAGTCACCGACCTCGGAAGCATTGCTCTGAAGTAGCGCATCCAGTTGTTCGGTCCGACTGAGGTATTGCTCTTTGCTGTTGTCCAACGGCTTGAACACAAGGACGTAGCACAAGCCGATCAGTACCGCAGTGATCGCGACACCAATGGCATGAAGTGTGAACCCAAAGTAGCGGGTACCTTGATGCGGTTGGAGTGTTACGGTTTTCATCTCTCGTGTCTACTTTGCTTGTACTTGATTGGTGCACTCGATTGAGAAGGCAAGCTGCTGCTGTGCGTTGCTTATGGCTAAGTCGCGAGTTTTAAGATCAACACGTGCGAAGGGGCCAAGCTCTCGGATCGAACTGGCAATCTGTTCCGCGGAACTCTTGTCCATCGAGACGCCCTCAACGTGGACAGTCACAAGCGATCGTTCATTAGGTTCCAGTGCCAGTGGCTCCCGCTCGATTTCAAGCTGGTTGAGGTAGGCGCTTTGCTGCTGTTCGCGAACAACTTGAGACGCGACTCCCATTAGCGCCAATAGCGGCTCGTGCACGGCAAGTTTAAGCGGAATGATCTCGGCCTTCTCGAGTTCGGCGATCTGTTTTCTGAGCCGCCCGTTTTCGATTTTCAACTGCCGAATGGGTTCATACTCCGCCTCGACCGCCACCTGCTCCGCGTGCGCCTTACTGCAGGCCCGCCATTTGGTGATGCCGACGATCGACGTCAGCAACATCACGACGCAAAGAACGCGCGCCCACAGGCGCATGCTGCGACGCAACTGGTTGCGCTTGCGACTCCGCTCTGATAAGAGATTCAATGAGCGTTTCATGGCGCCTCCCAAGCTAATGCCGAGAGAGCGATCGCGGTGGCTAGGAGACACTCTGCGCGGGACTCCACAGACTGCTCCTGATCGTTACGAGATGGCAATTGCCAGTTGCGTGTCTTCATGTTCAAGCGACTGGTTAGTTCCGCATCCAACCCGTTAATCATCGCACCTCCGCCAAGCAGATAGAGATGTTTGGGCTTAGGGAGCCGCCGCACATACTGAAAGTGCGCGACCGAGCGTTCTAGTTCTTGAACCAGATTTGCCAGATACTCTGAGAGGAGTTCTGTCAGCAACGCGGAGACCTCTGTGGAACGCGCGTTGGCAGCTCCCGCGATCCCATGTTCCTCAAGCAGCCGTTGGGCTTCGACATCGGTGATCTCGAGGTTCTTACTCAGGTTGTCGAGTAGGTCTCCGAGCCCGCATAGCTTGAGTGTCCGAACGTACGACGGTTGTCGATTTTCCAGGAAGCAGAGCGTCGCACGGCCGCTGCCCCAATCCAACCCCGCAATCGGTTTGCTTGGATCACCTTGGTGAACCATGCTTAACGCGCGTGCAATCGCCATCGGCTGACCGTCAATAGCTTCGCAGCTCCAGCCCACCTGCGCGATGTCTTCGCATACTTGGTCAGTCCAACTGATTGGAATCGTTAGCGCCTGTGACCAAGCCGGTTGGGATTCCGTCGCCGGTGCCGACCAGTAGTCACATTGCAATCCTTCCACGGACTGCTGAGTGGCGGTTTCGATCGTCTGTCGGAGAACGTTCTGCGCGTTGGGTTCTCGGTTGAGGTCACGATCAAGTCGGTGGAGGTCACACAACGACATCGGCAGCGCCGCGGCAACGCTGCGTCCCCGATAGCCGTCCTGCAGTGACCTGGCCGCCTGCAATTCGTCCCGTGCTGAAACCGCCTCCTTCGGCAGAGCCTCAGCCAGCTGTAGCGGTGAATGTCGGGGCACGATGGCTGAGGCAGCAAGCCGACACCCATGTTTGGTCCTGGCCAATTGAGCGATTTTCACCGTCGAGATGCCGACATCAACACCGATCCAGCCCATCTTTTGTTTCGAGAGTCGCATCAATGGCCTCCCGCGGCAAACGTCGAAAGATTGAACACTGGCAGCATCACCGACAGCACCACCACGGCAACAATCGCGCCCATGAAGACCGTGATGGCTGGCTCAAGCACGCCCACAAGCTGACGAAGTTTCGCTTCGGATTCTTCTTCGTAGTAGTCTCCAAGTAGTGTGGTTACCTCGTTCAGGTTGCCAGTGCTCTCGGCCGTGACGATCATTTCCTTTGCACTGGGCGGAACGAAATCTGTCTCCGTGAGCACCGACGCTAGTCCTTGCCCATTGATCACGGCATCTTCGAGGTCATACAGTAAGCCCTGATACAGTGAGTTCTTAATCGCGTTCCGCGTGAGCCTTAAACTCTCTAGCAAGGTCACGCCATTGTTCAGCATCAGCCCAAGCAAACGGCAGGTTGTGCCGATGCACATCCCGCAGCAGATCTCTCCGACCATCGGTCCACGAATCCAAAATCGATCGAGGCTGCGTCTTCCCGCGGTAGATTTACGCCAGGCGAGCAATCCAATGAGCATTCCGAGTGTGAGGGTGCCCCACAGCCACCAGCGCGATATCAATTCTTCGGAAATGGCGAGGAAGAACTGAGTGAGCACTGGCAGCGGCATTTCATACTGTTCGAAGATGCCGGCAAATCGAGGCAATACGAATACGACCAGAGCCGCCAGCACCGAACTCGAGACGACTAACAGGAGTACGGGGTAGGTCAGCAACGCTTTGAGTTCTCGGTTACGTCGGATCTCGTTCTTCTGCATGGTTGCGAGTTGAAGCAATACATCGGCCATTTTGCCGGACGCCTCGCCAGCGGCAACGGTGGCCACGAAAGTGGGATCAAAGACTTCGGGATGCAACCTTAATGCGTCGGAAAACGAGCTGCCCGACAGGACGGACTCACGCACTTCGGTGAGCACGCTCGCTAGCGCCGGACGTTGACACTGCGATGCCAGGGACGACAACGACGATGCCAGATCGACGCCCGACTTTGCCATAATGGAAAGTTGCGCCGTGACCTCCGCCACCTCGACCTTACCAATCTGGTGACTGCCGCGAATCGGAGACGTCTCTTGCGCAGACGGTGTGAAACCGGTTCCCATTCCTTCGCCGTTGGACTCCCAATCCGAGAGCATGCCATCGGAAGTTGAGCCGTCAGTGAGATTCGAGTTTTCGAGGGTTGCAGTTGGCATCGTAGGGATAATGAACTGTGATCAAGGATTTGAATACTGATTGCAAGATGGGATCAATCGAATAATGCGACTCGCGCGATTTCTTCGAGACTCGTCTCTTCGCGTTCGGCGAGTTCCAAGCCGCAGTTGAGCAACGTCGGATACTCTTGCTCGCGGACCCAGTTGGAAATGGTTTCGAGGTGGGCCTCTCGCGCGATCATTCGACGCAGATCCGCATCCGCAGGCAGGACTTCGTAGATGCCGATTCTTCCTTGAAAGCCCGTGTCGAAACACTCTCGACAACCTTCGCCTTTGGAGAAACTTCGACGTTTGTCACCTTGATAGTGCAAGGCCTCCAAATACTCGGCGCTGGGGTAGTACGAAGTTCGACAACTTGGGCAGATCGTGCGAACGAGGCGTTGAGCCACGACTCCCACCATCGCGGCAGCGAGCTTGTAGCTCTCGATGCCCATGTCCATCATCCGCGTGATAGCGCTCACGCTGTCGTTGGTGTGCAACGTACTCAGTACCAAGTGACCCGTCAGGGCCGCTTGCACCGCCACTTGCGCAGTCTCGGCGTCGCGAATCTCACCGACCATGATCACGTCGGGGTCTTGCCGCAAGATCGAGCGCAACGCTCTCGGAAAGCTCACGCCACGCGTTGCGTCGACTTGCACTTGGTTGACCAACTCGATTTGGTACTCGACCGGATCCTCGACGGTGATGATATTTCGATGCACTGATTTGATGAGTTCCAGTGCGGAATAGAGCGTCGTCGTCTTTCCGCTACCAGTGGGTCCCGTAACCAGCATCAGTCCATGCGGCTTCGCTAAAAGTTGCTTGACCAGGTTCAGGGTTTCTGGCGAAATACCTAGTCGATCGAGATTGAACGTCAGGCGTTGCTTATCCAAGACACGAATGACGATCTTCTCGCCGAGGACGGTTGGCAACGTGGCGACACGTAAGTCGACCTGTTTTGAGTCGGCAATCACCTGGCAGCGGCCGTCTTGAGGGACGCGCTGCTCAGCGATGTCGAGCTTGGCCATCACCTTGATACGCGAAACCATGGCTGGGTAGATATCGCGCCGCGGACGAAGCATTTCGACCAGCTGGCCATCGATACGGAAGCGGACCGAGGCAAAGTTGCGACTCGGCTCAATGTGAACGTCGCTCGCGTTCTTTCGAATGGCTTGCAACACCAGATAGTTGATCAGGTTAACGACGGGGCTGCCATCGACCAGATCGTGCACTGATGCCACATCGACATCGGACGACTCGAGCTGCAGCTCCACGTCCGAGTCGTCGAGGTCCGCCGTCACGGCGTCAACGCGAAAGTCCTCGTCGTAAACACGGCGCAACATGCGCTCGATGGCAACCTTGAACGCGAATACGGGTCGTACATCCAAGCCCGTAAATCGCTCGATGCGGTCAATGCGATCTAAGTCCAGCGGATCGTCGGTCGCGACAATCAGCGTGTTCTTGATGCGAAACAGAGCGAGTGACATTAAGCTTTGGGCCAGAGTTCGGGGCAGGAGTCGCACCGCAATCGGGTCCAACATGCCCTCTCTCAGACGAACGCCCGTCACACCCAACTGAGCTTCGATGAACGGCAGGAGCTGTTCTTCGCTGGCAAAACCCAATTCCAGCAGCGCTTCGCCCAGCTTCTGATTGTTTTGCGATTGAAATTTGAGGGCTTCTTCCAACTCATCCGATTCGATGAGGTTAGCACTGAGCAGTTGCTGTCCGAGAGGCCCACGCACTGGCGCACGGGTGAGCGGCGCGCCGTCCGCCTCGGCGTCCAATGGGACGGTCAAGGGGAGCACGTGCTCTTCGTTGACAGGCGTAGCGTCGACGACGCTCATTTCACAAAGCTCCCCACCGCCGCTTTGGTGTTTGGATAAGTCTCAAAACGTTCGGCCAAACCGGTAATGCGAAAGACGTCCTCGACCAGCTGCGTTAGTCCGGAGACTTTCAGGGTGCCGGCCGACTCGCGCAGCTGCTTTTGAATGTCGAGCAGTGCCTCAAGCGCCGCACTATCGACCAGCGCCACTCGACTCATGTCGAGCACCACCATCGGCTGTCCCGCGAACGACTTTGCTGCGAACGCTTCGTTGAGCTTGTCGATGTTCTCGTGATTGAGGGCGGTTTCGGGGGAAAGGACCTCGACAGCGCCCTGCGATTCGAATTGAAACATGGCGTGGGGTCCTTACTTGATCGGAATCGTCGCCTCAAATGTCGACCCTTGATCGATCTGACTTTCCACGGTGATATCTCCGCCGTGCATGCGAACGACTTCGCGGGCCAGCGCGAGGCCTAAGCCTGTGCCGGTCTCTCCTTGCACGCGAGGATCACTACTGCGGAAGAACTTGTCAAAGACCTTGGAAGCCTCGTCGGAAGCGATGCCCATGCCCGTGTCTTCGACGGTGATGTGCAACTGCGCCTCATCAATCTTGACGCGTAGGGTGACTCGCCCGTTTTCGGGCGTGTACTTGGCGGCGTTGCCCAACAGATTCACCACAACCGCGACGACTTTGTCCTTGTCGACCTCGACATCAGCCATCTTCTCGGGAAGCTGCACGACGAAATCGATGTTCTTCTGCTTCATGAGTGGCCTAACTTTTGTTAAGACCTCCTCGAACAGCTTTGCTGTGATCGTCCGTTGCCGATCGATGACAATGGAACCGGCTTCCATGCTGCTTATGCTGAGCAAGTCGTCGACAAATCGAGCCAAGCGCGTCACCTCGGAATTGATGATGTTGCAGAACTCCTTTTGCTGTTCGACTTCGATGGAATCGCAGGTCACGAGCGTCTCGGCGTACGCCTTAATATTTGACAGTGGAGTGCGGAGTTCGTGCGTTGCCACGTCGATGAACTGGTCGCGGGTTTTTTCGGTGAGCTTCTGCTGAGTGATGTCGCGTACCGACCAGACATGGCCGTGCATCGACTCTTCCTGCATCGGAAGGCGAGCAATCCGTAGCGTCCGTGGGTCGGCCACGGTCTGACTTTCGCACTCTGTGATCATCGGCCGATGGGTGTTGTCTTCCTCAAACAACCGGCGACTGTCCGCTTGTCCAGACGCGGCCAGGATATAGCCTTCCAATTCGATTCCCGCCAGTTCCTCGTTGGTCGTTTCGGTCCCCAGCAGTGCGGAAATTGCGCGGTTGGCGAACGTGATGCGACCTTCCATATCCGTTACCGCGATTCCCTCGGCGAGGTTGTGCAAGACCGCTTGCATCTGGCCTTGTCCGCGGGCGGCGATCACCTTTGACAAACGACTTTCGAGCCCGTCGCTGTCTTTCGATGAGTTCAGCGACTGATACGCCTTCACAAGACGGTTCCACCCAATCGAAACCGCATCGTTGGCAGGCAGCGGTTCGATCTCGACGTCGATGGTTGGCCGCTGGAGCGCGATGCGACGCAACTGGGCATCGACTTTTGCCACGGGACTGGCCAGACGCGCGAGATACAATCCACCAACCGCAATCAGGCCAAGCGGCAGAAGAATGACGGTGGGTGCAAGTCGGGCGATTTCGCCAAGCGTGCGCCAGAAACTCAGCTGGTTGACGGCAACCCTGAGGGTGCCGAAGTGATCCTCGTGCGCTACAAGCGGAACCCGATATTCGTTGACGATTTGGCCGCGAGCATTTTCGTATCGAACTCCGGAGACCGTGCCCCAGCTGAGCTGTTCGCCCCGGGTTTCGTTCGCCGGTTTCCCGATCGACTGCAGGTCTGAGTGGGCGAGCACCGTACCTTCTAGCGAGACGACGGCGTAACTCTGCAAGCCGCTCGACCATTGGTTGGACTGGAGGATCTGCTGCAGATTCGCAGTGCCATTTTGCAAGTAGTCCAGTTCCAGCGCAGCGGCAGTCTTGCCCAAGCTTGCCAGACTCGTGCTGGTAGTACGCGATTCTGCGACTGAGTGAGAAGTAAAGAGCAGCCCGACCGCCAGCCAGCTTACGGCAACCAAGGAGAAAAGTAGATAGAAGACAACTACTTTCCTCGGAAGGCCCAAGTTGGAGCTGCTACGAAGCATGTCGGTACCGCGGTATGTTCAAATTGGGCGTTGCGCCAGCCGGTTGAGAAATCGGTCACGAAACGCATTCCGGCTCAACTGTTGCGGTGGCCAGTAGTTCTCCACAGGCTTTTACTATCGCTGAAGGACTAAACGGTTTGGCAAATGTCGCGTCGATGCCGAGCTCGTCGCGCAGACGCGGCAGTTCCAACTCGAGGCCTTTCGCTGTCAACAAGATTATCGGGCAGTCGGCATACTCGGGTCGGCTGCGTAGCCCTTGGCACAGCTCCACGCCCGTCATTTCCGGCATCTGCTGATCGGTAATGACGATGTCGAACTGAGTTTCCAAGGCGGCATCCAAGGCCAAGCGGCCGTTGAATGCGGTCTCGGTCTCGTAGCCGGCCCCGTCCAGGGCAAACTGAGTCACCCGAGCCAACGCGACGTTGTCGTCGACGATCAATGCTCGCTTAACTCTCGTTTCCATTGCCCCATCCATCCAATTTTGAAGATTTATGTCGCTCTAACGGATGTTTGGTTAATTCGTTTACCGAACACCCAGCGTGAAGTCGCCTAAGATGCGACCGTCAAAGGTCAAAACGTGTCGTAGTTTCCAATACCGCTGGCGGACGCGCCACCATCATTAATAAAGAACTCACCACCGTTGTAACGCCACGCGGTCGCGGCATCGGTTGCACCAGCGTTTGAAATCGTGCTGGCCCCCGCGTTTGCGCCAACAGGGCACGTCGGGAAAACGGAACCACGGATGTACGGATCCAAATCGCTCTTGAAGGTGGCTTCGTTGGACCACGTGGGTACCGACCCTTGCTCTGCGGCGTACAGCTCAATCGCATCGCGGATAATCGCGAGCGAAGTCCTCACGCTGTTGTCAGTAGCTTTGGCCGACGTATCGAACAGCTTGGGTGCCGCGACACCGGCGAGGATTCCTAGAATGAGAATCACCACCACCAATTCAACGAGTGTGAAACCTGACCTGCCCTTCATCTTGCAGCCTCCCTTAAGAAAATCTGATCTATCTACGCAAACGTAGCTTGCATATCTGGAATTGCTATCTAGCCCAGAAAAAATCTGGTCTGCGGAAGTAAGACTAGCTCATATTTCCGGGCTGCATCGGTTCAGTGTTCAACCTCATCGCCTGCTAATCCTCACAACCGTTGCAATGCTCACCAACACATGGTCTTTGCTGCCGCCCACGGTGAAGTAGGTACGAGGCCTTAACGTAAGCTAGGCTTGCTTGGAACAAGGCTCGAAGTACCGAAACCACGACGCGGCGCGTGAGGTTCGAGCTCCGCGGAGTGCGAAAGCTTCGCATCGTTGAGTATTGGGGCAAGAAATGGTCACAACCCTGACAGTCAGTCAAGATCCGATCCAGACTTGGCACGAGAAAGCACTCGCAGCACTTGAGCGGGCGCTCGGTCAATCAGTAGAGCTGTGGTACAGCCAGCAGCCCGAAGGTTGGACGCTGAGTGAGTCCTCTGCTAGACGAGAAGGCTTGGGCCTCGACGATCCCTCGACCATGAGTGTCGGCGATGATTTGCTTGCGCTGATGGACAGCACAACCAGTACCGGCATCGGCACAGTGCTTGAGCAGTCGCCGGGTGAGTATCTTCTCGTGATTCCGCTCGGGCGGAAGATCGCTGCGACAACAACGGTACATACGGACAGCCCAGGCCGGTTGCTCGGACTCGCCGAACTCGGCAGCCAGTTTTTTCAGCAGCAGACGGAGCTGGCTCAAGTGCGCGAAGAAAACGACTACTTCCTAAAGCAAGTCAGCGACGACTTCGAGGAACTGACATTTCTGCGATCGATGGCGCAGAGATTGGGGCTGCGCACTAATGCGAAGAGCATTGATCAACTCGTCAACGCGTCGATTGAAGAACTTGCCAAATCGACTCATGCCGAGGAGTTGTACTATGTCGGCAACGACGACGGAGAATTGAAGCTCCTCGCCGCCTGCCACGCAGAAGGAATTGACGGTTTCGAACACGAGACAGAAGTTGTGCAGTCGTTGCTGCGACATTTTCGAGCGGCCGCGCAGCATCAACCCGTGATCAAAAACGCCTTTGGCGAGACGGACGCCGCCCACGATTTTCCGGGCGTGCGAGACTTTGTGATTGTCGTTGTGGGGGACGAAGCCGACCCACTGGGATGGTTCCTGGCGATCAATCGAATCTCCGAAGCGGGTACTGACGAACCCGCGATTCCGGAGTGGCGCCTCAATCAGCACGAATTCGGCACCAGCGAAGCTTCGTTGCTGTCGACAGCCGCGGCAATGATCGCTTCTCACGCGAACAACCTCGCGCTATTTCAAGAACGGGAAGTGCTGCTGGTGAACGTCGTCCGCACGCTCGTGTCGGCCGTGGAAGCCAAAGATGAATACACCTGTGGTCATAGCGAACGTGTCGCGCTGTACGCCAAACGCTTGGCCCGACAGGTTGGTTACAACGAAGAAGACTGCGAGTTGCTCTATCTGACGGGATTGCTGCACGATGTCGGGAAAATCGCCATCAACGACGCAATTCTCAACAAGCCCGGGCATTTGACGGACGAAGAGTTCGCCGAGATTCAGCGCCATCCAGACGAGGGTTGGCAGATCCTCCAAGGTTTGCAGCAACTTAGCTACGTGTTGCCCGGCGTGTTGCACCACCATGAACGCTTGGATGGCAAAGGCTATCCCGATGGGCTAGCGGGGACCAACATCCCACTGGATGGGCGAATTCTCGCGGTGGCGGACGCTTACGACGCGATGACCAGCAACCGCGCTTACCGCACCGGCATGCCTCACGAAAAAGCGATTAGCATCTTGCGACAAGGCTCTGGCACTCAATGGGATCCCGAAGCGGTCGACGCGTTTGTGCAGATCGAGTCCGAGATCATCGCGATGCGCGAGGCCTACCTGCCCCGCGAAAGACCTAATCGGAAGTCGATGTCGGCAGCCTCGCAGTAACATCACACCGGTGGGATTCGCATGCTATCGAAGACGCAGCTCCAGCGCGGATTTACCTATATCGAGGTGGTCATCACAGTCCTACTGATGGGCATCCTGGCGGGTGTGGCCGCGCCGAGTTACTTCGCCTCGATCGCCAGTTACCAGGCCGAGATGGCCGCCAAACGCGTCGTGCATGACCTGCACTACGCCCGCAGTGAAGCGCAGCGAAGCAGTCAAAGCCGGACCGTGCAGTTCAGCACGGAGACCAACTCCTACACGCTCGTGGGTGTTGCCGATGTCAACAACAGTGCCAATGCATTTGTGACTAGTCTTTCTAAGAACCCGTTTTCTGCGACGCTGGTGAGCGCTTCGCTCGGCGGTGACGCGGTCGTGGTGTTTGACATGTATGGGCGTCCCGACTCGGATGGCACCATTGTCGTGCAGGCGGGCAGTGTGCAGAAGACCGTTGAGCTTGAGGAAAACGGCGAGGCCGATGTGTTGTGAGCGTTGATCACAGCTGCGTCAGATTCCACGAGGTTTGCGTGAAGTCATTACGAGAAAAACTGCGGCAGCATGCAGGGTTTTCACTGCTGGAAGTCGTCATCGCATCCGCCGCGTCGACGGTGCTGGTCGCGGGGCTGGCTTCAGCCATCTTCATCGCCAGTGAGACACTCGACGTTGAGTCGGGGTCGCTCGCGACGGCCAACGAGACCAATCGTGTTATTGAGCAGATCAACCACGATCTGCATTCCGCGGTGACGATTTCGGAATTGACCAACACCTCGGTCACGATGACGGTGCCTGATCGCGATGGTGATACCGTCCCCGAGACCATTCGCTACTACTGGTCGGGGGTCGCCGGATCGGACTTGGATCACACGTATAACGGTAAGACGGAAAAAATAGCCGAGAAAGTTCAGTCGTTTTCTCTCGCCTGGGCGACCCGGCTGATTGAGGGTACGACGTCGTTGCCGATCATCTTGTTTGTCTCGGGACAATATGCCGATGGCGATGGCGGACTGGGTACCCCAACGGCCGCCGAACAAGATCGCATCGATCTGATGGAAGGTTGGGGCTACGACGTAACCGTCATCTCGCAGGAAGCCACGCAGGCGGAGTTTGATACGGAGTTGGCCGAAGCGACGGTTGTGTACGTCTCTGGCCAGTGCAACGCAGGTACGCTGAGCACCAAGCTCAACGATGCGGCGATCGGGGTCGTCACCGAATCGCACGCACACGCGGCAACTCTTGGTTTCTACGTCAGTCTGACGGCGTACGTTGCGTCGCAAGCAACGATCGAGATCGTGAACGACACGCACTACATCACTCAGGGCTTTGCTCAGGGAGAACTGACCGTCTCAACTGCTGACCTGTCGACGAAGTGGACGAATTCGACGCTCGCGCCGGACGCCGCGACCATCGCGGACTTCAGCTCCGTCTTGCAGTTTCCAACGCTGCTGATTCTCGACGCGGGGGATGAACTCGCCGACAGCAGCGCGGCCGCAGGACGGCGGTGTCAGCTTCCGTGGGGCGAGAGCAGCTTTGACGTCACCACGCTCAACACTGATGGTCTCACGATCATGCAACGCGCTCTCGAGTGGGGTGCGGGCGCGGGGGACGATACCGAGACCCCCGAAGCCGGCATCGTTTTTGAAGAGTTCACGGAACAAATTGAAGGCAGCAATACCGACACGATTACGATCGACACACCACCAGGCGTTGCGAATGGCGACCTGCTGATAGCCGCCTTAGTGACTGATGGCGAAGAAACCCTCTCGCCCGCGGCGAGCGGCTGGACGGAGCTTTACATGCTCTCAGACGACGATGAGAAAATGACGTTGGGCGTTTGGTGGCGACTCGCAGGCTCGTCGGAGCCTTCCAACTACACTTTCGATTGGGGCAGTAGCGAACAGGCCTATGGCTGGATCATGCGGTTTACCGGCCACAATCCAGCCAACCCAATCAATGACGATGCCACGAGTGAAGGTAAATCTAGCAGCGCCGCAACGAGTGCCGTAACGACGACCGAAGACAACTGCATGATTCTGCGCATCGGCGGTTTCGACGACGACGACATCAATGTCGATGACGCTGGCATGACGGATCATACGACGATCACCTGCGATGAAAGTGGTGGTGGTAGCAGCTCGTGCTCTGGAGCAGCTGCTTACCAGATTCAAAGTAGTGCCGGAAGTTCGGGAACTGCGGACTTCACAATTACAAAGAGTGAAGAGTATCGCACGATAACAATTGCCATTGAACCCGATCCCAGTCCGTAGTGGCGGCTAGTCATGAATCGAACCCGCAATATGAATCGAAATGCGACGTCCCTCGTCGAGGTCGTGTCCTCCTCGCTGCTCGTCGGGCTGCTGGTGGTGGGCTCGGTGTCACTGCTGGGCGCGTCGGTCCGCACGAAGGCGGTCAGCAGCACGTTGGTGGATGGCCCGCTGCTCGCCGAAGGATTGCTGGCCGAGATCATAGCGCTGCCCTATCTTGACCCCGAGGACGACAGCGGTGCGAACAGCACTAACGCTGGCGAAGCGAGTGTCACTCGGGAAGACTTCGACGACGTGGGCGACTACCACAACTGGTCGACGACAACGGTACAAGATCGTACGGGTAATGCACTGCCAGAGTACACCGGTTGGAGGCGGAGCGTAACAGTTTTCTGGGCAGAGCGGATCAATGGGAACGTCTGGTTGGCCTACGACACGGGGTTGAAGCGGATCACGGTCACGGTCACAGCGCCCGATAGCACCGTGACAACAAGGATCGGATTACGTTCCAAGGATGGGGCGCTCGAGCAAGCACCGACCGTGGACACGACCGTCGTATCGTTGATCGAGACGAGTCTTTCCGTAGGCACACCAGCGCAAACGGCGCGTGGGGTCACCAATCTTATCAACCACGTGGAGGATCCGAATTGATGTTCTCTTCCACACGACAGCCCGAAGCACGGCACGGCTCGGTGTACGTCGCGGTGCTGGGCACCGCCGTGATCGTGTCCTTGATTGGCTTGACCTCGATCCATCTGTCGCGATTGGAACTGAAATCAGCCACTGCGCAAAACGAACGCGCCTATGCCCGCCAATTGGCTCAGAGTGGCGTGGAAATGGCAATGGCGGCGATCGATCTCGACCCAAACTGGCGCGACAACTACAACCACGGAGACGAAAACGTCAGAAACCCGATGGGTAGCACGGAAGACATCATCTTCCGCTTCCTCGACAATACGGACAACAACCTGGGAAACGACAGTACCCAGGAGGTGGAGATCCAGGGGATCGGGCGTTGCGGAACCGCGGAGTACCGTTACAGTGTGACCTACGCGCAAGGCGCAACATCCGAAAGCCAATCGTCGCAGCAGCTACTGAAGAGCTTCACGGGTTTCAACACAAACGAAAACGTAAATTCCTCAGTGTTTCTGGGACAGTACTTTGTTCCTGATCTGCCGGCAGAAGCCACGAGTTGGAGTATCGATCGCATCGACATTTACCTGGAAGGGCATGGCGCCGTCTCCGCGACGATGGATTTCAAGCTTTACTCAAGCGACATCAATGGCGAGCCGGCAACGTTGCTGGAAGCGCAGGCCATTCCAGAATCGGCGCTGCCGCCCAACGGGAGTCCTGCATACCACCCGTTCCACTTGTCGACCGCCACGGGGCTCACGCCCGGTGTCGGATATTGTTTCGTGATGGAGCAAACGGGCGGCGGCAACTGTGCGATCGTGCACTATGAGGGAGGTGCGACCCAAACGAACTCGCACCTCATCCGTGGCGGCGTGGGCTGGTGGAACGCCGATTCGAATAACTCTCTTCAGTATCGCGTGTACGGTACGTACATCAGCACTGGCGGAACGGGCCCATTTGTCATCAGTCCTGGCAGCTGGCAGCGGGTCGCCGTGCCGTAGCCGCGCATGAAAAACTCCCTCAACCCGAACTTGGGCTGAGGGAGTGTCGATTGCTGTTGAACTAGTCAGATCGTGCCGGTCTCGAAAGCGAAGTCGATGGCGAAATTGATGTCGTTATCGCCGTTGTCGACGAGTTCATCTCCCGTGCCGCAACCGCCGCTGAGCAGAGCAAACCGCTCGACGGTCACGCCTTCCAGCGTCAGTGTGTCGTCGCCACTGCCCAGCAGCACAAACAGATAGTCGAATACCGACTCGGTGATCTCGACCTCGTCGTTACCTGCTTTGGTGGCAACCAACGCGGAATGTGTGTTCACCGCGTTCAGACTGACGCTGTCATCACCACTGGAGGTGATGATCGTGACAAAGTGCGACGCGTCGACCCCGTCCAAGGAAATATCGTTGGTGCCACGTCCCACGATCGTGAGGGCGAGTCCAGCATTTGATTCCTCGACAGACGCCTCATTCGAGCCGGTACCGAGGCTGATCAGCGTGGATCGACCGACGATCGTGTTGGTCACGGCCGCGACGTCATCGCCAGCGCCGCCACTGACGCGGAGTTTGTCGCCGATGGTGACGTCTTCGATGCCGATGCCATCGTCACCATCGCCACCGGTGGCGTAGAGATCATCTCCGACGACGTTCGTGACGCCGACCGGTTCAAAGAAGAACTCGTCGTCCCCGTCGCCGCCGCGATACTGCAGGTCGTCGCCGATGTTAATGTTCGTCAGGATGATTTCGTCGTTGCCACCGCCGGTCAAGATCCGCAGATCGTCGCCGATAGTGTTGCCGACCAGCGCGGTCGTCTGGTTCAGGTCGATGAAGTCCTCGCCATCGCCGGTGATGATGATCAGGTCGTCGCCCACGCTCGAGCCATCGTGTCTGGTCGTGGTGGTGACGGCGTTGGACTCGAAGCGGAAGTCTCCGGCGATTGTCGCGGCGGTGTTTGTCACAAAAGAGTCACTCGCCGCATTGTCGACGAGGAAAATCATATCGCCGCTGATGGTCGTATCGTCGGCGCCGATTTCATTGCTGGCGGCTCGCGTCTGCGAAATAAAGTCGCCGCCGATAATCGAGTCCTCAGCGAGCACACTCGACTGCAGTGCTCCCGAGGCATCCGAGTAGGTAACGTCTCCGGCAACGTTGACATTGTTCAGACTGAGGCTGACATCGCCGGTACCACCATCGACGACGATACTGCCGAGCAGTTCTAACTGACCAAACGGGGCGGCGGTGCTTGTGCCAACTGTGAACGAATCTCCCAGGAGGTCGCTACCTTGGCTCAGATCGGCGATCACATCACCTGAGACACTCAACGGCACCTCGGAGAGTCCGCTGCTGATGTCCGCCGTCACACCATTGATTGTCGTCCCGTTAAAGCCCACCACGACGAGATCTCCCGGTCCGGGACTGGGGAGGCTGTTGTCTCGACGGAGGAAAAACGAATTGTCCACCGCGTCGCCGGTGAGGACCAAATCGCCGCCCACGATCGCGGCCGTAACGTCGCCGGCGAGCAGATTCTTGTTTTCGAGGCACTCAAGGTGGAGTCTTTTGGAATTGGTGTGCCGAGTGAATGAGATTGTGCGAGGTCGCTTACTGCGTAGCAAAGCTTTCATGTGTGTTCTCCGGAGGTAGACAAAACTGCCGCTTAAGAATCATCGATGAGCAGAATTCAGAACAAGAATCTCTACGTTCAGACCGTTGGTGATCAGACGCTAGCCGTGATTGTAAGCGGGTGGATTCCGCGTGGCAAAACAAAAAGCCAGACGCCGATTCCTCGATAAGCAATTCCCATCAAGTTGACCGTTGGTTCACATGGTTTCGCCCCAGAGACTGCTGAGTGTTGAGCAGGCTACGGCGGTGAACTGGCGGTACCTGGGTGACAGCAACTTACCGTGGGGACGTCATCGCCAGCTAGGCCGATTTCTTTGTGAATGTGGTCGGGCACATCGCTTGAAGCAGCATGCACCGTACTTATCGCGCACAATCGATACGAACCGTATACCGCTACCAGGGGGAGCCGGGGGTTGTGCCACTTATGGCTATTCTCCGAGTGGCTACCAATCTGCAGCTTCACTATGGGTGCAGTATGAGCGTGGAATGCAATCAAATTGCGTGTTTTTAGTGCCGCCCCACGCTATGCGACCTACGCTCTAGAAGACAGACAACACGTACCGCTCCGTCTCCGATCATCGGAATCCGAATCACTTCGCAAGTCGACTTTCGCAAACAAACCAAATCGAATTTTAGCGTGCCAGAAGACATTCAAAACCACTCGCAAATTCGCCATCCGTTGCTCGAGACGGCCTTGATCGCGCTCGTGTTCGGCGTGAGCGCGTTGATGGGCTACTACTCGGTCGAAACGCCAGTGCTATTGCACTTGTTTTATGTCCCGGTCGTGCTGACTGGGGCGCTGCAGGGTCGACAGCGAGCACGGCTGATGGCGCTCCTATGCATTCTGTCCTCGCTGATTATCTTCGTCCCCAACCTCAATGCAGAGGCTGTCGATGGCATTCCGTTGATGACGCTAGCCGTGTTTCTGCTGTGGGCGGCCACGTTAGTGTTGATTGGAGTGATCGTGGGTGCATTGAGCGATCGATGGCGTATAGCTATGGATCATTTGACTGAAGCCCACAAAAAGGACGTCCTTACCGACTCTCTGACCGGCGTCGCAAACCGACGCGCCTACGAATTTGAGTTAGCTCGGCGCATCGCTGATTGGAACCGAAACGCGAAGGACCTCTCGCTGGTCTTGTTGGACATCGACTACTTCAAGAAGTTCAACGACCGCTACGGTCACCAGGCAGGCGACGCGGTGCTGCGTGCCGTTGCGGACGAACTTGCCAATACCGTTCGCGAAGCCGATTTGATCGCCAGATACGGAGGCGAGGAATTCGCGGTCGTGCTATCGGAAACAAATATCGAACTGGCCAAAGAGGTGGCCGAGCGGATTCGCGCGCTGATTGAATCTTCCAGATTTCCGTTCAACGGGCTGATCTTACGATTAACCGTCAGTGTCGGCATTGCTCAGATTCGCGAAGGAGAAGATGCGACCGCATTTGTGCAACGCGCCGACGCGGCCTTGTACAGCTCGAAGGAAGCAGGCAGAAATCGCGTGCACTTTCACGACGGAAGCACGTGCCAACAATTTGGCAATGGCATGGCCACCGAAATCAAAGATCAAACGAAGAGCGGCGACTCTCGCGGCGGTTCCGACCCTTACACCGACGAAGTGACGGGTCTGCCATCTCAGAAGGTGTTTCTGGAGGAGCTACGCCGTCGGGCCGCCGAGCGGAATCGCTATGGCACGAAACTTAGTCTGGCGATAGTCGAGTTCAATGAGGATCTTGACGATACGGTTCACGACGCGCACGCTCGCAAGAGCCTGCTCGCGACGATTTCAAAACTCGCCAGTTCGGTGCTTCGTGACACTGACCTGATCGCGCGGTTCGACGAAAATAGCCTGGGCATCCTGCTGCCTGCGACGGATCTTACAAACGCTTTGGTCCCGCTCACCCGCTTACGAGCAAACGCATCTCAATACTCCGATGCGAAATACGCTTCGTTAAGTTACGCGGTGAGCATTGGCGCGGTGGAAGTGCTGGGTGATGAGCATCCAGGGTCCGCTTTGCAGCGAGTCGAAGTGGCGCTGAAATCGTCCTCTGCCGAGGGGGGCAACGCAGTCAGCTACCACGATGGCCAAGAGTGCCAGAAGGTGGCCGAAGACGCACCGACAGCTGAACTACAATCGCAGCGCGATTAGCTTGCCACAAACGCGTCGCGAAGTAGAGCCAAGCTCTTCGGAATCGCCTTCTGCCAGTCGGCCTCCCCTTCGAATTCCAGCGAGATGTAGCCACCGTAGTTGTGCTTCTTGAGCATCTTGGCGATTCGCGGATAGTCCAGATCGAGTTCGTACCAGAGGCCCCCGCCGTAGTAAGTCTTCGCTTGCACAAAGACCGTCTTAGGTGCCATCTGTTCGAGCTTGTCGTACGGGTCTTCCAAGAAGTTCCCCGTGTCGAGCGTGCACTGTAGCCAAGGCGAATCGATCGCATTGACGATCCGCAGTACACCTTCAGGTGTGCGCCCCAAGCCCCAGTGATTCTCAAGGCCGAGTGTGACGCCGCACTTTTCGGCGGTGGGCAGGCACTTCTCGAGCGAGTCGATCACCCACTTGAACCCATCTTCGTCGTCGTAGCCAGGCAACGTCGGCTCGATGCCTCGATTGGCCATCAGCGCGTCAAAGCTCTTGGTAGTGCCCCAACGCCCTGTGTTCACGCGCATGGTTGGGATGCCCAATTGATAAGCCAACTCGATCGTTTTGATCGTCTTATCAATATTCTGTTGGCGTTTCTCTTCATCCGGTGAGACGAATCCCTGATGAGTACTGAACCCGCACAAGTCCAAGCCGTTGACGAAGGCTCGCTGCTTGAGTCTTTGCAGATAGCCCGGTTCTTCGCTCTCCATTTGGATGTGCAGGATCTCGACACCGTCGAATCCCATCCGCGCCGCTTCGTCAATGCAGCGCTCGATCGACAGCTTCGAATCCTTCTTGAACCGCCAGAAGGAATACGTCGAAACGGCAATCGGATTGCGCCGCAAGGGAGGACTTGCAGAGCTCGTCGCAACTTCCTCTTGCGTCGTTTGCGCCGAAGCCCGCCTCAGCATCGTGGTACCCGTGATTGCAGAGCCAACCACGAGTACCTTGGAAAATCTACGTCGATCCATGGGCGTACCCTTAGCCTTTCCTTAGCGATATGCGTCGTTTCGGCTCTCAAGAGGTGGCAGCGGGATCGTTGCCGTTGGTCCACGGGCCGGCCAACTTCTGATAGGGCTTTGGAATCAACAGACTGCCCTTATCGCCAGCGTGCCAACCGGGGACGTGCTTTGGCTTGGCACGGGCTTCGGACATTTTCTGCCATCCGTCAGCCCAGGAGCTGTTGCCATCGGAGAACGTCATCGAATCACGATCGAAGTGATAGACCTTGCCTTCGCGGTAGCTGCGAGCACCAAGTTTCACAACGGTCATGGCGGCAGCACCCAACTCTGGCGAGCAGTTCACTGCGTCGGGATCGCCTGCAGCAACGGCCTCCGTGAAGTTCTGGAAGTGCGTTAGCGAAGTGTTCTCGACCTTGCCGACTTCCACTCGCTTGTCGACGATCGAACTGTCGTGGGTCACTTGCGGACGCTCGGCGACCACATCGTAGCCGGTGAACTCCTCGCCCGTGCCGAACACGACAGAAGCGTGATGCCCACGGATCATTTGGCGGATCGGGGTGTTGCCGCAGCACATCGTCGCGGTCACGAGACCTTGCACGCCTTCGGGGAAGTCGGCCGCAACGGTCGCCACATCTGGCACACCGCGTCCATCGTACTCGAGGTACGTTCCGCCCGCTCCCACGACACGGCCTGGGAAACGCAAACCGGTCGCCTTCAACATGGACGTCGTGCGATGGACAAACAAGTCGGTGAACATCCCCGAGCCGAAGTCCCAGTAGCAACGCCATTGGGCGTACTTGGCACGATCGAATGGCATGTCGGGAGCCAGATCGAATTCGCGACCGAGGAACATGTCCCAATCGATGTTCTTGGGCGACATATCCTTACTGAGGCCATAATATCGCCATTGCCCCATGTCCGAATTACGGAAGAACTCGGTCTGGTACTGCAGCACTTTGCCAAGTTCACCAGCGCGAATCGCTTCGTTGACCTTGCCCCAAACTGGCAGTGAGGTCGACTGCACACCGACTTGCATGACGAGACCCGATTCCTTCCATGCTTTGTGCACGGCGAGGGCTTCCTCGACGGTGTGAGTCATTGGCTTTTCGCAGTAAACGTGCTTGCCTGCCTTGAGCGCGTCGATCGTCTGACGAGCATGCCAGTGGTCAGGTGTCGCGATCACCACCGCATCAATCGACTTATCGTTGATGATGTCACGATAGTCGCCCGTGATCGTTGGGCGCTTGCCGGTCTTCCACTCAATCTTGGCAGCCGTGCGAGTGTTGTTACGGTTGTAGACATCGCACACGGCGGCAAGTTCAACCGTTCCTCCGCGGGAATGCAGTTGTATCGCGCTGTCCACATGAGCTTGGCATCTTCCGCCGACACCAATGAAACCGATACGTAACTTCGAGTTGGCATCGGTGCTGGCTGCGACGGCGCTAGTCGCAGTGGCCATCAAAGTGGCACCTGCCGTGGACGTCTGAATGAATCGGCGACGCGAAACGGTGTTCTTGGTCTCGGACATGGCTGAAGTTCCCTCGTTTGAATGAGTATGTTGATCTCTTGACGTGAATTGAATTACCAGTAGCGGAGCTACGGCAGGACCTTAATCATGATTTTTCGAAAGTGCACTTCACTTCCCGGATCGTGACCTTGCAAGGCTACGGTGCCCTCTGACAACAAACGCTCCTTGAATCCTTCGTTACGTTTTGGGTTGGTCGGCTCAGTATAATCGACCGTGACCTCGTCGTTGACCTTGATCACGACATTTTTGTCTTTGACGATAACGTGCTGTGTGAACCACTCGCCGTCTTTCACCGGAGACTTGTCCATCACGTCGGCAATCGCGTATAGGCCGCCTGTCTTCTTGGGATCGCCGTGCGTGTTGTTCACTTGCACCTCGTAGCCTTTGCTAGGCCACCCCTCATCTTGGTAGGCAGTATGAAAGTACATGCCTGAGTTGGCGTTCGGCTTCGTCATGATCTCGCACTTCCACTCGAAGTTCTTGAACTTCGCGTCATTTACCGGTCCAACATAAAACAGATGACTGCGTTTACCGTTGACAATGATCTTGCCATCTTCGACGCGAAAGCAGTCTTTGTTCTCGTTCGCCTTCCATCCGGTGAGGTCTTTGCCATTGAAGAGCGAAACCCATTTTCCCTCCTCAGCTTGGCAACTAGCACTCGTCCAGACACACAGCACAAGTGCTAGACAGATAAGAGAATTCGAGTGAAGTCTCATGTTTTCTCCTGGGAGATTTGAAACGTTTGCGAGGCCGATTGCTCGGTTGGTACGACGAAGACCGAATCGAAGTGGCTTGATCGCACAAAGCGAAGCAGAATTCGATCTAGACGCCTATTGAAATCCCTGGAGCACGACATCGGGCATAACTCCAGAGGAAGTAGACTACCATTATACGACAAATCTATGATGGTTCCAGGAGAGCGAGCACCTCAAAAAATGGGCATTTTAGTGGATTTCTGTCCGATCAACGAAAGTTGAGCGCGATCCCCAGGCTAGCACAACCCAAGAACGCTCGCGGCCGCACGGCTAAGGCTGGTGTATTCGTCAGCGGCCGAGGCAGGCAGAAGGTCCAAACCGTAGGTAGGAACTAGCTGCTTGATGATCGATTTCCCAGGCTCTTCATGAATCAGGTGTGGCATGCAGGTTTCGACCACGTCCAGCATGATCGAAACCGAGACGGACGCGCCCGGCGAGGCTCCCAACAGGGCTGCGATCGTCTTGTTGGTGTTAGACACCACCTCGGTCCCATAGTGAACAATTCCTGCCTGGCCGTCCTCTTTCTTGATGGCCTGGACGCGAATGCCAGCATCGACCAACTTCCAATCTCGGTACTTCGCTTGCGGATAGTAGGTCCGCAGCAGCTTGATACGAGATTCCATGCTCTGGGTTCCTTGCTCAATGAGGTACTTCACCAGCGGAATCTCTGACAGACCGACGCGGATCATCGGGCCGACATTCCCAAGGCTCAGCGAGCGGAAAAGATCGGTCCAGCGACCGCCCTTGTGCAAGAACTTCGTGGTCCACGCGGCGAAAGGACCAAACAGCAGGGCCTTTTTGCCGTCGATCACTCGCGTATCGAGGTGGGGCACTGCCATGGTCGGTGCTTCGTCTTGAGCTTGCCCATAGACTTTTGCTTGATGCTGCGCCACGACTTCAGGAGTGTCACAAACAAGCCACTGGCCGCCGATTGGGAATCCACCGAATTCCAAACTTTCTGGGATGCCAGATTTCTGCAGCAGCGGCAAGCTGCCTCCACCTGCTCCAACGAATACGAACTTCGCGCGACTCGTGAACTTTCGACCTGTGGCCAAATCACGGACCTCGACGTCCCAATGGCCGGACTGAGTTTCACTCAAGTCAACCACCCGATGGCCAGTCGCGACGTTGCAACCTTCTTGTTCATCCAGCCAACGCATCAGCTTGCGAGCAATCGCGCCAAAATTGACGTCCGTGCCGGCGTCCATCTTGGTGGCGGCAACAGGCATTTCCGCGCGGCCCTCAATCAGCAGCGGTGCCCACTGGCGGATCACGTCCGGATCAGTACTGAACTCCATGTCACGGAAGAAATGGTGCTGCTTCAGCCCTTCGTGACGAGATGTAAGAAAGTCAACCTGATTCTGCCCGTAAACAAAACTGACGTGGGGCACGGGGTTGATGAAATCGCTAGGTTGATCGACCATGCCTGAGGAGACGGCGTGCGCCCAAAACTGCTTGGACTGTTCGAACTCCTGAAAGACTTCGACGGCCTTGGTAATGTCGACCGAACCGTCTTCGCCAACGAAGGGGGTGTAGCTAAGCTCACAGATGCCGGCATGCCCGGTGCCTGCGTTGTTCCACGCGTTAGAAGCCTCTTGAGCGAGTTCGTCAGTGACTTCGTAGAGCTGGATCTTTAAGTTGGGATCGAGCCGCTTCAACAGCGCACCGAGATTCGCCGACATGATCCCGCTGCCGACGAGTACGATGTCGGGATCATCAATAACTGTTGCGTCGCTCACCGCCACCTCTAAGATTCAAATTGACTCGCCGGGGCAAAGATAGAACTTGAATCCGTAATTATGCGGAACGTAGACGAGTTAACAACCGGGCTCTCAATGGACCTTGATGGTCAGCGTCCGATACGCGCGAGTACGGTTTCGAGGGTCTGGCGTAGTACATTGCCGCTGTTACGAAGTCCCTGCATTTCCTTCGGCCAGAGTTCCACTTCCAAGTGGTCGATCACGCCTGTGCGGCCCACGACCGTAGGAACCGACAGCGCCACGTCCCGAATTCCATAGCAGCCAGCCTGCACACTCGAAATAGGCAGCACACGGCGGTTGTCGAGTGCGATGGATTCGATGACATCCTGGATTGCAATGCCGACTGCGAACCCCGCACCACCTTTCCCACGAATCACCTCCGCTCCACTGCCTTTGGTCCGCGTAAACAATTGATTTGCCAAGTTCGGATTCCAACCAGGGTATTTGTCGATCGGCATTCCAGCGATCGTTGCACTTGACCAAACCGGCACCATACTGTCGCCGTGCTCGCCAAGGATGGTCGCCTTTACCTGTGTCGGTGGGGCGCCGAGTTCGGCAGCGATCAGGCTGCGAAATCGGATCGTATCGAGTTGTGTGCCTAGGCCGATGACTTGGCTGGACGGTAGCGAAAGTCGGTCGGCGGCGAGATACGTCAGCACATCGACAGGATTCGATACCACAAATACGATTGCCGACTGCTTGGGGCCGGCTTGCTTGACGCCGTCGAGGATCTTGACGAACAAGTCGACGTTGCGATTGATTAGGTCGAGCCGACTCTCATCGGGCTTGCGACGTAAGCCTGCGGTAATGCAAATGACGTCACTGTCTGGGATATGCTCGTAACCGCCTGAGTTAATGATCTGGTCGGATGTACTCGGACCACCGTGCAACAAGTCGAGCGCTTGCCCGGCCGCCAATTCGGCATTGACGTCAATGAGCGAGATCTCACGCACGATACCGCCTGTTTGCAGGGCGAACCCAGCACACGATCCCACCAACCCCCCACCGCCAATGATGCTAACTTTCATGGTGTGTTCTCAGTAGTTACTCTGCTGTTGTTACTCGTTCGATGACGGCGACGATGTCAGTCAGGACTTCGTGATACCTATGGCTACATAAAAATCTGAATGACACAGCCTGATATCATCGACTCTGAAGTGCTGCCAGGACTTGGTTTGTGATATTCTCGACCAAAGCTTCTTGATCAAGTGGCGCCGCAGTTGCTTCGGCACCATCTCGCATGGGCGGAGGAGCAGGAAAACCGCGTCGAGAAACGCCAGCCTCTTGCCAACTATCGCGGAAGATGTCATTGGCACAGATGTCGCAGTCCTCGAACTCTTTGGACGTTCGCGGGTCGGAAAAGCCCCACTTGCCTTTGAGTTCTAGCAATTCTTGCGCTTTATCTTTGGTCAGATATTCGACGTTCCCGACCTGTTTCGCCAAGATCAGAATGCGGCAATAAGCGTCGAGAATCTCGGTCCACCAGTACGCACGCTCCACGTTTTCGCCGTAACTCACTGTGCCGTGGTTGGCGAGCAAGATGACATTTGTGTTTTGCACGAACGGCAGGATGGTCTCGGCAAACGCTTTGCCTCCTGGCGTCTCGTACTTGGTGATGGGCACGTCGCCGAGGAACACCTCCACTTCCGGCAAAACGCACTGCGGAATCGGCTCGCGAGCGACGGCAAAGGCCGTCGCGTGGGGCGGGTGGCAATGGACCACACTCTTCACGTCAGGCCGTGCCTTCATGATCTCTATGTGAAGCAGCGCCTCGCTAGAACGTTTCTTACTGCCGGCAATCTGGTTGCCGTCCATATCTACGGTGCAAATGTCTTCGGGCTTCAGAAATCCCTTGGAGTGCATCGTAGGCGTGCAGAGCACCTCGCGTTCGTTGATGCGATACGTAATATTGCCGTCATTGGCGGCCGCGAATCCTTTCTTGTAGATTCGATCGCCAATCTCACAGATCTCTTGCTTCATGCGATGGACATTTTGCATAGTCAGTTACCTCAGCGGCATTGTTAAGTTCTTGTTTCGGCTCTTGTGGTCTTCGTTTGTTGAATTGTCTTGCTAGCTATGCGACGGAAAACTAATACTGTCTAGGATCGCTGCGTTGTAGGCATCCACCGGTATGATGTCCGGGCGGAACGGTTGAGCAGCCTCACTACTCTCGCTGAGAGCGACGAGCGACCCGTTGCCTGCACCGAGTTCGTCCCACAGTACCAGCGACTCACCAGCCGGCTGCTCATTGGCCTCAAGTTCGGCCAGGGTCATTGGCACAGCCAGTCGGAGCCGTGCGTTCGCGTAGCTTGGATGGCTGCGCCCGAGGACGACTGTGCCAAGGATCTTAGCTATTCTCACTGTCCCGCTCCCTTGCCGTTGCTGGTTCGCACCAGCGCTACCTGTCGATCTCTCAATAAGTCAACGACCGCAGGCGTAACGACTGCGCCCGCAATTGTCGTCACCTCGGTCACGCCCTCGAGCCTGTCGCGGACGGTCTCGGTCGTGACCAATCGCTCCGAGAGCGACAATCGAGTCGCGGCAACCGTGTCTGCACCATTCGTTTGGTGAGGTTGCAAGCGACGGACGACCTCACGGACGATCCATTCAAGTTCTTCTTGGCTGAGTGTCACGCGTCTCGAATTCCTAAGACCAACCAGCGAGCCGGCGTGGTTTCACTGCCAACAGCAGCCCTCGTTGCACGACCATCGCTGGTGATGATTACTTCTGCTCCGCATCCGGCGCCAAGCTTGTCGATGGCAAGCATGGGTTCGCCATCCGGAGTTGCTCCGTCAGGACCGTACGCCTGCACCACTAACATCCGCTGCCCATCCAACGAAGGATGTTTGAGCGTCGCGGTCGCATTCGCGATGACTTTGGCGTTAAGCATGCGTCCCTACTACCTGTTGAATACTCGAATACTGCTCGCCGCAGCGGCGTCTGCGGGTGCTATTGTTTGGATAACTTAGTCGCTGCCCAGGATGTGCAAGTCGTCTATCAACGAACAGCGGCGCTCGCGTGTGAAAGTCAGCGGCGTGGTCACTCCCTCGCCGGTCGGCGTGGCGATCGAGAAGGACAGATACCCTTCTCCTTCCAAGCCCAGTGAGGACATACATGGGCCGTTCTTGACAAACAACGTGGTATCCATCGCCCGACCCATCTTGGTCATATTGCGAACGTTGTTCGTGTGAATAATGGCCGTGTGCCGGAAGCCGTGTTCGTAGTACTTCGCCTTTGCGATCGCTTCGTCGATATCACGGCAACGCACGAAGGGCAGGAACGGCATCATCTGTTCGACAGGTACGAAGGGATTACTTTCGGTCGTTTCTCCGAACACCAGTTCGGTGCCGGCGGGCACTTCCCGACCAGCGGCGCGGGCCAGAACACTCGCATCCTGGCCAATGAAATCTTTCGCCGCGACTTCGTGTCGATGTTCGCCGTCGCCGACCGTCGTGATCGCAACAGCCGTCAGTCGCTCGATTTCTTCGGAGTTTAGACGCACCGCTCCGTTGCGTTCCATGGCGGCCATCATCTGGTCAAAGACAGCCTCGACACAGAAGACTTCCTTCTCGGCAATGCACAGCAGGTTGTTGTCATACGCCGCTCCCTGAATGATCGCCCGAGCGGCACGATCCAGATCCGCCGTTTCATCCACGACGACCGGTGGATTGCCAGGTCCAGCAACAATGGCCCGTTTGCCGCTGTTAAGTGCCGCACGCGCGACCGCGGGACCGCCGGTGACGCAAATGCAGGCAATGCCGCGATGAGCGAACAACGCATTGGCGGTTTCGAGGGTTGGCTCGGCAATCACACAAATCAAATTGTCGATACCTACGTCGTTGGCGATCGCCTCATTGAATCGGCGTACACCCTCCGCAGCCACAAGTTTGCCGCTGGGATGTGGATTAACGACCAGTGTGTTGCCGCCGGCAATCATGTTAACTGCGTTCCCGGTGATCGTCGGCAAAGAATGCGTGACGGGGGTGATGGCGCCAATCACGCCGAATGGGGCACGTTCGATGACCGCCAGACCGTAGTCGCCACTGAATACATCAGACTTCATGAATTCCACGCCAGGGGTCCGCTCCCCCAACGTGCGAAGCTTCTCAATCTTGTGATCCAATCGGCCGATTTTCGTTTCTTCCATCTCCATCGTGCCAAGCTCGACAGCCTGCTCAATCGAGATGCGACGAATGTGATCAATGATTCGCTTGCGATCCTCAATTGTCCGCCGACTTAGCTCTTCGAATGCTTCATTAGCGGCGGCGACGGCCTGATCAACGCATGTGAAGATGCCGTGCTTGCCGGCGTGGCTCGCCATGCCATTGGATTCGACGGGCGGAATCTTGCCGACTTCGGCTAACACCTGTTGGACAACGTTGCGAATTGTCGTTTCGTCAAATTGCATGATGAATTCTCGTTGTATCACTTGTGGTTTGCTCGCGCGGTTCCGCACTTGCTACTCGTTTTCAAAGACACAATTCCCTTCGACATCAACACGATCGACCAGACCGATCACCACCGTGTCGATTGGCAACTCTTTGGTCTCGGGAGTTAGCCTTGCACTGGAGCCTTGGGTGATGAGGACCATCTCGCCTTCCCCAGCACCTAGCGTGTCGACGGCTACAAAGGAGCGACCAGTAGTAACCAACTGTTTGCGATCCTTGCTGTCGAGCCGATATGGCTCGACCATCAGCAACTTGTGTCCGCACATGACTTCTGCCTTTTGTGTTGACACGAGTGCACCTATGACTTTGGCGAGAAACACGGAACTACCTCAATAGGAGAAGTTTTTGGTTATGTCTGTTGCAGGAACTGCTGAGTTTGCCTGGCGACGATTATTTCTTCGTTGGTTGGAATGATCCAAATCTGTGTTGTGCTGCTCTCCGCATGCACTGAGGACTCGCCGCCTGCTGCGGCGTTCCTCTCTTGATCAATCACGATGCCCAATCCGTCCAGGCCCTCACAAACGGCTCGACGGATCGCGGCGCGGTTTTCGCCGATGCCACCGGCAAATGCGATCACGTCGACTCCTCCTAGCTCGACGACGTACGCCCCCAAATAGTGACGGATGCTACTGACATAGACATCCAATGCCAATTTAGCTTGTTCGTTCCCTGTATCTGCGGCTTCAGCGAGATCGCGAACATCGCCGCTGACTCCACTGAGGCCGAGTAACCCCGATTCCTCGGCGAGCATCTCAAGTACAGCTTCTAGCGTCTTACCGGTTCGTTCCATAACGACCGGTAGGGCAAACGGATCGAAATCGCCTACACGGTTGTTTTGCGGCAGGCCAGATTGAGGGCTCATTCCCATCGAGGTCGCGACACTTTGCCCGTCGCGGATCGCGCACACACTACTTGAACCACCTAAGTGGCACGAGATTACACGCAGTCCGTCCTTGCTTAACAACTCGGCTGTTCGCTGCGCGACGTAGCGATGGCTGGCTCCGTGGAATCCCCAACGACGTACGCCAAACTCATCAGCCCACTCCACAGGGGCCGCGTAGTGTCGCAGACGAGCGGGGATAGACTGATGAAATCCCGTCTCGAATGCTGCTACCAGCGGAACTTGCGGAAGCTGCTCGCGGAGTTGACGCATCGCGGCAACGTACGGAGGATTGTGAGCCGGAGCGACCCGTGCCATTTCATCCATCGCGGCAAGCACCTCGTCGTCCACTCTGGCAACTCCACCTGCGCGGCCTCCGTGGACAGCCTTAAATCCAATCGCGGCGATTTCTCCTGCCGATTCCAGACACCCAGTCTCTCCATCCGTCAGCTGAGCGAAACACTGCTCCACCGCTGCCGCATGATTTGGGGCAGCCACCGTCTGTTCATTGCGCTGGTCACCGATCTCAACGAACGCATGACTCTGCTGGTCTCCGATCCGCTCGACCCCACCGCGCGCGAGCTGCCGTTCGTCCGTCATGTCGAACAGGCGATACTTGAAACTGGTGGAGCCAAGATTGGCGACTAAGACCTTCATAACAATCGACGCAAGTAGTTTGGGGAGCAGGTCAATCGACTAGCTGAAGTAAGCTTTCACCACAGCTTCCGAAGGTCGTGCAATGATGTGGCTGGAAATCAATTCTCCGATTTGACTCGCAGCGGCAGCACCTGCTTCTACAGCGGCACGAACACTTCCCACGTCACCACTGACGACGGTAGTGACCAATCCACCTCCTAAATCTACGCGGCGTTCAATCTTAACACTTGCCGCCTTCACCATTGCGTCCGTGGCCTCAACCAACGGCACGATCCCTTTTGTCTCTACTAAGCCAATTGCTTGTTGCATGTGACTAACCTTTCATCTTCGAATCATGGTGTGTATTGAATGAGTCTGCGAAAACTGTTGCCTCAGCTGGCAGCTTTCTTTTTCTTCAGGACGACATCGACGTCTTCGTGTGGCCGAGGGATCACTTGCACGCTGATCACCTCGCCAATCCGACCCGCCGCAGCCGCACCCGCGTCGGTCGCTGCCTTCACGGCCGCGACATCACCAGTCACGAATGCCGCTGCTAGTCCTGCCCCAACTTTGTCCCACGCCATGAAGTCGACGTTCGCCGCCTTAAGCATCGCGTCGGTGGCCTCGACCAACGGTACAAATCCCTTAGTCTCGATCATGCCGAGCGCTTCAATTGCCTTTGCCATTTCCTATTACCTCGCTATCAAAAACAAAGAGTATTACGTTCCTTCTCACCGAGCAGGAACTCCCCGCTCCGGTCGGTTCCTAGCTGTCTAAGTCAATGTGACTGACAGGAGCACGCGACCTGCTTCTCCAAAGCCACTTGGGTTGCGTGATCTAGATCAGCCGCGTTGCCTTCGTCAGTATCGATGTGTACCTCGAGTTTGCTCGTCTCATCCGCGCGTACCAGAAGGTCCTCCAGCAGCATCGAGCAAGAGGATTCGATCCTAAGATTCATGCGATCGCCGTTTCTCACTCCGTAGTGTTCTGCGTCCTTCAGGCTCATGTGAACATGACGCTCTGCGCGGATGACGCCTTCGTTTAGTTCTACGACACCCGCGGGTCCTACGAGCACGCACCCCGGGGTGCCTTGGATTTTGCCACTAGCACGGACCGGCAAGTCAATTCCCAACGAAATCCCGTCAGTGAATGCCAACTCGACTTGACTGTGGGGACGACTGGGGCCAAGCACGCGAACGTTGGGTAGCATTCTTCGTCGTGGCCCGACGACCATGACAGTCTCTTCCGCGGCGTAGAACCCATCTTGATATAGATTCTTGCCCGGTGTCAGCACGTGGCCGGGCCCAAACAGCGTTTCGACATGGTGGTCTGTCAGGTGAACATGTCGCGCCGATACACTCACGACCAGATTCGGTGTCAGCGACTCGGTGCTCGATGGCGTTCCTGCAAAGGTGAACTGCTTGGCAACTACTTCGCGTACGATGCGTTCAACTGCTTCGCGGCTGAGGGTGGCATTTGTGCTCATGGAGAATTACTTAGTTCGTTTGCGAAGCAAGAGTAGTGACTGGCTGTCGGCCTAACTGGCGGTTTTTCTATCAGGCATGGCCGACGGGGTGACCGGAGCAAGGACGTACGTTATGCCACGGGTGGTAAGTTCTTTCTGCCAAGCCGCATCAAGATGCTCATCGACCACCAAGCAATCGATCTTTCCGAGGTCACAGATTGGTGCGAGGCTTTGTCGCCCGAATTTTGTACTGTCGGCGAGGAAGATTACCTTCTCGCCTGACTCGATCATGGCGGCCTGAGTGCTGGCGAGCATGTGATTGCTGTTGTAAAGCCCCTGCTGATCAATGGCAGCGGCGCTCAACATGGCCTTCCTCACGCGTAGTGACTTGAGCATTTCGTCGGCGTAAGGTCCGTGGATCGCCCCCGATCGCGGATGGACGTAGCCGCCAATCACCAACAATTCGACATTGGTCGCTCCGCTGAACAAATTGGCTACTGGCAAGGAGTTCGTCACAACTTGTAGCGGCCGACCGGTCAGCAGCTGGGCTAACTCGTAAGTCGTGCTTCCGCCATCCAACAGGATCGTGTCTCCGTCGGAAACCATCGCGGCCGCGGCGCTGGCAATGGCTTTCTTTTCATCCCACTGGGCAGCCTGTCCGTGCGTGAAATGTGCCAAATGAGGTGACGGCCCGGCGTAAAAAGCTCCCCCATGCGTACGCTTCGCGCCGCCCTCTTTCTCCAGGTGTGCCAGGTCTCGCCGGATCGTTGATTCCGACACCTGCAGTTCCTCGGCCAGATCCAATAGCGACGCAAATCCTTGCCGCTGAATGATTTCCAGCAATCTGGTCCGGCGTTCCGAAGTAAGCATGCTAGTTATTGGATTGGGATTGACTATTTTATGTCAGGATAGCTCATTATAAGTTCCAGTCAATGAACGTTATCGAAAGAAAACGATCAATATACTGAATGAAAACAGTCAATGCGATGCAAGTTCCTTCTCTGTCGGGACTTATGAGTAGCAGCAGAAATGACAGAAAAGCCGTTGCAAGCTGTGCAATCGTCCACGCTGATTGCCAATCCCGTGACGTGTGGCGCCTGTCAACCCGGCGTGATGCGGTCGTATTCACGAACCCCAGTGGCAACGGCAAGCTGGACTCGACTAGGGACGAATGTTATCACGTTAAGCGACCGAGCCTAGCGGTTTGGGCGCGGGCAACTCTAGGCGCAGGTCTGCGTAATCGCGCAGGGTCTTGAGTCTTACTTCAACGCTACTTTCAAGAGTTTCAAGAGCGAGTTCCTCATGGCCAACGCACACCTCGCAATCGATCTCGGTGCCAGCTCAGGTCGTGCGATCTTAGGATTGTTCGACACGAATTCAGGAACGATAACGCTGGAGGAGGTGCATCGATTCGAGCATCTAGCTTGCCCGACGCCCGCAGGGCCTGTGTGGGATCTAACAGGCATTTGGCAACATGTCCTCACCGGGCTCGGCCGTGCTTCAAGATACTGCAAAGATAACGGAGTCGAATTGAAGACGATTGGTGTCGACACCTGGGGGGTTGATTGGGCGCTACTGGGCCCGAGTGGAGAACTACTTGCCCTGCCCCATTGCTACCGCGACCCACAGAATGATACCGCGTGCGAGAATGTGTTGCAGCTGATCGGTGGTTTCGAATATCTCTATGACCGAACCGGCATTCAGCTCATGTCGCTCAATACCATCTTTCAAGTTGCCGCCCGTTTCGAGCGCGAGCCAAGGCTCTTTGACGCGGCCGCTAGATTCCTCCTGCTGCCAGATCTGTTTCATTACTGGCTTTCAGGCGAATTGGCAACGGAACGGTCGATAGCTTCCACGAGCAGTTTGTTGCACGTCGATTCCGGTGAATGGGATGCGGAATTGCTAACGCAACTCGGCCTGCCGACGGAAATCTTCGGACCGATCGTTGAGCCAGGAACAGTTCTCGGTTGTGTCAGACCAGAAGTTGCGGAACTCACAGGCGCTCCGGCGGACTTGCAGGTCGTGACACCAGCAGCGCACGATACGGCTTCTGCAGTCGCTGCGGTGCCAGCTACCGGAACCAGCGACTGGGCGTATCTTTCCAGCGGCACATGGTCGCTGCTAGGCGCTGAGCTCGCCGAGCCCATCGCGACCGAAGAGTCGCGACAGGTTCCTCTGACTAACGAGCGCGGTGTCGATGGCTCAATTCGCCTGCTCAAGAATATTGCCGGGCTGTGGCTCATTCAGGAACTCCGACGAGACCTGCAACGCGAAGGCCACGAACTTGGATTCGCGGCGCTTGTGGAGGAAGCTCGGCAAGCGGACCCCTTCCGGACGCTTGTCGATCCAGATTATGGGGAATTCGGGCAGACGGGTAACATGCAGCGAAAGCTAAGGGCGTTCGCACGAGAGAGTGGACAGCCTGAGCCAGAATCAGTGGGTCAGCTAGTTCGCTGCTGTTTGGAGAGCCTCGCTTTGCGGTACAGCCATACGTTGTCGCAACTTGAAAGCGTCGTCGCGCAGCCTATCGACGTTCTGCACATCGTGGGTGGTGGCATCCAAAATAGGTTGCTGAATGAACTGACGGCCGAAGCAATCGAGCGACCTGTCGTGACCGGCCCCGTCGAGGCAACGGCAATCGGAAACTTGCTTGTTCAAGCAATGGGATGCGGCGCTTTGGCCGACCTGAAGGAAATCAGGCAAGTTGTGTCCAATTCGTTCGACGTTGAGACTCTTGCGCCCGTTGGCGACGTCCAGTGGGACGAACCTCGCAGTCGCTTCGCCGAGCTATGCGCAGGATAGATTCTTAGCCAGGCAAAGCTCAGCTCTCAGGCGCGATACGCGGTATGCGCTCGTCAGCGCCAGTGTCCGGTGGCTCAGGCTGTCGAGCGGCAACTCACTGAGGAATAACGTAGCGTCATTGCCATCAATTGTTGCGTAGTTGTGTAATTGCAGGCTCCCGATGTACTAAACCGTGAGACAAGCTAGAATGGAGCGTCGAACGTGGTCGCGGTGCCGTCAACATATATCCGTCGACATCACTGATGTCCAAGAAACAACTTGGTCCGGTAGCTCAGTTGGTTAGAGCAGGGGACTCATAATCCCTTGGTCGGGGGTTCGAGTCCCTCCCGGACTACTAGTGCCTTCGTGCCATCACGAGATTCGCAGCCTTTTCGCGGTTTAGCGTTTTTTGTGGAATCCGGCGGACGCTTGTTACGCATCAAATCAGCGTCCGGATGCGTCGCATTTTGGCTCGGCTCCCGCGTCGCTTGTGCGAAGTGTTCATCGGTCGCCTACGAGTAGTGGTCGGCCGCCATTGCCGCCGAGTTGCCCATCAGTGCGCACACGACGTGGATCCGATATAAGTCCGCCAGTTCCTCCTCTGGCGTGTTGCGGAGATTCTGCAGCAGCTTTGGCCACGGTTGGACACCGGCAGGGCTTGGCATCTTCGAATACTTGCTTGAGGTGCGGCCGGCGCACAGTAAAAATCGGAATCAGTCCATTCGCTTGGTTGCGCTCCGGCTTCGGTTCGGGCACGCGCAGTATGTTTTCGTCCGAATTGATTTCGGATGACTCAAGTGCTGAGTGCTCAGGCGGCACTGCAGCCAGACTTCTCGGAGCATTTTCGGTTGAAAATGAGTAGTTTATCAGAGGCAGACGTCACGCGTGCCAATGGATTCCGACAACTTATTCAGTTGCACCAAGATTTGAATATAATGCACACAACTGAATCCGCCTCGTGCCAAACAGCATTCGCATTCGACAAGCCTCTTACAATGCTCCGAACTGCAACACTATCTATTCTTCTTGGCTGTTCGTGGGTCGTTTCCTTCGTCGCAGGTGACGATTTGTTATTCAACCGTGATATCAAGCCCATCCTTTCCGACAAGTGCTTTGCGTGCCATGGCCCAGCGGCGCGGGCGGAGGGAACCGGATTGCGACTCGACTTGCGAGATTCAGCCGTGACTGACTGGGAAGTGATTGTTCCGGGCAAGCCGGATGACAGCGAACTCGTCCGCCGAATCGAATCAGCTGATGACGGCGAGTTGATGCCGCCGCCTGAGACGCATAAACCTCTAAGTGCCGGTGAACGTGCCCTGTTGCGACAATGGATCGCGGAAGGAGCTGAGTACGAATCGCATTGGTCGTACAGGCCGCTGAAGCGGCCCGATGTGCCGACTGCAAAAGTGAAGGCCAATCCCATCGATGCCTTTATCGACGCTAGGCTCAAGGAGCAAGGCATCGAACCAATGCCCGAGGCGGATCCTATCACCCTCATCCGGCGACTTTCTTTTGATTTGACTGGCATGCCGCCCACCATTGCAGAAGTGGATGCATTCGTGAACGATCGTTCCGACGATGCTTACGAAAAGCTGGTCGACCGCTTGCTGGCTTCTCCGCGCTATGGCGAACGCATGGCGACCTATTGGCTCGATCTGGTTCGTTATGCTGACACTGTTGGGTATCACGGTGATCAGAATGTGTCGCAATCGCCCTATCGCGACTACGTGATTCGAGCATTCAACGAAAACCTGCCATACGATCAATTCATTCGCGAACAGCTGGCTGGCGATTTGCTTCCCAATGCGACACTCGAACAGCGAATCGCATCGGGCTACAACCGGCTTAACCAAACGACGGAGGAAGGTGGCTCACAGGCTAAAGAGTATCTGGCAATCTATTTTGCTGATCGCGTTCGTAATCTATCGCAAGTGTACATGGGTGCTACGATGGGCTGCGCCCAGTGCCATGACCACAAGTACGACCCGTTCACGATGAGAGATTTCTACTCAATCGGTGCTTTCTTCGCAGACATCAATGAAAAAGGAGTCTACGGGGCGAGGAAACGTCCACCCGAGCTTCGGTTGCCAAGCAAGACGCAGCAGGAACAGCTAGCCGAACTCGCCAGCAGTATCACCGAACTGCAACAAGCAGACAAAGAAGATCCGCGTATCAAAGAACTACAAGACAAGAAAAAGAAGATTGAAGAGGCCGTTGTCACGACCGTCGTCTCTGAATCAGTCGAACCGCGAGTGATTCGTATCCTTCCCCGGGGAAACTGGATGGACGACTCTGGCGAAGTCGTGCAGCCCGCGATTCCGAGTTTTTTGGGCAAGTTAGAACTCGACGGGCGCCGTGCCACCCGACTTGATCTTGCGAATTGGCTCGGCGAACCTGACAACGTTCTAACGTCTCGAACTATGGCCAATCGGATGTGGTATTTATTGTTCGGTCGCGGACTTTCAACCAGCGTCGATGACTTGGGTGGCCAAGGCGTGTTTCCCACTCACCCTGAGTTGCTCGACTGGTTGGCGATGGAATTTGTTGAATCGGGTTGGGACGTCAAACATCTACTGCGAATTATTGTCAGCACAGAAGCTTATCGCCGAACTTCGGCGTCGTCTATGCAGCTAATGGATAGCGATCCCGATAACAACTCGCTGGCGAGACAAGGTCGTTTTCCGCTATCCGCGGAAATGGTTCGGGACAACACGCTGTTTGTGAGCGGGCTGTTGGTCGAAACGATCGGCGGCGCAAGCGCAAGACCTTACCAACCAGCCGGATACTACGCCGAATTGAACTTTCCCAAACGGACGTACGTCGCCGATAGAGACGAATCTCAGTATCGTCGAGGAGTGTACACGCACTGGCAGCGAACATTTTTGCATCCGATGCTCAAGGCCTTTGACGCTCCCAGTCGCGAAGAGTGCACCGCCGCCCGCGCGAGGTCAAATACTCCACTGATGGCCCTGACACTACTTAACGACCCCACGTTTGTGGAAGCGGCCCGCGTGTTGGCGGCACGGATGGTCCGTGAGGGAGGTGACACCGTAGAAGAACGCCTCACTTGGGCATATCGAGCCACTGTATCTCGAGAGCCGGAGGAAGAAATCGCCGAACTGCTGCACGGTTTGTTCGATTCGCATCTCGCGTACTATCGAGAAAACTCCGAAGAAGCGAGAAAGCTAGTTTCTGTTGGCTACGCTCCTCAGGCGACAGATCTTGATCCGGTGGAACTGGCAGCCTGGACCAATGTAGCCCGAACGCTACTAAACCTGAATGAAGCAATTGTTCGCTATTAGAGGGTGGCAAATAAGGCTCAAACACTAGATCTGGCAGTCATGAACAACCATCAACAAATCGCTCGCCGCACATTCCTACATAGGACTGGCATCGGTTCGATTGCACTCACGGGACTTCTGAATTCGAGGCTGTCGCAAGCCGCGTCAGATCGGATGCAGCCAACGATCCATCATCGTCCTCGCGTGAAGCGAGTGATCCATCTCTGCATGGCGGGGGGGCCGAGTCATCTTGAGACGTTCGACTACAAGCCCGAGTTGGCCAAGTTGAATGGGGAGAATATGCCCGCCGAACTGACTGAGGGACAGCCCATCGCGCAACTGCAGGGTCAGGCATTGAAGGTGCTGGGCCCACAACACGAGTTTGTGAAATGTGGCCAGAGTGGCGTGCGGATGACAAAGGTGTTTCGGCACATGGCGGAGATCGCCGACGAAATGTGTGTGGTCAACTCGATGCACACCGAGCAGATCAATCATGATCCTGCACACACTTTCTTCAACACGGGCACCGCGATCAGTGGCCGGCCGTCGATGGGTTCATGGGTGTTATACGGGCTTGGTGCGGAAACCCGTGAGCTGCCCGGCTTCATTGTGCTTACCAGTGAAGGTGGCGGACAGAGTCAGCCCATTAGCTCGCGCCAGTGGCACTCTGGCTTTCTACCGAGCCGTTTCCAAGGCGTTCAAATGAACTCTTCTGGAGATCCAGTTCACTATGTATCCAATCCACCCGGCGTCCGCCGTGAAATACAAGGCGATGTAATCTCTGCGATCAACGAGATCAATCTCATTCGAAACCAGCAACTAAATGACGCTGAGATCGCGACTCGAGTCAACGCTTATGAGTTGGCGTTTCGTATGCAAGCCTCAATCCCGGAACTCACGGATCTGTCAGGGGAGCCAAAACACATTGTGGATATGTATGGCTGCACGCCAGGCGACGGATCGTTCGCCAGTAATTGCCTTCTCGCTCGCCGACTAGCGGAACGGGGCGTACGCTTCATTCAGTTGTATCACCGCGGCTGGGATCACCATGGAGGAATCAAGCGGGGAGTCGAAGTGACGGCGAACCTTGTGGACCAGGGAACGGCCGCTTTGGTCAGAGACCTAAAGCAGCGGGGGATGCTCGAAGATACGCTGATTGTGTGGGGCGGCGAGTTTGGACGGACCCCGATGGCACAAGGGGACGGCCGCGATCATCACATCAAAGGATTCTCGTTGTGGATGGCTGGAGGAGGTGTGCGTGCCGGCACTACCTACGGTGGGACTGATGAGTTCGGTTACAACGCCACGGAGAATCCTGTGCATGTGCGTGACTTCCACGCCACCTTGCTACATATGCTGGGCATCGACCATACACGTTTCACTTACAAGTATAAGGGACTTGATTTCCGCCTGACAGGTGTCGAAGAAGCTCACGTTGTTCACGATCTATTGACGTAAGATCTTAATCGGTCAACCCGTGAAACACGACCGTAAACACCAGCGCGGGCTGCTTGCGGCGAACTTGCGGCGATTGCGAGTCCCAGGAGCCGTTGGCCGTAGAGCAACCGGCCTCCGATCGACTGGCTATCGATAACTCATTCGCTTCAGAGATCTTCGTTCCGCTTCCAAGCTCCGTATCCGCGCGACACGGCATCATGATATGCGGTTCCTACCGATGACGCTGCTGAGCTGCTTGATAATCCTTGCCGCACTTTGGTGGACCGGATTCTCACAGCAATTGCATCACTCACTCGGGAGTGAGTGGGGTGGGTGTAGATCCACAATCCCAGAGAGCTTGCTCGCTACACGCAAACAGATCAGATGAACGCGAATCAGACAGGTGATTCTTAATCGCTATCGCAGCAAACAGACTAGTGCGGGTTGGCAGTCTCCGAGAACACGCACAATACGACAGCCTCCCGTTTGTACGGATTTACGAGCCGATGCGGCGTAGAGGCATCAAAATAGAGGCAGTCTCCGGACTTAAGGACGTAGGTATCTTCCCCGTATTCGAACTTGACAGAGCCTGAGTTGACCATCAGAAACTCTTCGCCTTCGTGTGTTAATGCCTTGTTTCTCGCAACTCCCGGTGGAACGGTAAGCAGGAAAGGATCCATTGATCGATTGGCCCGTGTATGGGCAAGAGATTCATAGATGGTCGTATTTTCCTTGCTCCGGTCTCGGTCAATGACTTTACGATCATCTTTTCGCACCAAGACGAGGGCAGGCTTCTCGTCAAGTCCAGAAACGAGATCTACGAATGACACATCAAGTGCTTCAGCGATCTTCGCCAGCGCGGGCAAGGAAGGAGTCACGCGAAAATTCTCGACCTTAGAGAGCCAACTGCGTGTCAGACCAGCCCGCGATGCAACCTGCTCGATCGTCATCCTGCGGTCAATGCGAAACGAACGGATCCGCTGAGCAAGTTCAACCAGATTCATGAGCGGTATTGTATCTTGTCCGATATACTACGTAAACACGGCAGAAGCTTATGGTGTGTTGGACTTGCGACGCAACTTCGAAGATCTTTCTTTACGCTATCCTAATACGCATTGGCTAGACTCGCATTGCGACCGTCGGTTCGAGAGCACCGCGTCAGGATGAACTGAACACTTGAAATAAGTTCCGGTTGAACCGCAATCGCAGTTGGCTGAGGTGCTTTGTTTTCGTTTTGGTCGAAAGTTCAATGGAGCTTTCTCTCGCCGTAGCGTCGTTGCTACGCGGTCATTCAAAATCTCATTTGTTCCAATGGCGGTTCAGAGATGTCTTGTTCTCGGGCAGTGCCATCACTTTCTGCGAGCATTGTTCGACTTATCTTCGCACAGATAGATTAGAGTCAAAACTCTTGGTCTCTCAAAGAGAAGCTGGTTGATTCTAGATCACATTTAGTGTAGTTTTGGAGTGTTCGGTATCGAAGTTCCCAAAAGTCCGGGAGCAAAATCTCCGTTCAGTGCCTAAAGGGTGTGATCTTGATTTGTAGGCGGTCTTTTTTCTTATTGAGTGGCTTCGCCTTCCTTAGTGTGGTAATCGAGCAAGGTTTCGGCTCCACGGAACACCCCATCGGTCCCATGGTGGGGCATGTCTCCTCGACGTCTGCAAAGATTTGGTACCGTCCCGCTACTGAGGGGCAATACGAGCTGCGCGCAATCGCGGAGAGAAAGGGAAAGGCCCCACACGAAATCACCGTACTTGCCGCGGCGACGGAAGAGAAAGATCGATGCATAGTTTGGGATTTGAAAGAGCTTAGCGGTTCATCACGCTACCGCTACAGTATTCACTCGGAAACAAAGACTCTCGTAGCGGGCAGTGATTGCTTTTTTGACACGGCACCTGACCCAAAGGAAACATCCCGTATTTGCTTGGCTTTCGGATCGTGCGCTCACAGCAAGCCACTTGATCTCTGGACTCAAATGACGGATCACGGCGCTCAGGGTCTTGTCTTACTCGGTGACACACCGTACATCGATTCCACTAAGCTGGCCGTTGCACGCAGTCGGCACCGAGAGTTCCTTGCTGTTCCGCAGCTGGCTAGGGTAATTAGGCATACTCCGATGTGGGCCACTTGGGATGATCACGATTTTGGAGCGAATGATTCTGATGGCAAGCTTCCAGGCAAAGAGAATACACGAAGGGCTTTTGTTGAATACCGTGCACTAGATTCCTATGGTGAGTACAACCAAGGAATCTATTCCAAATTTCGCTACGGACCTGTAGAAGTCTTCCTGCTCGATACGAGATGGTTCGCGCGAACGGATGCTTCACCCGTCGATTCCGCAAATAAAACGCTTCTTGGCAGCAGGCAGTGGAATTGGCTGATTCGATCGCTGCAGGAATCGACTGCGAAGTTCAAGCTGGTTACCTGTGGGATGATCTGGGACGATAAGGAGAACTCCGAATCCGACGATTGGGGAACCTATACCCATGAACGCACTGCGCTATTCAACTATATCGGTGAACATCAGATCCACGGCGTTGTTCTGATTGGTGGTGATATTCATTGCTCCCGATTGTTGAAATACAAGACTGAGCTGCAGGTTGGATACCCTCTTTATCAATTCATCGTTTCACCGATTCACGATAGTACAATTCCTGAACTCAATGTAGATCACCCAGATTTAGTCAAAGGTGCTGCAATTCCTCATGTCTGGTTGCGTCTTGAAGCAGACTCGACACAGACACCAGCAACGCTCCATGCGGAGTGGATGCAGATGAATGGTCGTAAGATGTGGGATATCAAACTTGATATGAAACAATTGTGCAGCCAGTAGTTGTCACTTCATGAGGCTGCGGCAATCGCCTTCTTTCAGAATGCCGAAGAATACGCACATGCAACGAATCAATAGTAGCTCTCAGATCGTTCGCCTACGCGAAGAGGCTATCAGTGAAGTTGATGACATCTTACGGCGATCTGGTGCACACCGGTTTTTCCTTGTTGTTGACGGAAATGCCTACACATCCTCGGGAGCTGACAAGTTTATTGAGCCGAGCTTGGTGGGGCGATCGGTAACGCGATTCTCGAACTTTGAAGAGAATCCTAAGCTGCACGATGTCGAGAAGGGAGTCTCCCTCTATAAGGATCTAAATCCCGACATCATCCTTACTGTTGGTGGGGGTACCGCGATCGATATGGGTAAGTTGATCAGAGCTGTCGGCTGTACAGGTGATTCGGCCCGCTCGATCGCAACAGGCAGTGCCCAAATTACGCAGGTGAGACCGCCTCTAGTTGCCGTTCCAACCACGTCCGGCACTGGGAGTGAGGCAACGCAGTTCGCAGTAGTTTGCGTTGATCAAGAGAAGTATTCCATCGATGATTCTTCGCTGTTACCGGAATACGCAATCGTTGATCCGCTGCTGACACACAGTCTGCCTCCCAAGATCACGGCGGCGACTGGCCTCGATGCGTTTTGCCAGGCTGTGGAGTCGATTTGGGCAGTTGGTGCCAACCAGGAATCAATCGCTTATGCCAGCGAGGCCATTACGCTTTCGCTTGAAAACCTGGCAAACGCTACCCGCGACTCAGCGGGCAGTGCTTCCAAGGCAAGAATGGCGATGGCAAGAGCCGCTCATTTATCTGGGAAGGCAATCAACATCAGTAGGACAACTGCAGCGCACGCCTTGTCCTACGTAATAACATCACGACACAATGTTCCGCATGGAGTTGCTGTTGCACTGACACTAAGTCCAATGCTTGCCTATAATTCGAAAGTTGTGGCGAAAGATTGCGCGGACCCGCGAGGCCCGCGCGAGGTTTTAAAAAGAATAGATTTGCTTTTGCGACTGCTCGATGTTGAGAGTGTATCTGAGGCGTGCGGGAAGATCGAGGCCATGATTACTGAGATCGGCTGTCCGAATTCATTGCGGCAAGTTGGAATCACAAGTGCGGAAGAGCTTCGGGAAATTGTTGAGAATGTGAATCTTGTTAGGCTGTCGAATAATCCAAGATTGGCTACTGCCGACGCACTATTTCACTTGTTAAGTACCGATTCGCGTACTTGTCAGTTCGAAGGTCCCGCAGCAAGTGTGGGTGTAATTGCATAGAAGAGATAAGCAGTAAGGTGTAATTGGATCGCATTTCCGCGGACTGTTAAGGGTCGACGCATCTCGGCAAAACACGTCTGCAGTGCTGTGGGTCTGGTGGCCGGAAAAGTAGGGGCCTCGACGCAGATGACGAGTGATGGTGTTTTCCTGCCTAAATCCCGACTCGACGACTACAAGAGACAATTCTCGGTAGTCGGCAAAGACATGGAGTTAGAAAATCGATGACTAAACTTGTTGTGTTTGATATGGCAGGCACTACGGTGGATGAGGACAACGTTGTCTACAAGACGGTGCGCGATGTCATTAACCATGCTGGATACAACTTCTCCCTCAGCCAGGTCTTAGAATTCGGTGCTGGGAAAGAGAAGAAGCAAGCTATTCAAGATGTACTTGCATTAGATGGACAGAACCATCCCGATGAAGAAGTTTCGGCAATCTTCGACCAATTCAAGCCGCGATTGGCACAGGCCTATGCGGAGTTGGATGTCGTCGAGCAATCCGGGGCTACCGAAGTGTTCGATCGGCTGCACCAGGAAGGTGTCTATGTTGTGTTAAACACCGGATATGACAGGACGACTGCAGAAAGCTTGGTAGCAAAGATCGGCTGGCAGGTCGGAACGGATATCGACGCGTTAGTGACTGCTTCCGACGTTGAGAACGGCCGCCCCAATCCAGACATGATTCTGAAGGCAATGGCAATCACGGGAGTAGAATCTCCTGCTGTAGTCGCCAAAGTTGGGGACTCGCAGATCGATATCCTGGAGGGCAAGAATGCTCATTGCGGAATTACCATTGGGATTACCACTGGTTCGCAAACAGCCGAACAACTCGAAGCGGCGAATCCGACAAAGGTGGTAGACGATCTGTGGGGAGTGCACAAATGCATTCACGAGCTCAGAGATCGTGTTGCGACAAACTGACAACAATCACAAGTATTCCTACGTGGGAAGCACCCATAATCGTTCCTAATTGATGTAGCAAGATCGCTTACATGCCAGCTTCCAACTTCAAAGGCCTGAATTGAGTGCAACATGCCGGATTTAGAAAATGACCAGTCTCATGGCGATGACTTTCCCGCCGCCTTCGATCCTCGACTGTTCACGCCCGGGCCGTTAACGACTTCGTTATCGGTAAAGCAGGCAATGGTTCACGACATTGGGGCATGGGACGCCCCACTGCGATTACTAGTTAGAGAGATTCGCTCAAGCCTACTTGAGATAGCAGACACCAGCGTGGAAGCAGGTTGGGAGTGCGTCTTGATGCAGGGCAGTGGTAGCTTCAGTGTCGAGTCAGCGGTCGTATCGCTATCGCCTCGTTCGGGCCGGTTCGCTGTCGTATCGAACGGCGCCTACGGAGAGCGGATGGTAAAGATTGCCCAGATGGCCGGGATTGACGTCGTGCCAATTCGCTTCGCAGAGGATGAGCAAGCCAAGGCGGGCAGAGTATTGGAGGTCCTTGAATCTGACGCGTCTATTCATACTGTGGGTGTCATCCACTGTGAAACAACGACCGGACTCATCAACGATATTGACGTGGTTGGGAGAGCCGTGCGGAAGGCGGGCCGTCGATACATGGTGGATGCGATGAGTAGCTTCGGTGCTTATCCCATTGATCTTGAAGCGATCGGTGCGGATGTGTTGATCTCTAGCGCAAACAAGTGCATCGAAGGCGTCCCTGGATTCGGTTTCGTCCTAGCTCGAAGAGCGCTTCTCGAAGAAGCCGGCGTCGGTGGCTGGGCGCGTAGCCATTGCATGGACCTCTACGACCAATGGGTGGGCTTTCAAACAGGGGGGAAGTTTAGATTTACTCCACCCAATCAGATTCTCCTTGGCTTTCGTCAGGCTTTGCGAGAGTTCTTTGCTGAAGGCGGGGTCGCCGCTCGACAACTGCGCTACCAAGGTAACCACGAAGCTTTGCTTGAAGGTATGGCTCGACTGGGTTTTGTGCCGTTCCTGCCTCGGGAACGTATGAGCCACATCATTACTACCTTCTACTGTCCCTCCGACCCAAAATTCGACTTCGATACCTTCTACAACCGACTCTCGGATCTCGGTATGGTGATCTACCCAGGAAAAGTTACGGGGGCCACCTGCTTCCGCATCGGTAACATCGGTCGGCTATTTCCCAAAGATATCGAAGCTCTGTTGTTGGCCTTGGAGCAAGTAGTACGTGTTATGGGCTTTGAGCCAGGCCGGGTCGAGCGCGTAGCACCGGCGACGGAGAGCTTGTAGATCCTGGGCCGCAGATTCTCACCAACTCGTCTTGGGTGATTCGACCTGCGATATGATCATCCAACTAACGTAGCCAACGGTCCGAGCTCTTAGGCCGCATAGTCTGAATGTAAACATGCTGCACTGCCAGCCCGTGGGATCGTACACCGATTGCGTAGGGTCCCCGGTGAGGGATTGCACCTCAAACCGCAACAAAGAGACGACGATTCGAATCTTCCGGCCACGTACATTACGGGCTATTGGCCTATGACTTCAGCATCTCCATCACCGTCTCACTCTCGTCTCGCCAAGTGGATCGATCGCCAGCCGCGGGTTGTCCTTACGATTTACGCTATGGTCGCTGCATTTCTGGCCTACATGAGCATGTACGCGTTTCGCAAGCCTTGGTCAGCAGACAAGTATGATACTCAAGCTGATATCATCCTCTTTGGTGTTGCGTTCGGGTACAAAGTGGTTGCTGCAATTGCGCAGCTCATTGGATACATGGGATCAAAGTTCTTGGGAATTAAATTTGCTTCCGAGGCGACGATGAGTCAGCGCGTGCCAATCGTCGTCGGGCTGATTCTCTGCTCTGAGATTATGCTGCTTTGTTTCGCGGTTGTCCCGGCACCTTATAACGTCCTATTCCTCATTCTCAACGGGCTTCCGCTGGGAATGGTTTGGTCAATGTTATTCGGTATCGTTGAGGGTCGCAAAATCACCGAGTTTCTGGCACTTGGGATGAGCGTCAGCGTGATTTTTTCTTCGGCCTGGGTCAAGGATGTGGGCCGCTGGACAATGAGTGATCTGGGTGTCGAACTGTTTTGGATGCCTTTCGTCACGGGGCTCATTTTTCTGCCCGTACTTGCTCTTTCGATGTTGATGCTGTGGCACGTTCCACCGCCTACCGAAGAGGATATTGCTGCGCGCACCGAACGCGAACCGATGTCACGAGCTCAACGCAGGGCCTTTGTCCGCAAGTACTTGGTGGGCATGATTGCACTAGTCTGCGGCTACACGATCCTGATGGGCTACCGCAATGTCCGTGACGACTTCATGCCCGATATTCTATCGGCCATGGGCTATGAGACCGTCACATTCGGCTCGATGGAGAATTGGGTAGGAGTATCCGTAATCGTACTGCTGTGCCTGCTTTGGTTCGTAAAAAGTAACCGCTATGCGGTTTATGCCAACCTCGCTTTCGTGGGCGTCGGCGCCCTATTAGTGGGTGCAACTACTTTGATGGTCAGTAACCAAATGATAGAGCCCAAACTGTTCTATATCCTCAACGGGATCGGACTCTACATGGCCTATATTCCCTACCAAAGCATCTTCATGGATCGCCTTCTGGCATCTCTCAACACGGTCGCGACCGCGAGCTTCCTTATCGCCTTGGGGGACGCTTACGGCTATCTCACGGTCATCGCTACCTACATTGCGAAAGATATCTACCCAGTGGTCACTGGTGCCACGCTAGATTGGGCCCAGGTTCTCGACATCGGTGCCTACGTTGTCTTGATTGGCGTTCCTATTTGCGTGGTGGTGATGATCTGCTACTTCAACCGGCACTTGTATGACTGATATGCCAAGCGGACATGTCGGCGAATGGTCATCAATCAAATGCTGGAGGAACCACTGGTGTGTGAATACGGCGTTGTTATTCTGTGCCGATCCGTCAATGAGAGCAAGAAAGTGTCAATCGCATCACGGACTAGGGGCTGAGCGGTACGCACGACCCATCGCGAGTTTGGCTAGCACGCGTTCCAAGTTCGGCTTGGACTGCAGAGTCAACTTGTTCTTCGATGAAATCCACCGACCCATCACATCGCACCATCTGGAATCCCCCTGGATGCGTGCTACCAAAAGCAAGCTGTACTCGCTGGCAATCCAAACTTATGGGAGACCCGGGCGACTCGCACGCCGAGTTGTTGGGGAATCGAGCTTGGTAGTTTATGGGGACTGCCAGAGATCCGAGACATTCGGACACGTCTAACCCGTGCGCGCCACGCCGACTTATGTCAATATCGTCGCTACCGATGGCCCAGTGATCCTTGTGGCTCCCTGGGTCTCGTTCGCGTCGTCCACCAATGCGGTCTTGGGCTTCCGTATCATGCACGGCTTCGCCGTATAACATCGTATTTGACATGCCATCTTCAATCTGCGAGAGCCTGATTCGGCTCCAAGAGAAAATAACTCCATCAAGATCACCGAAACGAGTCATTTCATTCGATAGCTTCCCCGTGCGCGTACTGAGAACCGATGCGGGACACATGGCGGTGTAGCCATTATCTATTAGGCCCGTAGCGTTGCCTAAGTATGAACTTGGAACCCTGTTCATCACGTAAAAGCTGTCCATTGCCACGTCAAGTTGTGGTTGCAAGTCCATCGCAGGGCACAGCATTGCTGGAAACACAGTCTCCTGGAGGGCAGTGTTAGTTCGAATTTCCAAAGGAAGATCGTTGAGGTTGTCGTAGGGACCTCCTGGATTTCCCCACTGGAAGTTCTGCCCTCCTGCTCTTTCCTCGATAGTGGCCGCTGAGTACGAGACGCCACCTTCTACATACGGCAAGATGTAATAAGACCACATCGAACCTTCGTTTGCAGCGGCACCGATAGGAAATCGACCGTTAGTCGATTCGTAGTTGAGCGTCGCTAATCCAAGCTGCTTGAGATTGTTTATGCAGCTCGTTCTCCTCGCCGCAGCACGTGCCGACTGGACAGCGGGGAGCAAAAGAGCCACTAGAGTGCCAATAATTGCGATTACCACGAGAAGCTCTACGAGCGTGAAACCACTCCTTGTCCCGGAGCTAGGACTAGGCTTCGCAGTTGGTATTCTGTTTCGCTTCTGTACATAGAACTTCACTCTGTGGCCGCTGGGTACAAATCCAATCGGGGGCACTCGTGAGTCCATCGGTGGCCTCGCTCTTGCAGCACGAGTATGCGAATCGGAGGGATTCTTGTCCTCCTCGAATGTGCACTCAAGTTCATTTGGCTGGCTAAGCCCCATCAGACTTTGAAGGGTTGATTTCGCCCATATCGGTATCGTGCGGAGTAATGTAACAAGCGAGGGTCCATCGGATTGACTGCAAAACGCTGCCGATGAGCATGCCTGCGCTACCTCGACGAACCGATACTTCCGACGAGAGGGTCGTATGTTATCGCTCAACAACTGCTTATAGCTGCCAAAAGAGTCAATTTGGGCGCGACATCGCTTCGTCTCAAGATCTACGTTCATGACAAGAGCTCGCAAAAGCCGGGGAGACTGACTTGGGTAGTTGTTCGAATCTGCAGCCCTTTCATTCTAACCACGATGGTGACTCTTAGTCAACAAGTGTGTATTTTACTCCGATCAGCACGAGCACCGTTACCTGAGACTTTGATGCTTAGGGGTACGACCAGCCGTAGCACCTTGGCACAGCTGATACTGAGTGCACGTGGCGGCGGTCCAGCACGCCCCAGCGAGGGTACGACGACGATCGACAACATCAAATGTTGGAATGTTCCGGAGCCGGCGACGCGATGGCTTGCGATTGCTGAGCCACGGCCCCGGCACCGATTCAATGATCGACGTCAGAAGTCGAGTAACCGGCTGGCGAGCACCCTTGCTAGGTCAGCCGCGACTGTAAGCACGATTCGTGCGATGCTGACTGTCTTGGGCCGGTAATCAGCGATGGCGTTGCGTTGTGCACGTGGTTGCGAACGCCGTGCGACGATGATCTGTGATCGGATACAGCCCAGAACGATGCACGGTTTGTCACGGTCGCCTGGAGATAATGTGGTCTAGCGTGATCAATCGAGTGACGATACCTACACGATTCGGCGAGGTCGCAATTGCACATGCCAGTCTGGCCCCCGACCAAAGGCTCTGTGTCCTTCCATTGAATTTGGGCGCCATAGCCCACGGAAGGTGCTTGGACTGGTGCCGTTATCGGTTGGTGACAGAGGCTGTGGTATAATCGAGGATTGTCTTCGGTTCCGGTCTGTCCGATATCTATGAGCACACGGCATGTCTGAAAGCGAGAACGTCAGCCGCTGGATCGAACTGGTGAAGGCCGGCGACTCGGCCGCTGTGGATCAGATCTGGCGTCACTACTTTGACCGGCTCGTTCGGGTGGTGCGGGGCCGTCTGCGCGGCAGCGACCGAGCCGTCACGGACGAGGAAGATATTGCGCTAAGCGTCTTCGACAGCTTCTACGATGCTGCCGAGGAGGGGCGTTTCCCTGACTTATCGGATCGGGATGACCTGTGGCGTCTGCTGTTGAGGATGGCGGCAAGAAAGGTCGTCGATAAGCGACGACGGGATACGCGGCAGCGGCGAGGCGGCGCCGTTCAGATTTACTCACTCGACCGCGCAGGTGAGGAGGAGCAGATCATCGAAGCGATCGGCGACGAGCCCTCGCCCGAAATGGCGCAGATGATGCAGGAAACCGTGGAGCAGTTTTTTTCTCATCTGGGTGTCGGGCCACTTAGCGAAATAGCGGGTGCCAAGTTAGAAGGGTATACGAACGCCGAAATCGCGAGGCGCTATGGCTGCTCCGAGCGGACGATCGAGCGTCGCTTGCATCTGATTCGAGAAAAATGTCAGCAGGAAATGATGGGAGCCGATGAGCATACGGCAGAAGAAACTACCGATCGCGGCGCTGGAACGCATTGATGACGCCTGCGCCGAGTTCGAGCGAAAGTGGCAATCCGACGAACCAGCGTCGGTCGAGTCAGTTCTGACAGTGGCCACTGACCGGCAGGAGCGCGACGTGCTGCTAACGGAACTGGTGGTTCTGGACATCGACTACCGGCGTCGGCGCGGAGAATCCCCCGACAAGCAAGAGTACCTCGACCGCTTCCCTGAGTTCTCCCGGGCGATCAATAATGCGCTGGACGACGCACCGGCGAGCGCCGGCGCATTCCAACCGCCGACCCTTGGTCGCCTGGCCGAGCTCTTTCCGTCGCTGGAGATCATCGAGCTGATCGGCGCCGGCGGGATGGGTGCTGTCTACAAGGCTCGCCAACCGGGGCTAGACCGTCTGGTGGCGTTGAAGGTCCTCCCGCCGGAGTTCGACCACGACGTCAAGTTTGCCCTCCGTTTCACGCGAGAGGCAAGGACGCTCGCGAAGCTGAGCCACCCCAACATCGTTTCGGTGTTCGAATTTGGAAACGTCGAAGGAGTCTACTACTTTCTGATGGAGTTCGTCGATGGTGCCACACTGCGCGATGTGGTGAGTGCTGGAACGCTGTCACCTGAGCACGCGTTAGCGATCGTGCCGACTCTATGCGACGCGCTGCAGTACGCCCACGACAAGGGAATCGTCCACCGCGACATTAAGCCGGAAAACATCCTCCTCGCGGCCGACGGGACCGTACAGATCGCCGACTTCGGTCTTTCGCGGATCCTGGGAGAAGAGGGGCACCAAGATACACTCACCGCGACGCATCAGGTTATGGGAACCCCACGCTACATGGCTCCCGAGCAACTCGAGGGGTCGCATGCAGTCGACCACCGAGCGGACATCTACTCACTCGGTGTCGTATTCTATGAGATGCTGACCGGGGAGCTCCCGATTGGTCGTTTCGCGGCTCCTTCGACGAAAGCCGAGATTGATGTGCGGTTGGACGAAGTCGTGCTACGGACGCTGGAGAAAGAACCTCAACGCCGCTACCAGCACGCCAGTCACGTGAAGTCGGATATGCAGTCGATCGCAGCGAACAACGATTCATCGCTGGCGCAGACGGTCGCCTACGACGCATCCGCTTCTTCGGGTAGCCAAACAGCCTTGCCCAACAGTCTTGCCGAGCAGGAGATTGCCGGCCGGATGCTGCTAACTCGCAGTCAGTTGATGGACCGCATCAGAGGTGCGTTGCGACCGCTGTTCCGGTGGCAGGTGTTGCAGATCCTGGTCGGCGTTGTCCTCATAGCGATCGGCGCTCAGTGCTGGGCCCGAAACACACAGGTCACGCACCGTGTCGTCAACGGAGGGATTTTGCACATCTACGGCGTGATTGTGATCGCACAGGCGTTGCTTATTTGCACAAGACTGCGTCGAGTCGATTACTCGAAGCCGATCGCTGAGATTCGGCGCATGCTTGACAGCCTGCGTTCCGGCTACCTGCGCTCTGGACTCGTCATCGGCTATGCGTGGTGGCTGATGTGGATCCCGGTCGCGGTGTCCCTCGGATTCGACCAAGTGCTCCATCCCAACGCGCTCTACCCCTCGCTAGGTGTCGGCGTGGTCGGACTCGCCGTTTCGATTTGGCTGAACTGGCTTGCTCTGCGGCCAGGCAATCCCAACGCTGAGTCGTGGAGGACGAAGCTGTCGGGTCAGAGCATCGCGTCGGCATACCTCGCGCTGGAAGAGATCGAAAAGGCAAAGATTCAGTGACGCGGGCGCGATATTATTGGAGCATTGCACGGAGGCCCGGTCGGCAGCAGTATCAACTCGCAATTACGTCGGATTCATGACAGTATGGACTCGAAAGATTCAATGAGAGCGATCGCCTATGCGCAGTACGGCCCGCCGGACGTGCTCCGCGCGACCACACTCATCAAGCCTTCGCCCGGCCCCAACGAGGTCTTGGTACGAACGCATGCGACCACCGTGACGTCGGGAGACTGGCGGGCTCGCAGTTTCAGCATGCCTCCCGGCTTCAAGCTTATCGCGCGGTTGATGTTCGGGCTGACGAAGCCGCGGCAAAATGTGCTAGGTGGAGAGCTCGCCGGTGTCGTCGAGGCCGTCGGTGCAGACGTCAGTCAGCTGCAAGTCGGCGACCGCGTCTTCGCCTTTACCGGCTCGGCGCTGGGTTGCTACGTCGAGTACAAGTGTTTTCCCGAAGACGGGCTGATCTTACGGATACCGGATAACCTCAGCTTCGAGGAAGCCGCCGCCCTGAGTTTTGGAGGCACGACGGCGCTGGACTTTTTCCGCAAAGCCAATCTCCAAGAGGGCGAGAGTGTGCTGATCAACGGGGCGTCGGGTGGTGTAGGGACCGCGGCGGTGCAGATCGCGAAGCACACGGGGGCAACAGTCACCGGTGTGTGCAGCGGTCCGAATGTCTCGCTCGTTCAGTCGCTGGGCGCCGACCGCGTGATTGACTACCAGTCGGAGGACTTCGCGTCTTCGAGCGACAAGTACGACGTCATCATGGATACCGTGGGGACCGCTCCCTTCTCGCGCAGCGCGCCATGCTTGAACGAGTCGGGGCGTCTGCTGGTTGTTCTCGGGGGCCTCTCCGACATGCTCAGGATCCCGTGGGTTGCGGCGACCAGTTCCAAACGCATCGTTGCCGGTGCAGCAGCCGAACGCCGAGACGACTTGCTGACGCTCGCAGAGCTTGCAAAGTCGGAACAATTCAGACCGGTCATCGACCGTCGTTACCCGGTCGACCAAATCGTCGAGGCGCACCGCTACGTCGACTCTGGCAGGAAGAAAGGTAACGTGATCGTCCTCTGGAGTGACTCGTGAGCCGAACTTCGAGCAGCTGGGTGGCGACGCATCCGCTACTGAAAAGGGACTCGCGACTAATCCTTGCGTGCTTTGAGTAAGTCACGAATCTCTTGTTGGCATTTGAGAATGTAGACAACGTTCAAAAGGATCAGCGATACAGGGACTACAAGACCTCCAACGATGCCAATCAATACCAACGAAGTCGTTTCGCTCACGTGGACCTCCTCATTCTGATAGCTTGATACGGATCAATTCGGGGCGGGTTGCGCACCAAGGCCACATCGTCTCAGGGGCCAACCAACAACTGTTGCTATCGACAACAGCGCGAATGCCGATGGTTCCGGCACCGCTGCCGAAGTTGCCTTCAGTTGTGACGACTCACCGTAGTTGGTCAGCCAGTCGCCAAGGTTGCCAACGGTCTGGTCTTGCTGCCACACCAGGAAGTCAGCACCAGTGACCACTCCGTCGCTGTTGAAGTCGCCGGGGAGAATAGCTGGCTCTGGCACGACACGCGTAAAGAACATATCTGCTCCGCCTTCTCCAGAAAGGCCAGGAACTCCCATGCCGCCGGACTTGAACAAGAGCATGTTACCTGGCCCCCACCATTGACTGGGCTGTTCGTTGCCAGCTGTGTTTACGATCGGCCCAAGGTTGGTGGCCGGTTCCCATGCAGCGTCAAAGTCCAAGCGAGTCGACATCCATAGGTCATACCCGCCCTCGCCTCCCGGACGAGTCGAGCCGAAAATCAACGTGAGGCCGTCAGGTGAAAGTCGTGGATTGTCTTCTGACGCGGGTGAGTTGACATTCGGTCCTAGGTTGCTCACCGTCCACGGTTCTCCGATAGAATTTCTGGTAGCTTCCCAAAGGTCGGTTTCCCCCTCGCCATTTGGGCGGTCTGAGTGGAAAAGCATCGAAAGTCCATCCTCAGAAACTGACGGACTGAGAGTGTTACTTGATGGATGATAGACCGGTTCCGGGAATGCAATGGGTGGGCCCCACGCATCTTCCGTGGAATCGCGTGATAAGCTGAGAATGCGAGAGCGAGTGGAGTTATCAGGGTCTCCGCTTGAGTAGTAGAAGTTGAGCCC
>JANQQA010000046.1 GCA_028285205.1 Bythopirellula sp. | reverse complement strand
CGATAAATGTCCTAACGCTTGCTCCATTCTTAATTGTATTCGTTATCGGGGCTACGTTCCCAGATTCGCTTGATCTCTGGGCACTATGTTTGGTTTTCGGGCTTGCCGGATTCATCCTCGCGTTCCGGTTGTATGCAGACCCGACATGGAGAAAACGTTGAGGTGGTCCTGAATTGACGGACAGGTGATTCTCTTATTTGGACAGTGGGTTGAGGGCTTCGAATTGGGCCGGGGTTACGTATCCGATGGCGGAGTGTTTTCTTTGGAGGTTGTAGTAGGCGATGTACTGCCGGATCTCCTTCAGCGCGACGCCATGGTCTTCATACTCGGTCATTTCCAGTTCAGTCTTGATCGTTCCGAAACACGATTCCATGAAGGCGTTGTCGTAACAGTCTCCCGCCCGGCTCATACTCTGGCGTAGCTTGCCGCGGCGCAGCACGGCGCGGTAGCGGCTGCCCGCATATTGGCCGCCACGGTCGGTGTGATGAATCAATCCATCTGTAGGACTGCGGGCACGAATCGACATCTTCAACACACCGAGCACCAGGTCTTCGGTCATGTCTTGACCCAACTGCCAGGCGACGATGCGACGCGAGTATCGGTCCATCAGCGTGGCTAGGTAGCTGAACAGACTGCCTGCAAGCGGCACGTACGTGATATCTCCCACCCAAAGTTGATCAATACCTGTCGGTTCGTCACTTTCTAAAAGCAAGTTCGGGCTGTATTCCAAGCCGTGCCGACTTTCGGTCGTGCGTGGCTTGTACGATTTGGGCTGAATGGCCCGCAAACCCTGGGTTTTCAGTAGTTTTGCCACGCGGTGCCGACCACACGGGTGGCCGCGATCGTCGAGCTCTTTGGCAATGCGACGCGCGCCGTAACGACGACGATGCTTGTGGAAGATCATGCGTACCATTGGCAGTAGTTCCAAGTCGTTCTCTTCGCGCGTCGTCACACCAGCCCGCCGCCAAGCGTAAAACGCACTGCGGCTGACATCGAGGATCCGGCAGGCTTCGCTCGTCGAGGCTGTTTCAGTTTCCAGGATGGCGTCAATGCTGGCGTACACGTCAGCTATTCGTTGCGGCCGAAAATGGCCAACGCTTTTTTTAACACGTCGCGCTCCCGCTCGACGCGACGCAGCTCCGTCTCCAGTTCATGCACACGAACTTCCAGGGCACTGGCCACCGGACCGCTCTGGGCCAACTGCTCACGCTTCCAGCGATACAGCAGGTTCGTTCCCGAGAGCCCCAAGCGGTCCGCAACCGAGCTGGCCGAGTGCCCGTCGAGCAACATCTGCACCGCCTCACACTTGAACTCGGCGGTGAATACGCGACGGCCCGACTTTGACGAATGAGACTTCTTGCGAGGCATGATAGCAGTCCTTTCTGACCAACATTTTAAGGACCTCACCTGTCCGTCAATTCAGGACCACCTCACGTGGCTCGCCAGACTCTGAAGATACACAGAGAGATTGGCTACTTATCATCGAGCTTGTGGTCGCTTCTTGTATGCTGATGGCATTCGGTGTGCATCACCTGCTCTCCAAGTGAATAGCTGTCTCGCAATGACAAGGGGCGGTGCAACGG
>JANQQA010000004.1 GCA_028285205.1 Bythopirellula sp. | reverse complement strand
CGCGCCCATGTTCGCGCGGGTAATCAACAAGTCGCCTCCTCGCAACCGGAAGGTGCCACCCTGCCGGGCAAGCCCGCCTCCGACGGGCAAGGGGCCGTGCATCGCGAGAAGATGTCGCGCATGCGGCAGACCATTGCCCGCAACATGATGCAGTCGTACAGCACCATCCCGCAGCTCACCAACTTCGACGATGTCGACACGACCGAGTTGGAACGCATCCGCAAGGAAAGCAAAGATGACTACGCCGCCAAGGGCATCAAGCTCACGGCGATGCCGTTTCTGGTCAAGGCGATCGCCTCGGCCCTTAAACAGCACCCAATCATCAACGCCTCAATCGACGAGGCCGCCAACGAAATCATCTACAAGGAATACGTCAACATCGGCATCGCGGTCGACACCGAAAAAGGTCTCGTCGTTCCGGTACTTCGCGACGCCGATCGCAAAAGCATTCCCCAAATCGCCCGTGAGATCGCCAACCTCGCTAGCTCAGTCCGCGATGGTACGTTCTCAATCGACGACCTGCGCGGCGGTACCTTCACGGTCAGCAACCTGGGGGCCATCGGCGGCACCTACTCCACGCCCATTATCAACCCGCCGGAAGTCGCGATCCTGCTCGTGGGCCGCAGCCGCATGCTGCCGCAGTGGATCAAGGACGAGGGGGAATTCCAACCACGTCTGATGATGCCGCTCTCGATCAGCTACGACCACCGCATCGTCGATGGCGCCGCCGCCGCACGGTTCCTCAACGAAGTGAAAAGCTACCTGGCCAACCCCGGCCGCTTGTTGCTGGCACCGTAGCGGCAAGTACGGTTATTTGTGCTTTGACCTTTGTGCTTAGTGACTCCCTGGCCACTGGCTACCGTTTTGAACGGTTTTCTGTTTTCGTTTTCAAAACCTCCTAAACATTCGGTACCGCCGTTCACCGCAACTCCTTCTGCCGCATGCAGTTGCGATTCTTGCCTACTGCAAATCGGCCGTCATATTGGTAGGTTGCCGTCCACAGACCTTTCAAAACCCTGCGGGAATTTTCCGGCACGCGCATGCGCACACGATCCGCGAACGACATTGTCGTCCGGGTGTGTGCTTGGAGAATTCCGTTGGCATCGATTGTACTTGAGGCCGTGGCCCAATTGCAAAGAAGAACTTGCCTTCTGCCATCACCACCGGTAGGGTGCGATGCAGCGCTAGCGGAATCGCACCCTACACACCACATGCTACGACGATGTACTTCAGTTTGGAGTGAGCATCATGAGAGTCACAAATCTAGCGTGTGGTACATTGGCACTGACCAGCCAGGATCCAAGCAAAACGGTTGAAGCGCTATCCATACTGTTGTTTTGTCTAATGGCCGCGCTCTTCGCCGTGCCAATAGTACTGGAACCAACCGTTCTCAGATGCGTCGTTTTTGGTCCATTGGCTATTATGTGTCTTTACTTCGGCTCCGGCACACTTGTGCATTTTGAATCGATTCAAATCGATGTCGTAAGAAAGACGATCACGTGGACGGAACGTTGGCTAACGCGTTCGACGACATGTCGCCTTCCATGGGATTGTGTTCAGGCTGTTATAATAGCCAAAGCAAAAACGCGACGAGTACGGTCGGCGGAGACTCGAGACGCCTATAGACTAATGCTCAAGGTATCCGCGGTGCAGAAACAAAAAAGTGGGATGCTGTTTATCCACACTTACGTAGTGAAACGGCACGCGTACGATGCGGCCAGAACGATCGCAGATTACTCTGGATGGCCAGAAGTCCAAATGAAGTCGGAAGAGATTAGCGATTCAAAATGGCGCGAGTGGGATGACTACCTCGATGAGAGTGTATAATCAAGACCAGAACTTGCGTTCACTATTGCTCACAATCACTTGCCCCTCAACAACAATCCCATGTCTCAACCCATCACACAGAAACGCATTCTCTCCTTCGTCGGCGATATCTATGAAGACCTCGAACTGTGGTATCCCAAGCTGCGAATGATCGAGGCGGGGGCGGAGGTTGTGGTCGCGGGGCCGGAGGCGGGCGTCGTCTACACGGGCAAGAATGGGTATCCGTGCAAGTCGGACGCGGCGATTGATGACATGAATGCGGCCGACTTTGATGGGCTGTTGGTCCCCGGCGGGTTCATGCCCGACAAGCTGCGGCGTGATGCGAAGGTGCTGGACTTAGTCCGCGAGTTTGACGCGGCGGGCAAGTTGATTGCCGCGATTTGTCACGGCGGTTGGATTCCGATTTCCGCCGGCGTGTACCGCGATGTGCGTGTGACCGGCTCGCTGGGGATCAAAGACGATTTGGTCAACGCCGGTGCGATCTGGGAAGACGCGGCCGTCGTCGTCGATCGGCACCACGTCTCCAGCCGCAAACCCGACGACCTGCCTGACTTCTGCCGCGGCATGCTGGAAGTCCTGATGGCGAGCTAAGATTCTCACCACAGAGGACACGGAGTAGCACAGAGGGCAAGTTGTGTGACTCCGTGTCCTCTGTGGTTGTTTCTCGGCTTCGCACGCCTATTCATGGCTCGCAGACGAATCGTCCAGTTCTACGCAGACCAGCGCGTTTTCACCGCGGAGGTAGAGTCGACTGCCGACCATCGCGGGATGGGAATAGAGTTCGGCGTTGGGTGTGTGAAACACCTCGAGGCGCGAGAGTACGTTAAACTCGGGCGCTGTCGCATCGAGTAGCAGCAATTCGCCCGACGCGCCGCTGACCAGCAGACGATCGCCGCTGGCAAGCAAGGATCCATAGAGCTGAAACGAAGCGTCGCTTGCCGACCACTCGGTTTTGAGGCCGTGCTCGATGTCGAGGCAGTAGAGCTCGTTCCAGATGCCAAACACCTTGCCGCCTGCCACGACCGGCGTGCACGTATCGGGATTAAGATCTTCGTTCGCAGCAACGGGAGTCGGTACGATTTTGCCATCGTCGGTAAACTCAAACAACCGTGTGCCGTTGTTTTCGCTCGCGACGATCAGTTTTCCGTCCGCCACCATCGGCGTCGGCACGCTGAAGTCTTCCGCCGCTGCGGGGGCCAACGTCCACAGACGCTTGCCGGTGGCCAACTCCCATCCGCTGAGTGACTCGGCATCGTGCCCAACCACCTGCATCACTTGACCAAGCTCGCCCACGACAAACGACCCATAGGCGGACTCCGCACCCTCGGCACGCCAGAGCACCTCTCCAGACTCGGGGTCGAGCGCGACCACCGAGGCTTGGGGTGCGCCGGGATTAATGATCAACTTCCCGTCCGCGATAACCGGCGAGCCGCATGTGCCCCACGGCAGATCCGCAGTGCTACCGAAGTCGGCTTGAAACTGCTTCTGCCAGAGGACTTCTCCCGATTCGAGCGCGACACAATGGAGATGACCGAACGCACCATGCAGATAAGCGCGATCCCCTTCGATCAATGGCGTGGCTCGCGGCGTGTTGCCGTAGTCCAAAGCACCCATTGCAGGATAGGCAACGCTCCAGAGCAGTTCTCCATCGTCAGCCGCGTAGCAGCGAAACACATCGCTGCGGTCGAGCAAATCGCGATCGCCGATAATCACAACCTGGTCGGTCGCGGCGATACCAGCCAAGCCGGGACCGGCCAAATCCTCGCGCCAGACGACGTGTGCTTCCGCTGGTAAGCGATCAGGCAACCAACCACAATGGCCATCGCGGTTGCGACCTCGCCAGCCGGGCCAACTGTCATCCGGCGGAAGCACGACCGCTGGCCTGGTCGCGGAAGTCTCGACCGCCTTGTCGGTCGCTTCCATTTCTTCGTCTGCTGGAATCGGCACGAATCCCATCAGCGATTCCAACGCGTGGCGTGTCTGCTGATCTTTTCTTACCAGCAATAGTGCTTGCGTTAGTTCTTGCTGAATCGATTTGGGAAGCTTGCGATTCACGAACGCCGAAACAAATGGCACGGGCTTGGTTTCGCCGACAACGCGAAGATCTCCCTTGGAGATCGTCCCGCAACCTTCCAGCAGCGGTTTGGCGTAGCTGGAAATCACGGTCGCGGCGCGGACGTCCGGTCCCCATTCGATGATTTTACAGGCCCCGTCGCTGCACGCGGAGCTGGTTTCGATTTCCTCCGGCAAGCTGACGCCCGCGGAAGTCAGTAACTTCTTGGCGGCGGCGTGCTTCTCGGCACTGTTGGCCGGGCCGAACAAGAATCGATAACCTTTCAGGTCAGCCAGATTCTGAGCTGGATCGTCGGAGCGAACCAGAATCAAACCGGTTTGTGACGTCATGCCATCCTTGCCCGTCAATCTGGCAACGCCCCGGAGGGCCAGCTCCGCACGCGCCGCATCACTGCGCACGACAGAATCCTTGCCGATCACCAGGTCTGCCTCGCCCTTGGTCTTCTTCAGCGCGACGACCAACGACTCATGAAAGACGACCTTGCTGGGCATCTCAGTCTTCTGCTGGATGAAGTCCGCCAACCGCTGATAATCACGCTGGGCGTAGCCTTCCACGCAGGGACATGACAGCGGCGCCGCGAGCGGATCCATTACCACGATCGTCAACTCTTGCTCTTCTTCACCGGCGTGTGACCACGGCGCGACGATCAGCGTGGCGAGCACGGCGCCCAGGACGAGCAGCTGTCTCCCAGCGTAAGTGCCGAGGTGCGAAGTTATGTGCATGAAACCCCCTTTGCCTGTCTGCTTTTCGTCAGATTCATCGAATCCGATCGAGAGGCATCTTGTTGGCGTTGAGTTGTGAGAAAACTGAGGAAGCGGTTGTGGGAGCCGTCGGAGATGACTCCCGCAACGCGCGTCATCCTTCGCAAAGTCGCTGAGTGCTGTGTCACTGACTACGATGCGGCTTCAGCCTCGTCCTTGCTTGCCACCTGCTGCTCTTGAGGCTTGGCTTCCATGACGATGATGTGATTGCGAGTGATATCGAGCATGTAAACTCGCTCATGGTCGTTGGACACGGCAATCGACACTTTCTTGCAGCCGGGCACGAGTTCCACGCTACCGATCAGCGACATCAACTCGCCCTCTGCTGAATATCGCTTAATGCGTCCACTGCCCGACTCCGCGGTGTAGACCGACCCGTCAGAGCCGAACGCGACATTCATCGGATTACAGCAGCTGCCGAATCCGCGGACTCCTTCACGCTTGCCTTGGCCCCAAGAGTTGACCTTCTTGCCGGCCAGGTCGAAATGCTGCACTTTGTGCCGCGAGTTCTCGGCAACGTAGAGGCCCGACGCGCACGCTTGCACATCCATCTGACCGCAGCAACCGCGCAGCTGCGTGACGATTTTCTCGGGATTCTCCATTTTCGCGTCCATTCGCCACACATCGTAGCCGTAGCCACTGACTGCGCCGGTAGCGATGAACACTTCGTCATTGGTCGCGCTGATAGAGGCAATCTTCGACTTGTACTGGATCATGCTGGCCAGCGTTTCGTCGACCTGTTTGTCGCTCGGTTCGGCACCCGCCTGCACGTCCGCATAGTCGTTGATGTACTCTAGTTGCGTTGCATACAGCTCACGTGTCTCCTTTTCTTCGTCCGTTAGCTGTGCTTCGAGCTTGGTTTCCAACATGCGCAACAACACCTTACGCAGTGCCATGGCGTTCTGCTCCTGAGCATCCATGGCTGCCAAATCTTCGTCGGAGAGCTTCGCGAGACGTTTCTTGAGCGACTGATACTCATTACGGTCGTCGCGACTGAGTCGTCGAGCTGCCCGCATGACGATGCTGTCGATCTGCTGTTGATACACGTCCTGTTGTTGGACCATCATCTTGGCCTGAGCTTTGATCTGTTGAATCACCTCTTCGCGAATCTGGGCCTTGTTCTCTTCAATCTGCGCGGCCAGAGGCGAACGCGCCTCGATCAGCACTTCGCCTTGCGGGTCGAGGCGATACATCTTGCCAGCACCGGCAACCAGGTAGTTTCCGTCCGCATCGATGTTGACCGCCTCGGGCAGTACGGGGAGGTCGATGGTCTGCAGGTGCTCGCCTTGGGGATTGAGCAGCTGCAGCTTGCCAGCTTGACCCTCGGTCAGCGCGACCAGCAAATTGTCCTGGCTGTCGAGACAGAACGAATGTACGTTCAGGCCCGATTGCGATTGCTCCTCACCGTCGGCCGAGGCTGAGACCTTGAGCAGCGCCACTTGGCGGTGCGTGGCAGGAAAGTCCGCATCGTCGCTTACTTCGTCCGCGTCATCGCTGGAAGCGAAGAAGTAGCTAAACAAGCTTTTGGATTTACGCTTCTTGGCAACGACCTGTTGCTCTTTCTGCTGTCCCGTTGATTCGCAAGGTTGCTCCTTCGAATTGCACTCCTGCTTGGATTCCGCCGCGTCGGCCGTCTGGATCTCAACCTCCACATCCACGACATCAGTGATGACTGAACTTTCCTCCACCTCCACGACGGTATTCTCTGCAAGCGTCAGGCTTGGAGCAACAAGAAAGAGGGCCGCAACCAAACCAACCACATTACGATGTCTCATAATCATCTCTGTCCTTTCCAAGGGTCCCTTCGAAACGGAAATCTGATCGGTGTGTTCACCGCTATGCTTTGACACCTAGCGATTCAATGTAGCAAAGCCACTGTTCTTGGCAAAATTTCGCCGTATGAGCCGAGTATTGCGCGATTCGGCACGAAATCGTATTCGCGGCGGAGTTGTTTTTCTCGCACGAAATCTCTGGCGATTTCCAGGAAAAGTTGCTCGCCGCAGTTCACTAAGCTGCCTAGTCTCTACGTCAGTGTGCTGGAAGTGCTGACTACCAGCAGCAGAGCTCACTCTTGCTTCTGAGCTGTGGATCACTTCCATCGTCGATCACGACAGCTGCACCCAACGCTTGCATCGCTATCCAGGAATTGAGGCGATAGGAAAGATAGAGAGGTGTTCATTGGAGTCGGAATCACAGTATCCACGGCCCAAGCCAATAGCAAAAACCGAAGATAGCAAGAGTAGGAATGCCGACGAGCAAGACCGCCAGCCAGGCGACCGAATACAAAGCGAACTGACGACCCTCCACCAACACGAGTGGTGGACTAGTGTTCGGATCGCTGAGAGCTTGCCATATCAAAGTACAGGTAGAGACAACTAGGACGAGAGGTATCATCATTTCTGGGTACAGCATTATGACGCCCACCGAGCGTATCGCGTCCACTAGCGTACCCCAGCCATGCAATACACCAGGGACATTTAGTGCCTCGCGCAAAAGCCATAGCCACTTCCACATGCTAGCTAGCGCAATTGGGACAACTCCCAAGATCACCAATTGCGAGGTTTTGGGCAACCTCGTGTTCCACAGAGACAAATCACTGGCGCGGGCTCCGGATATGTTCCCGATCCAGATTGCAATGCCCAATACGATCAAAGCCCATGCAGCACGATCCACCCATCTGCTTGCCAAGCCCGCACTAGCCATTTCAGGACTAATCCGTGGAAGCTCAACGGAACAAAACCACTTTGCATAACCCGCCAGGCCAGTAACCAACGTCACGAGAAGCGAAAAGACGCAACATCTTCCCCATGTACTCTTGATATTAGGAGCGAGAATCAAGATGAATACTGCGAGTAGTGCCATACCTGCGGCAATCGTTGCTTGCCAGAATGACCAGAATTCCTCGACGCGATGATTTGGATAGACTTCTAGTCGCTGCAACTTCATCGGCTGATGTAACTCGATCTGTTCGACTGCCACATGAACCAGATACGGAACGAAGTTTCGGTCGATTACTAGGTGTGCCAGCACACCAACGATGCCAAACGCAACGATCGAATTAAGCATCCATTGTGTTTGTATCGATTGAGTCGTATTCCGCCTGTCCAGCATCATACGAATTGCGACGATCAGCACTATCTCAAACATCAGATCGGGCCAGAGGTCGCCGTAAACATGAATAAATTCTTCCATGTCCGGCAGAGCAATCAGTTTCCGATTCAGTAAAAGACGCATCAAAACAAGGCTGAAAATTGCTGCTGCTATCGCAAATCTCTGGACTGCGGCCGAGAGAATTGAGAAACGCACCTGATCTACGGAACTAGCAAGATCTTGTCGGAGCTGCCATGATTGCCTTAGCAATTCCACCGCCACCAACAAGCTACCTCCGCAAGCCAGCCCTTCGGGCACTCTAAAGTCGGCAGGGTAAATGGAGGACCATCCGATAGGTTCTCCACGCGAGGGAGATTGGCTTACCGCAAAACCGATCGCGATCGCCGAGGTGAGTAAAAGCAAGCTGCCAATCGAAAAACTCGGCGCGCGTTTTCGCAGGCGATCCAGCATGCAAACATTCTACTGCCGGAAGCCCTCGATCGGGAAGCAAAGCAGCGGGATCGTGAGCGATGCCAGGCCGATGGCCCAGCGCACGGGGCCGAGTTCGACGTTGTCGTTGGCAGTTGGGGGGTGATGAATTCCCATCAAGATTACCAGCACGACCATCGGGGTCCACATCACAGCCTGCTCCAAATTGATCACGACGTAAAGAATCGTCAGCGAGATGAACCACCGCGACAGCGTGTGCGAACCTTTCAGGAACAGGGCGTAGGTCGTATGGCCGCCGTCGAGTTGGCTGATCGGTAGCATGTTCAGCCCGGTGATTAGCATGCCGACCCAACCCGCCATGAAGTACGCGTTCACCTGCGACAGTCCAATCCACTCTCGATCAGCCCATTGCGGATGCGCCTGTTCCAGCATCCATTGGCCAATCCATGGTAAGTAGAGTTGCAGATCACCGTGACGGGGCTGCAAGCGTAGATCCAAGTCGACGATGCCCCACCAAAACACGGGGATCGCCACCACCAATCCTGCTAGCGGGCCGGCGATGCCGATATCGAAGATTTCGCGCCGGTTGGCTTTCATCCCGTCCATGCCGATGACGGCACCCATCGTGCCGATGGCGTTGAACGGGACAGGTATGCACAACGGATAACTGGCCGTGATGCGATTCTTGACCGTCTGCAGAAAGTGGCCCATCTCGTGCGTGAGCAGAATCGCCAGCACCGCGACCATGTACTTCAGCCCCGTCTGCCAGTTGCCCGCGATGGTGCGCCACATTGACGCGTAACTATGCAGGTACTGGGGCTCGACCGGCTCCCACTGCGTGCAGCCAACCCAGAACGTGGACACGCAGGTGGCCAGAAACAGCATCACTGGCAGCAGAACTCTGCGCTGCGGCCGAAAGTGGATATCAGAAAGTCGCATCTCCGGGAGATGCGCGACGGACGGATCATGAAACGGATCATCCGACGATTTAAGCTTCTCAACGGCAGACGACTCGACCGGCACAGCGGGTTGAGATCGCACCTGCTCTCCGGCATTGGAATCCGCAACATCCATCGAGTAATTTTAGCACAGTCACACCGGGAGAGAATAGTGAGACATGGTATTCATGGAGGGTCCGCTGTGCGGACCAAAACACAACGCCGTCGCGGAAAAGTCCGCACAGCGGAGCCTAACGATTTGTGGACACTTGAGCCTCAATAGATCTCCAAGCTCTTCACCACATTCGAACCGCTGGACTGGGCAGCGGCGAGGCAACGGGCGGCACTATCGAAGAGATCTTTGGGCGGAAAGTTCTTGGGCGGCAGAGCGACCGACGAGACGCCAGCGCTAGCCAAGTACTCCAGCGCGGTGCCCTTTTCTTCCAGCCGACGGGTCATCAGTTCAATGCGCGAGAGCGTCTCCTCGGCCAAGCGAACGGCTTCGTGGCGATCACAACCAGGCAAGACCAACACGTGTCGACATGAGCGGAACTCGTCGCGAATCATGTCGGCCACTTCGATCTGCTTAGACGCGACCTTGAGAATCTGGCTGAGAATCGGGCGTCGCTGGACATCGCTGCTACTCGGTCCGCTCATCTCAAACACGACTAAGCTAACCGGCTGGCGACGCGAACGACAAAAGCCAATCGTCAAGGTCAGTTGAGTGAGAAAGTCCTTCGTAAGCGTCGTGTCCGCCGGAGACTGCGCGTTTGCCTCGGTCGTGGCGGGCTGTTCGGCCGTAGTGCTGGGGTCTTCTGCCTGGGTCGCACCGGACGTAGACTTTGAGTCTTCCGGCGGAGCCGATTGACTAAGAAAACTATCTACGGAATGACGCAGGCGCGTCGCGTCGGCGAGCAAATTGGCATACGCCTGTTCTTCTTCTAGCTGTGGATGGCCCAGCAACTCGACGACTTCTTCAGTCAGTTCGCTCATCTGTCGGTGCGCGGCCGCAACGATCTCCGCAAAATCGGTTTCCTCTTCGATCGCCGCTTCCAGCGACAGGACTTCGGCCAACTGCTTGACCTTCGGCTGCAGCTCACCCACGAGCTCGTTGAGCTGTTCCTTCTCCAAGTTGCAATACTCACCACCGATCTCCATCAGATCGGGCAGCACACCCAGGCGGTTCTGACCGACCAGTTCCGCGACCAACTCCGCCAAGTGCATCACTTTCGCCAGCTCAGCGTGCGGTTCACTACTCTTGCTCAACTGCAACTGATCACGTGGTGCTGAGATCGCGTCCACCAACAGACGAGGCATCTTCCAGTGTTCCAGCAAGGCTCCGGTAAGCTGCAGATGATCAAAGCCGAGTGATTCGAGTTCCAACTCTTGTAGGTCGGCTCGCTGTTCGATCACGCTAGAGAGGAAGTCGGCATAAGGCTCTCGCAGTTCGCCCAGCAGCACCAATACGCCGATGTCTTGGAACAGGCCGGCGATAAACGCATCGTCCCCGGGGCGCGAAAACAGCTGCTCGCTAATCTCGCGCGCCGCGACGGCCCGCGTCAACGTCGTCGACCAGTACCAATCGAGTTGCTCGCGGGCGACTTCTGCGAATAAGTTTTCCGGCAGGCTAAAGCCGAGCACCAACAACTTCAGCGGCTTGGTTCCCAGCAGCGCGAGTGCCTGGTTCAGGTCGCACACCTCACGACTCAATCCGAATAACGAGCTGTTGACCACACGCAGGAGTTTCGCCGTCAGCGCGGGATCGGTCTGAATGCACTCCTTCAGCGCCCGCGCGTCGACTTTGGGATTATTGGTGAGCTGAATTACCTCGGCCGCAACGGCAGGCAATGTGTACAGCGAACGGGCGCGTCCGACGAGTTCGTCGATCGGCGCGGAGCTATCTTGTTCAGTCGGAGTGGCGATCGTCATGAGAATCGAATCTGTTGCTAAGTCCGCTTGAATTCACGCAACGCTCGGCGAGCGACGCACCCGCTTGCGCACCGTCGAGACACACCTCGACGGCTACTATCTTATAGCTCACGTAATCGTGCCACGCGGCCGCAGCTAGCACGACCGGCAGGGACTCTACGGCCCGGCAATCCCGCGTTACCTGATTATTCCGTTTGGTCTAGAATTGGTGGCCTCACACCCAAAATCGAAGGCCAATCATGCGTTTCTTTCTGCTCACACTCAGCCTGCTGGGTACCGCGAACTTAGTCCACGGCGAAGACGCTTCCTCGGTTCAGCTCGCAACCCACAACCAATCCAAGGCACCGGAGGTAGAAGTCGATCAACAAGCCGTGGATCGAATTCGCAAGATCGTGTTGAACCAAGGCGAAGACGCCCGCGCGCTGGCCAATCTGGTTCAGTTGGCGAGGAATCTTCCGCCGCAGGCGACCACTCGGCTGTACGACGATCTGGCAACAGACTACTTGCAGCGCGGCAAATACAACCAGGCAGCCAGCGTTTTGCAGCAATTGCTGAACCAGTATCCCCAGGAACCACTCGCGGAATCGGCGTTGCGCAAGTTAGTACGCTTGTACTGCAGCGGCGAAGTCGCACACTCTCAAACTCCCAGCTCAGAGCGCAGCGGATCGCAAAGTGCGCAGCGACGGGCCAGTTTTTCCAAGTACGCTCAGCACATCGCCGGGACCACGGTTCTCGCTAATCCGAAACTGTCAAACGACGCGGCACTCATTTTTCAGCGTGCCGTTGCCATGCGAAACGAAGGTCAGTTGAAGGCGTCACTCGGTGCTTTGACCAAGGTGAAACGCAATCGGCAAATGGAACCTTGGCGAACTCGCGCGCTCGCTGAACACTGGCTCCACAGCGATCGCAAGGACGATCCGCCGATGCAGATCCTCGCCTGCGTTCGCACCGACGAGCACCCTCACCTGGATGGGACGCTCGACGATCCGTGCTGGCAGGCGGATCGAACGTTGCAGTTCGCCTACAACGATGGTTTCTTGTACATGGGGATTGCGAAGCCGAAGCAAGAGTCGCACGACTACACGCCGGGCGTGGGGGCGCGCACCTACGATGCGGATCTCAGCGCGCATGATCGCATGCGGTTGTTGCTCGACGTCGATCGCGATTATGCGACGTGCTACGAGTTGGTCGTTGACCATCGGGGCTGGACCAACGATCGCTGCTGGCATGAGACCGACTGGAACCCTAAGTGGTACGTCGCGGCAGGCGGCAACGAAACGCATTGGACGATCGAAGCAGCGATACCGATGGAGGTGCTGACTGCACTGCCACCGCAAGCCGGCGCCGCTTGGGCGGTTGCCGGGGAACGCGTGCTGCCGGGGATTAAGGCTACCCAGAAGGACACAACTGAGCCGCGAACAGCGGACTCAAACTTCTCGCTGCTGTTGTTCCAGTAGATGGAAATCGCTAGCGCGCAAGCCCATTCGCGAAATTCCAAAAGACACTTGACTCGCTTAATTCTAATTCGTTAGAATTAGCGCCACGACGACAGACGACCTTCTCTGGGAGCTTCCTGATGGCCCGTTCCGCGAGTCCTCATCCAACGGATGGTGAGTTAGAAATTCTACGTGTGCTATGGTCGGACGGTCCGACTTCGTTAAGCAACCTGTGCGAAACGCTCCGCCAGCAACGCGACGTGGCGACCACCACTGTAGCGACCATGTTGCGCGTGATGCTCGACAAAGGCTTAGTCCGGCGACAAGGTTCCGGTCGTGGCGCCCAATGGTCGGCCGCCGTCACGCAGAAGAAGACCGCCAAGAACATGGTCAGCAAGTTGGTTGATCACGTGTTCGATGGCTCCGCCGATCTACTCGCTGCGCACCTGATCGAAGGGGGGCAGCTGTCTGCGCAACAGTTGACCGAACTGCGCGCGATGATTGATCAAAAGACCAACATCAATCACCCTTCCTCGAGCAAGAAAGGGCCGCAGCGATGAACCTGTTCTCGATTGACTGGCAGCAGGGATGGGAGTTGGTGGGATGGACGATGTGTTACTTTCTGGCGATCGGCACGCTCATCGCGCTGGTGGGAGCCGCCCTGCGTTTCGCCATCAGACGCACGTCACCGACGGTGCGTTATGCGTGGTCAATGACGGTGCTTGCGCTGCTCAGCGTGGCGCCAATCTTCATCGGGGCCTGGCTATGGCCACAACTAGCGACGCCGACATTACTCCCAATCGACACGCCACCGACGATTGACCTGAAGGACCTGGAAACGCCGCTGTCGATGCGAGTGATTCCGCCCTCACCTGACATCGACTACAAGATTCGGCAACTGGCTCCCCCACCAACGAATACGCCGATCCTACAAGACCCTACGCATGAGGCACCATTTGCTACTCTTAACCCGGAGCACCAAACTCTGGTCGATCTGACGGTTGCCTGGTTGCCTTGGCTGTGGATTGTTGGCACACCGCTGACGTTCTTGTTGCTGACAACCGGCTTGATCGGCTCGCATCGATTGCGAAAGCATAGCAAGTTGCTCACCAAGGGGCCAATTGTCGACGCCTGCGGACGTCTGCGGCGCGCGCTGGCGGTTTCGCGCCGAGTTCGCATCGCCATCAGCGAGCGCATTGCCAGCCCACTGCTCGTCGGCATTGTGCGCCCCGTGATCCTGCTCCCTCCGGCGGCACTCACCGGCTGGACGCCCGAAGAAATCGAGATGGTGCTGTTGCATGAATTGGCCCACGTCCGTCGGTGGGACAATCTGGTGAACTTTCTGCAGCGGACCATCGAGTCGCTGCTGTTTTTTCACCCCTGTGTCTGGTGGGTCAGCCGCTGGGTGCGCCGTGACCGTGAGGAGTGCTGCGACGCGATCGTGGTTTCGCAGACGGCGGAGCCACAAGCGTATGCCGAGCTGCTCGTCGCGCTCGCTTCGCCCAACCCTGCGCTCGCCGGATTAGCGATGGCCCAACACCCGCTCACGGGCCGCGTTCGCAAAATCCTGCAGCTGGAGGACGAAAAGATGCTTGTTTCGCGCGGAACAATCAGTTTGGCAGGCCTCGCGTTAGTGGGTCTGTTCGCAGCGCTGCTGTGGGCACCGACTCAGACGACCGTGGCGGAGGAAGCCACTGCCGCGGAAGTAAAATCGGAACCGGAACCGACCTCGGAGGACGCAGAGCAGGCGGAGGATCTAAATGTTGAGCAAACGAAAAAGCTATTCGAAGTCGACAAAAAAAATCCTGCCAAGCGAGTGCGCTACGAGGTCAAGGAACAGACTCTCGATCAGGTGGAAGATTTCTTTACGGGTCTTGCCAAGGATCCGGGTGGACCGCGTACCAGTGTGGAGTGGCGCTGGATCGATCGTGGAAAGATCCTCGACGTTACAGCGCCCGCGCGGGCTCATCAAAAAGTGTTCGAGTCAGTCTTTGCGAAATGGACGAAGAAGGATTCTTCCGACCCTCCGCTCGCCTTGATCCTGAGAGCTGACACACCACAGGCGAACATTGACGCGTTCACGGAGCAACAGATCCGGCTCAAGAACGTCTTCCGAGCAATTAAGAACGACGATGGAACGGTCACCGTCGTCACTGGGAAGAACGGCGAACCGAGGAGCACGATCACGGGTCGGCAAATCATGGCATGGACCGACGGTCGTCTCGCAGTCACGGATCTGCAGAAAAACACCGCCCCACCGCCTCCCGCCGTTTTCCTTTCCCTCGAACAGCAACGAGCCGCCGATCTGGCTTACAAGTTGCTTAACACCGAACTGCACCAACTGGGCACAGCGGAACTGCAACGCGTGAAAGCGATGAAGTTCGAGGGCGGACTGCTGGTGACTGATATCAAGGCTTCCAGCAGAATGGGCAACGACCCAAATCCACTTCAAGAAGGCGACCTACTGGTTGGTCTGCACGTGTGGCCAACGACCTCGTTGGCTGACGTAAAACAGGTTCTCCAACGCGACGATCTCGCAGAATTGTCACCGCTGAAGTTCTACGCTATTCGCCAAACTCAGCGCGTTGGCGGCGCATACGGCATGCCGTCACCGGGTCCTCAACAAGTGAAAACCATTGACGAACTTGTCACCGGTCGCATCACGGTGAACGTCGCCGCGATCAAGCACAAGTCCAGCGCACGGAGATTCGACGCTGCGCCTCTCAACGAATTAGTATTACAGCCGTCAGACACAATCAAAATCGTTGCGACAGGTGTCTACCCCGACCAGCCCATCGACGACACCTACGTCATTGGTCCCGATGGCATGATCAATCTCGGGCCCGTGTACGGCCGCATCAACGTAGCTGGAATCACTCTAGAAGAAGCCGAGAAAATACTTCAGCGGGAGCTGTCACAGATTCTGGAGAACGCACGCTTTCAAATCTCTCTCTATGAGTCAAAACGACGGCAAGCGAAAAAACGACAACCAATAAAGTCATCAGATTTCCGCCAACCGCGTCCCACCGAAACAACGCTCGATGAATGGGGGGAGCCGATTAAGGAATCCTCCGTGGATCAGTCGCCTACACCTGCAGAGTACGATCAAGTTATGGAAGAGTATGGCGACCTGATCCGCGCTGTCGAGAAAAGCTACCGAGAAGTCAAGGCTCAGCGCGACCGAGTCCACGACGAATGGCTGGAACAGAAGCGGGACGGGAAAGTCGATCAGAAGCTACGTGACAAACTCACGACTCTCGACCTGAGGACGCAAACGCTAAATCGTCATCGCATCAGACTGAAGCAAGAGCTTGGACTTTTTTCGGCCGACCAGAGCATATTGCGAGCCGCAACCAACCCACAAAGATCTGCCAACCCTCGACGCACGCTTGAGTCCGCCCCTCTCGGTGGCGTTGCAACGCCGAGTACGCAGCCTATGAACTCAGCAGCTAGAGGGTGGCAAGAGCCCGATCGCAACACAAAGCCCCCGGCACAGGCTTCGACGACCGATTCCACTCCACCGCTCAACCTCAGAATCTTGCCACCTGGCGGACAAGACAGATATTCCCCTGTCTCGCCCGCTCAAGACTCCGCGACAACCCAATGGGTCTCACCGCCACTCGCGATCGACCCGTTGGCTCCGCAACCGAACGAGCAATCAATTCTCACCTCGAGCCGACCCACGCAGACATTTCCGCTCGACACCGCCACGTCGACGGCATCCGAACACCAAGCAGCGCCGCCGGCAGAACAAGAAAACTTGCGTAGTCAACTCGCTGATGAGGCCGTTCAGCAAGATCTGATGCTGAAGAATTACCGAGCGGAAGAATTAGCCTACAAACAACAAATTGCGGAACTTCGTCGCGACGACGCCCAGGATAACTCAGCTCAACTTCGCCGCTTGCAAGCAGGCCTCGAATCACTGCAGCAGGAATCGCTCCAATATCGTTTACAACTCAAGGAGGAACTCAACCGCCGGACACAGCCCCTATTGCCCAAGAGTCACGCAAGCCTTGAGCACCGCATTCAAATCGCTGAAATCGAGCTGCGCTACGCCGAGGCAGCTTATGAGGTTGCAAAAAAAGAACTAGACATCGCAAAGGAAAACAACCGGAAAGTAGAGGGCGCGGTTACGCAGCAGGAAATCGAAAGACTCGGTTTGGATGCGAAGCGCGCCAAGCTACAGATAGAACGGGCCGAAGTCGAGCTAGACGCGCTGAATGAGCAAGCCAAGCCCAAACGCGAAGAACAGCCAACTCTGCTCTACGACGACAAAACCTTCGACCAGTGGCGCAGCTTGTGGAAAAACGAGCTGAAAACCGAAAAACGGATCGAAGCGATCAAAGCCTTAGCGGCATTCGGACGGACGGGATACGGCAAGGAAGCGGCGGAGGTGATTTTTGAAGTGGCGGAGCAGTACCAGTTTGAAAAAGAAGGCGAGGCAGAGGGCGAACTGTTTCGGAGCATTGTTAACGCACTATCCCGTAGCATTCCAGCCGATGTTTGGTTTCCAATGCTTAAGGAACGATTCGATGTGGAACCAAGAAGATGGATGGAACTAGCAGCGCGCGCCGTTCCGGAAATCCGAGATGCGAAGTTGCGAGACGCGCAAATCGATCTGCTGATTGCAATTGCACACGCGGAACCCGCACCGCATAGAAGATCCGCAATTCAAGCCTTGGTGCAACTCGACAAGAAACTGGCAAACAAGAACATCGCCGGCATGTTCGAAGAGTTCTTCTACAGTGATGAGCCACGGAAGCAGCACGACGCGCTCAACGCCCTCGGAAAAGCACACCAGATAGAGCCTAGCCTGGTTAGCCTGACACTCGCAGGACCTCGAGAGATTCAAGTCGTCCTCCGCAGGATGCTGAGATCGACTTCTGGTCGTGCGGGTGCCGAAAAACTGATAGCTGACGTTTCGAGCATGCTGAAAGTGGAGTACCTCGGTATCGAGAGACATCTGACTCTGCTCCGCAGCTTGGCCGCCATTGGCAAGGGTGCCGAATCAGCGATCCCCGTGATCGAACCGTTCTTGGATCACGAAAATCACAAGCTCCGAGTCGCTGCCGCTGTAGCACTAGAGCGGATCAGCAGCGGAAGTAGCCAGGCCGTCGAAGTATTGGAAGGAAAGCTGAAGGGTTCCGACGGGAAAGATCCGACTACAGAGGACATCGAGAAACTGATTGCCGAAGAGCGAACCGCTCTGTTCGGCGAAGGCTATACAGAGGAACAAGCCGGCGGTGGATTCTTCTAACGTCTGACCTTTTCGCGGATCGCACGCTACAATGCCGGGCATGACTCTGCTGATCGGCATTGATGAAGCTGGCTACGGACCGAACTTGGGGCCGTTGTGCATTGGCGCTAGCGCTTGGAAGGTGAAAGGCGGAGAGGGGAAAGCGGAGGATCTCGATCTTTATCAGCGGCTTTCTGAGGTCATCAGCCCCGCACCTGATAAGCAACGCATAGCGGTTGCGGATTCTAAGCGGCTCTACAAACCGGCGAGTCACGCGCAGCACAATGGACTGATTCATCTGGAGCGCGCTGTGCTGACGGTGCTGGAAATGCTTGAGCGGCCGGCAGGGGATATGCAAGCATTGCTCGCGCCGCCGGAGCTGCCCTGGTATGCCGACTACAATTGCCCACTGCCCGTGGACGTCGACGTGGTCGAGGTCATGGCGCTGGTCGAGCAGTGGCAGATCGCCAACGAAGCGGCGGACGTCCAGTTGCTAGATCTGCAGGTGCGGATGGTGTTCCCCGAGGAATTCAACGCCCTGGTGACAGAGTACGGCACCAAGGGCGCCGCGCTGTCTCATGTGTCGATTGAACTCGCTAGGGAGCTCTTGGATCGCAACTCGCAACTCGCGACGCATACCTCGGTCACGTGCGACAAACACGGTGGCCGTAACCGCTATGCAGCGCTGCTGCAGCATCATTTCCCCGAGCACTTGCTGCAGGTGGTTGAAGAAAGCCGTCCGCTCAGCCGCTACCGCTGGGGAGCCGCCGATTGTCAGACGGAAGTCCGTTTTCGCTCCAAGGGCGAGGCGGAGTTGCAGGTCGCGTTGGCGTCGATGGCGGCCAAGTACTTTCGTGAGCTAGCCATGCGTGCCTTCAACGCTTTTTGGACGTCGAAAGTTCCAGGACTGAAGCCCACGGCCGGCTATCCGCAGGATGCCAAGCGTTTCAAAGCCGAGATCGAAGCGGTACAATCGAAGCTTGGCATCGAAGATCGGATTCTGTGGAGGAACAGGTAGACGAACCACAACGACACAACGGCTTCGGCGGTAGACCGTTCCTCAGTGCTACGTCTTGTCGTAGTGTTTTACTTTCATTCAAGGCACAGACATGTTCATTTACATTGCCCGGCACGCCTGGGCCCATGAATTCGGTGATCCACGTTGGCCAGACGATTCGCAACGCGAACTGGAATTCGACGGTGCCGAACGGTACATGCAGGTGGTCGAGACGCTCGCTGAGCGCGGATTCGAGCCGGAAGCCGTCGTCACTAGCCCATTCGTCCGCTGTCGGCAGACGGCCGATCTGATCTCTCGGCACACCGTCAACACACCGTCGGTGACAGAAATCGACGCGTTGCAGCCAGGCAGCGACTTCGAGCAGATCGCCCAGTGGTCCAATGCCTGCGGAGTGAAGGACATCTGCTGGGTCGGACACACCCCAGACGTCGATCAACTAACGGCCGCACTCATCGGCGATGCGAGCGCGAAGATTCGCTTCGCGAAAGGTGCGATCGCCGCTGTCCGCTACGATGGCAAAATCGGCCCCGGGTGCGGGGAACTCTACTGGCACGTGACGGCAAAGTCGCTTGGCCTCTAGTAGCGGAAGATCCAATCCGCCGTGATGCGAGTCTCCAGCACGTCGCGTCGGTCGGTCAGCGGGTACTCGAAAGCTACACCGAACTCGCGATGACGGTTGCGCTTGAACTTGAGCCCAACTGCGTTGGTGACAATATCGTTACCAGCGACACCCGTCGAGCCGATGTTGAACAGGTCACCACCTTCGACCCCATTCAATGCTGGGTTCGCTCCTGCGCGTGTCCAATTGAACCAGTTCAGTTCGGTCAAGAAGTACCAGCGATCGTGGAATTCGTAGTCGAAGTGATTCGACCAGTACCACAGATCGCTATCCGTGTCTTCGTCGAGCGCCGCCCGAAAGCCCGAACTGCTAATCCAATGTGAATGTTCGCCCAGTTGCGCACCGCCGGAAAGATAGAAGTGCAACTCACCGTCACCGCTACCTTGCAGCGCACGAGGGGTACCCACCGGCAACTCGTAAGCGAATCCGCCGCTTAGCAGACGTTGCGACTGTGGGTCGGCATAGAAATTATACTTGAGGCCTACGTCGAAGTCGGCCCAGCCGTCGTTGATCAGCGGGTTGGTCGACATAATGAAGCCGTCTTTGGCCGCTACGATTGAGAGACGATCCGTTAGTGCCGCCCGGAGCTGCATTGCGACGAGCCGCACATCACCGCCTCCTGCGGCGCCAGGCACATTGTGTTGCAGGAAGACCATACGAGCTTCAGTCAAAGTTCGAGGATCCTCAAAGAAGACCGGGTTGGTCATCGGACTTATGAATCGATCGAAACTGTGATCGGAGCGGGCGAAGAGGCCAAATAGGCGGTCACTCCCGCAGCAAGCCGAGCCGCAGTCGCAGGCATCACCGCAGCAGCAGTCGTCACAGCAAGACGAGCAAAGCTCCACCTGCGCGTCGTTCTCGCTGATCAGACCTGACAGCCACTGCTCATCAAAACTCTCCGATGCGGAAGTTGAGGTCGCACTAACAACAACGACGGTAAGAAGTGCGTAGCCAATCGAACGTCGGCCTAGTTTGGCGCCCATTTTTATCTCCTCCGTGAGATCGCAACGTGGGACGAGCCCACTCTCAAGTTGTAGAATGCTCTGAATTCGTCGAACAAACTTGCTCAGTTTCGTTTTCGTACGTTCGCTTGCGGGTGCTGCAGTCGGCCCAGACGAGATACTAGTGCTTACCTAATCGGACAATCCGCACCCGCAGGTAGACTTTCATTGACTCGACGGCACTGTATCAAACCATTTTGGGGCAATCCGCATGCACCGATGCGCCTTGCTGACTAGGTCGAAAAGGGGCAAACTGGGACGACGCAGCTCAATTCACGCAACAAAACGGCAGGGATGCACTCATGGCCAAGCATGGCAAATACGATGCTATCATCATCGGCGGAGGCCACAACGGCCTGGTCTGTGCGGCTTATCTGGCACGCGCAGGCCGCAAAGTCTGTGTCTTGGAACGACGTCACGTACTGGGCGGCTGCGCCACAACCGAAGAGTTGTGGCCAGGCTACAAAGTTTCGACCGCCGCCTACGTGATTAGCCTGTTTCAGACGCACATCATTCGCGAGCTGCGGCTGAAAGAGTATGGACTGAAGATTCTGCCGCGCTCGCCTTCGTCGTTCACGCCACTGCCCGACGGACGCAGCCTAACGATGGGCCCAGATCCGGCGCTGAATCACCGTGAGATCAGCAAGTTCAGCCTCAAAGACGCAGCCGCCTTTCCGCGCTACGAGGCGCTGCTGGAACGCGTCGCCGCGACGCTCGAGCCGGCGCTGAGCGAAGCGGCCCCCGACCCCCTGCCCTTGCCTGACGGCTGGCGAAAAATCGGACTTGGAAAGAAACTCCGTGACGGCAAGAAATTGCTGGGGCTGTACAACGCGGTGAAGGAGCTCGGTGAAGACCTCCCCGCGACCGTCGAAATCTTGACTGGCGCTGCGCGTCCAATTCTTGAGCGTTGGTTCGAGACCGAAGTGCTCAAGGCCACGCTCGCCACCGATGCAATCATCGGCGCGTTCACCTCGATTAGCTCGCCGGGCAGTGCCTATGTGCTGCTGCACCACGTGATGGGCGAAGCGGGCGGCGCGCGAGGCGTGTGGGGCTACGTCCAAGGCGGCATGGGCCAGCTATCCGAGGCAATCGCGTCGGCGTGTGAAGACATGGGTGTGGAGATTCGCCGCGAGTCACCCGTCCATTCAATTCAGACCGACCCACGCGGCGTCTGCGGCGTTGGGCTGGACGATGGCTCACAGCTGTCGGCGCGGTGTGTCGCGTCGAGTGTCGACGCACATCTAACGTTCGAAAAACTGCTGTCGCCGGAAGTCTTGCCGGAGGAGTTTCGTGATGCAGTGGCAAAAATCGACTACTCGTCTGCGTCGGCAAAAGTCAATTTGGCGCTGGGCGAGCCACCGCAGTTCACTTGTTTGCCATCCAACGGCGTGGCCCCGCATCATCACGGCACGATGCACGTCGGACCGTCGCTAGATTATCTCGACCGCGCATACGACGACGCGAAGTACGGTCGGCCCAGCGAGGAACCAGTCCTCGAAATGACGATGCCCACGAGCGTCGATCACTCAATCGCCCCCGATGGCAAGCACCTGCTGTCGATGTTCGTGCAGTATGCACCCTACGAGCTGCGCGACGATCACTGGGACAACGTAAAAGAAGCGTTCGGCGACCGGTGCGTCGAGATGCTCGCCCGCTACGCGCCCAATGTGCCCAACACCATCGAGCACCGTCAGGTCCTCAGTCCGCTCGACCTGGAACGCGTTTACGGCATCACCGGTGGCAACATCATGCAGGGCGCGATGTCGCCCCACCAACTCTACTGCTTCCGCCCCGTGGCCGGCTGGGCCGACCACCGGACCCCAGTGCCGGGCCTCTACCTTTGCGGTGCCGCCAGCCATCCGGGCGGCGGCGTGATGGGCTCTTGTGGAGCCAACGCCGCCCAGGAGATTCTGAGGGATAAGGCTTAACACTCTTACCGCAGAGTCACCGAGCGCGCAGAGAGAATTCAGCTGTATTCTCCGTGCTCTCTGTGTCTCGATGGTTATTCTTGCGGTTTTTAAGGTGTAGAATGAACCGTAGTTGATTTCCCCAAACACACCTTCGATTCGCGACCTGAAGGCTGATTCTGCCAAATGCCCTCCGAAGAAGAACTTTACCAGGAACACATCCTCGATCACCACGAGGACCCCTTTCATCGTGGTACGCTTGCCGATGCCACTCACGCACACGAGGACAAGAACCCCTTGTGCGGCGACGTGGTGCGAATTGAGCTAAGGCTCGATGAGAACGGCAAGATCGAGGATTTGTACTTCACCGGCGAAGGCTGTGTGATTAGTCAGGCATCTGCGTCGATGCTGCTGGAGGAAATGTACGGCAAGACCATCGACGAGCTGAAAGAGTTCTCGGCCGAGGACATGCTCGATCTCTACGGTCCGCGGCTCACGCCTAATCGGCAGAAGTGCTGCTTGCTCTCCTGGAAGGTCATCCAATCCGCCGTCCACTCGCCGATTGGAAACGAATAGATGAGTACCGTCACTGAGAACGCTGCCTTGTTGCCGGCTTCGCTGCGAGAAGATTTCCCGATTCTCACCAACAATGTCCTCGGCGGTCAGCCGCTGGTGTTCCTCGACAATGCGGCGAGCACTCAAAGACCGCGGCAGGTAATCGACGCGCTGAGCCAGGTGTACGAGCGAGACTACGCCAATGTTCATCGCGGTATTCACACCCTCAGCGAGCGGAGCACCGAGCAATTCGAATTGGCCCGCGAGAAGGTGCGTGCCTTCATCAACGCCGAGCATGCGCACGAGGTGATCTTTACGCAAGGCACGACCGCGTCGATCAATCTCGTGGCGAGAAGTTGGGGCGAGACGAATCTTAAGGCCGGTGACGAGGTTCTCACCACCGTGATGGAGCATCACTCAAACCTCGTGCCCTGGCAGCAAGTTTGCCAACGAACGGGCGCCGTGCTTCGCCACGTCCCGCTGACTGAAGATGGCCGACTCGATATGGCCGCGTTCGACTTGCTATTGAGCGAGAAAACGAAGCTCGTTGCGGTCGTCTCGGTGTCGAACACTTTGGGCACAGTGAATCCGATCGATGAGATCGTGAAGAAGTCTCATGACGCGGGCGCATTGGTATTGGTCGATGCGGCGCAAAGCGTCCCGCACACGACGACCGATGTACGCCACTGGGATGCCGACTTTATGGCCTTCAGTGGCCACAAGATGCTTGGGCCCTCGGGAGTCGGGATTCTGTATGGCAAGGAAGCGCTGCTCGACGAGATGCCGCCGTTTTTGGGCGGTGGCAGCATGATCAATGAGGTCCGCCTCGACGGATTCACGCCTGCCGCGCTGCCCGCGAAATTCGAAGCCGGCACGCCACCAATCACTCCAGCGATCGGCATGTCCGCAGCCATCGACTACCTGAATCGCGTTGGACTAGAGGCCATTCACCAACACGAGCAGATCCTCGTCGAGCAGGCGCACGCGGCCCTCAGCCAGATCGACGGGCTGCAAATCTTGGGTCCCGCGCCTGAGCATCGTGCCGGACTAGTGAGCTTCGCCTTCGATCGCATCCACGCGCACGAATTCGCCCAAGTACTGAACGATCGCTACGGCGTCGCCGTGCGTGCGGGGCATCACTGCACACAGCCCCTGCACAAATTACTGGGCATTGCCGCCAGCACACGGGCGAGTTTCTATCTCTACAACCGCCCCGAGGATGTCGATCGCCTGGTGGAGGGCATCGCTGAAGTGCAACAGATGTTTGCTCCCAAGGGTCGCAAGCGGCGGCGCAAACCGCAGTAGAATCGCAATCCGTCGCGACAGTATCAGCTGCTGTTGGCACTTACGGTCGGCCTAGGCCGGCGGGCCGTGAGTTCCGTGTACCGATCGCCGGCAAGACGGTTTCTTCGCACACCACTTGGTTCGTGTTATATTGGGAGAACTTGTCCAACTGAGCTCTATCCCAATCGCTTCGCATCATGTCCCCATTGCAGTTCCCCAGCCAGCGCGGCAGTCGCGGCTTTCCTTTTCCCCAGCGACGACAACCTCAGCGCGGACAGCGACGCCCCACATTCGGTCGTGGTTCTGGTGGAGGTCTCAAGGCGAGGTTGTTAATCGCGCTGGCAATCGCCGCCTTCGCGTTCATTAGTTATTACTCGAAGCAGAAGGACATCAACGAAACGACAGGCGAACCGGAACGGGTGGCGCTGACCGATGAAGCGCAGGAAGTCCAGCTCGGACTGCAGGCGGCGCCACAGATGGTCAGCCAGCACGGCGGCCTCACGCGCAGTCAGGCAGATCAGGACCTGGTAGAACGTGTCGGTATGAACCTACTCCGCGCACTTGAGCGCGATCTCGCCGAGTTCAATGAGGAGCACCCCGGTGCCAACCGACGCAACCCATACCTCAACGACTTCACGTTTATGCTGCTAGCCGACCGACAAACCGTCAACGCCTTCGCGTTGCCTGGTGGCAAGGTGTTCGTGACGCACGGTCTGTACGACAAGCTCGAGACCGAAGGCGAACTCGCCGGCGTGCTCGGACACGAGATCGGCCACGTCATCATGCGGCATGGCAATAAGCGCATGGCGAAGCAAGGACTATATCAAGGCCTGGCAGGCGCGATGGGCGTGCTCGGTGGTGGCGGAGAAGGGAGCCAAATGGGACAGATGGTCGCTTCGGTACTGAGCATGCAGTACGGTCGCGATCACGAGCTAGAGTCCGACGATTGGGGCGTCAAACTCTGCGGACTCGCGGGCTACGACCCGCGTGCAATGAAGGGTGTGATGCGGGTCCTCGAACAGGCAACCGGCAGTGGCGGTCCGCCTGAGTTTATGAGCACCCACCCCAAGCCTGCCAACCGCGTTGCGTATATCGAGAAAGCGATACAAAAGTATCATCCCAACGGCGTGCCCAACAACTTGCGGCCGTAGCGTGCGCAATGGCTACTTGGTTTGTTCCGCCAATTTCAGCTCAGTAGTTTTATCTATCTCCACAGATTCACTTTGCTGCACTGTCGCTTCAGCAGTTGGCAACAAACGGATTAGTACTTCGTTGCGACGGAAGCGGCCGGGTGTCCAAGGTGGGTCGTAGCCGGCGGACTCGAATTGCTCGGCGGCGACCAAGCCCTTCGACGCAATCCACTCGCGTAATGACGCTTCCGCGCTTTCGACCGACTCACGATTCATACGTCCGTTGAAGCGGATCACTGCGAACAAACCGCCCGCCCGTTTCTTGATTTCGACGCGCTCACTGTTCGGCTCTGGCACGCGACTGCTGGCCACTTCTGCCGGGAGCACAAATCCCATCTGGCCATCGGTGCGGTTCGACTCCGATTCCATGAACACCGGCGTGGTCATCGCCACTTTTTGTGAATTGTCGTTATCGCCGCTGATGTAACGAAACAAGCGCATGAAGCTGCCGTCTTCGCGCTGGCGGTCGGCTTTCATGTTCGTGGCGGCTAACATCAAGTCGGGGTACTCGCGAATCTCATAGGCGTCGCTTTTTTCAAGCACCGTGTATTCCGCCGATTCGTAAGCGCTGGAACTGGTAAGCTTCCAGCCGAAAAACAAAGCGGCGGCTATTGCGATACAAATCAATACGGACTTCGTGGACATTTGCGCATCCTCACACGATCGTGACCAAGTTTTGATCTGTGACAAACCGCAGCACTTGGTTGCAATTAACACCGTCCACAATTGGCTCAGCTGACCACGCGGGAGCGCTCCATCATCGTTATGACTGCTTGCCTTGCTGCCGCTTCCACTCGTCGGTCAGCATCCCGGCGTAGCCCCAGTTTTCGTCGGCGATTTCTTCGATCACGATGTGGATGTGCTCAGGCTGTTTGCCTAGGACGCGCACCAACGAATCGGTCATCTCGCGGACCAGCGTCTCTTTTTGCTCGCGCGTTGAGCCTTGGGTGATTTGAACATTGATGTAGGGCATGATTTGTCGGGCCAATTGTGGGGGGTGATGATAGGATTTGCAGGATCAACGGGATGCGTACCGAACCTCAAAATAGTCGCATTTGATCCGAGTGCATTTGGGGCGCTTGGAATTTTGACGTGTCGAGCGGCTCGAGTTTGTTGTCCAACTCAAACTTCCGAGCGAACACCCGAAATGTCTCGCCGATCTGTTCCGCGATAATACCTGTCCCGCGCATGCGGTGGCCATAGCGGCCATCGTAGGATTTGCCGCCTCGCGTGTCTTGAATGCGCGCGCGGACGCGCGCGGCTTGGTCGGGGACGTGGCGATCGAGCCAGTCGTAAAACACCTCGACCACAGCGTAGGGCAACCGCAGCAAGACATATGCGGCACTCTCGGCACCTGCGTTTCGGGCCGCCTGGAGAATCGCGGGAATCTCCGCATCATTCAGTCCCGGAATGACCGGGGCTACCATCGCGAAAGTCGGTACCCCCGCCGCAGAGAGTTTCTCCATGGCACGTAATCTGGCGGCCGGCGTACTGGTGCGCGGATCCATCTTGCGAGCGAGCTCGTTGTCGAGCGTCGTGATGCTCAGCGCGACGCGTGCGGTGTTAATCGCCGCCATCGGTGTGAGCAGGTCGAGGTCGCGTGTGACAAGTGCGTTCTTCGTAACGATGCCGATTGGCTGATGGCACTCGGCAGCGACTTCCAGGCAGCCGCGTGTCAGTCGATACTTGCGCTCCACCGGCTGATAACAATCGGTTACGCCGGAGAAGGCGAGCGACTGCGGCTCGTACTTCGGACGGGCAAGCCACTTGCGCAGCAGCTGGGGCGCGCGGTGCTTGACCATGACTTTGGTTTCAAAATCGAGACCCGCGCTCAGCCCGAGGTATTCGTGCGTGGGACGAGCGTAGCAATAGCTGCAGCCATGCGCGCAGCCGCGATAGGGATTCACGCTGTAGCGAAACGGCACGTCGGGGCTATCGTTCTCGGCGACGATCGACTGCGAACTGTCCGGCAGATAGACCGTCGGTGGCCGCTCCAGCGAGGCGAAAAACTCTTCGTCCTCAGCCACGTGTTCCCAGTCATCTTCCTGATGCACAGCGAGAAAGCGATTCGGTGGCTGAACCGATGCGCCCCGAGCCTTGTGAATTGGTCTCTCAGGAATCCCCACAGCAGCCCCCCACGCGATCGGATCGATCGTCACTTAAATATACATACGTACACTCATTTTAGCGAATCCGATTGGCAAGCCAAGCCGAAGTTTAGCGAATCGCCTATAGTTACTGTGAAGATCCAATCGTACGCTGCTGAGAAATCCGAAATGCTGCTACTGCTGTTCTTACTGTTCACGCTCATGCCGCTGCTGGAACTGTGGTTGCTGTTCCAGCTAAGTGGAGTGTTTGGCTTCTGGACTACGATCGCGGTGGTCCTGCTCACCGGCTTCGTCGGCGCCTGGCTGGCGAAGATGCAAGGCTGGCTGACGATGTTTCGCATCCGCAGCGAGCTGGCTGAGGGAAAGCTGCCGGCCGAAGCGATGGGCGATGGCGTGATGCTGCTGGTGGCCGGCGTGTTGCTGATCACACCCGGAGTGATCACCGACGTGGTCGGTTTATCGCTGCTACTGCCGCCGGTAAGAGTCGTAGTGCGGAAGATCCTCAAGGCATGGCTGGCCAGGCACGTGAAAATCGAAACCAACGCTTCGTTCTGGACAGACGGCCAGCGAGGGAGTGCTCAAGTTCGCGACGGCAAAGTCGTCGAGGGGCGCGTGGTCGATGCACATGTTGTCGAGGACTGAGAACGATTCCACCGGCGCTTCGACGCCACCCGATTCAGAGCACCCCACACGCATGCTGATCTTTGATTACGAATTCACTGTCGACGCTCCGCTGGACGCGGTGCGTGATTTTCACCACGACACCAGTGCCCTCAAGATTCTGACCCCGCCACCCACGATCGTGCAGCTGCACGAAATCCAACCGCTAGCGGAGGGCTCCGTGTCGAAGTTCACGCTGTGGGTTGGACCACTGCCCCTGCACTGGACCGCTGTGCACCGCGATGTATCCGACAACGGATTCACTGACGTACAGGCAGAAGGGCCTGCGAAGAAGTGGGAGCATACTCACACGTTTACAGCCGTCGACACTGAGAAAACACGCGTCAACGAACACGTGGAATACGAACACGCAGGCGGATTTTGGGGCTTGGTGACGCGCGCGTTGTTTGCGAAACCAAACCTGTGGACGATGTTCACGTATCGCAAATGGGCAACGCGACGATCACTCCGCAGCTAAGCCGGCAGGCAGGTATTGCTATTGCGGTAGCCGACCGGCTTCGACCGCAGGAAACGCGCCTTTCAGGCCTTCTGCCATAAATGCCACCAAATCTTTCTTGTCCTGGTCGGTCAGGTCAAGCTTCTTGACCTTTTCGCTCAGGTGTGGATTGGCGTGGCCACCTTTGGCGTACCATTCGACGACTTCTTCTAGCGTCTTTTGAGACCCGTCATGCATGTAGGGTGCGGTGTACGACACATTGCGCACGGTGGGAGTCTTGAACGCGCCACGGTCTATCTCGTTGCTGGATTCGGTGTAGCGTCCCAGGTCAGGCTCATCAGCCGTCATGCCAACACCCAAGTTGTGGTACTTTTCGTCGGCGAAGTTCGCGCCCACGTGGCAAGCAGTGCAGCCAGCCTTATCGCTGAAGAACAGATCACCACCACGGATGGCCGATTCGCTGATAGGGCTGGTCTCCAGCGGCTGCATCAGTTCGGTGTACTGGTCCCAAGTTTCCAGGTCCTCGTCGTCGAGATCCGGCTCTGCTTTTGCGCGCTCTTCCTTGATGTACTCTAGATCCTCGCCAAAAGCCTTCTCGAAGGCGGCAACTTTTTGGTAGTAATCCCAAGGCGCGGGGCCGGTGACAACCGCGCGCTCGAACGTGGCGATCGCCTTGCCAACGTTGTCGATCGTCACGCCGTCATCAAAGATGGACTCAAACTGCTTGACGTAGCCCTCGATTCCTTTGAGTGTCTTGACGCAATTCTCGTGCGTGTTCCCCATCTCGATCGGATTGGCAATCGGACCGACAGCCTGGGCTTCGAGCGATTCAGCTCGTCCGTCCCAGAATTGCGGCCCGCTGAGGATGCGGTTATAAGCGACCGGTGAGTTTCTCCCGCCTTGCTGACCGTCGACCCCGATGCCAAACTGCGTGTCCTTCGCGTAGCCGAATTCGGGATCGTGGCAGCTAGCGCAGCTAACCGTGTTGTCACTCGACAAACGCGTGTCGAAGTAGAGCTGTCGACCAAGTTCGATCTTCGCGCGAGTCATGGGATTCTTATCGATGCCTTTAATCTCGGCGGCTCCGGCTGCCAGGCCCGCCGGCAGTTCCGGATTTAGAACAACGTGATTCTTCGGGTTCGCCAACCAGCTCTCGACTTCAGCGAGCGTCAGATCACCCTCGCCAGGAATCCCGGTGAGCAAGTCACCGCTACCGAGCAACACGGACTCGGGCTCGGCACTCGTCTGGACGACCTGCGATTCCGACTCCGCTGCGACCGTCTTCACTACGGCCGATTGCGGCTTCACGGCGGTCGACGCCTCGTCATCGCTAGATTCAGCGCTGCCTGCTGCTTCTTTCGTCGGACCTGACTGTTCAGCCACCTGCGCGACTTCAGCATCATTCCTTTGCTGGTCTGCCGGCTTTTGCGTCGCGTTGTTGATCAGTACCGCGACCGCCACCAAAGCGACCACGATTGCTATGAACCTACCCATGATTCTCTCCTTCGCAAATGTTGCACATTCGCAGCTGTCACTCTTCGTCACTCAACAGAAAGTTCTCGTATAGCAGGGCCCCAACGGCCGCACCCGCAATCGGCGCCGCCCAGTAACACCAGTGCAGCGAAAAAGCGCCGTCGGCCGCTTCTCCGCCGGTGAGTGTGTAGATCAACGCGGGCCCAAACGAGCGGGCCGGATTCATCGAAGCACCGGTGACCGGGCCAATCGCCAAGATGTCGAACGCTACCGTCAGGCCAATGGCAAAAGCGCCGATCGTAACGGCCTTGCCACGCTCGTCAATCGCCACGCCGAAAATCGCTATCACCAGCAGAAACGTGGCGATGAACACAGCCACCAACAACCCGCCCAGGCTCAGCCAGGCGCCTTCGGCACCGGGCATGTTTCCGGCGGCTGGCAGCGGGATTCCCAACTGGGCCGCAGACACCGCGTCGGGCGGCCAGATCATTTGACAACACCAGGCGGCGACAACCGCCCCGACCAACTGCGCCAAGATGTACTGGATCGCGCCGTCGACCTTGATCCGCCCGGTCAGCAACATGGCGATCGTCACGGCCGGATTGAAATGCGCGCCGCTGATGCCGCCAAACGTGCAGACTCCCACCGACAGCGCAAGGCCGTGAGCGAGCGCGATACCAACCAGGCCCGCGCCACTGTCAATCGACGGTTGCGTCGAGAGAATCGCGCCGATCCCTGCGAAGCAGAGAAAGAACGTGCCAATCGCCTCCGCCACCATGCAACGAGAAGTACTCATTCCGCCTAACCCTCCCTAAAAAAAGACACCGCAGAGATCTCCCTAGAGCAGTTCCTTCAACGCCGCCATCGCGGCATCGTAGTTGGGCTCTTCGGCGACTTCGCCAACGTACTCGACGTATTTGATCGTGCCTTCCGCGTCGAGCACGAAGATCGCGCGAGCCATGATCTTAAGTTCTTCGATCAGCGTTCCCCAGGCGTTGCCGAAATTACGATCTTGATAGTCGCTTGCGGGTTGAATGTTAGTGACGCTTTCCGCTCCGCAGAATCGATTCATGGCAAACGGTAGATCGAGGCTGACCGTGACGGCATTGATGCTGTCGCCCAACTCGCCGACTTTCTCGTTGAACGTTTTGGTCTGCGTAGCACACACAGGTGTATCCAGCGAGGGCACTACGCTGATCAAGCTAGGCTTGCCCTTGAGATCGGCGAGCGTCAACTCTTGCATGCCATCCTTGAAGTAGTGCAACTTAAACTCAGGCGCTGCTTGGCCAGCGGCAACAGCTTCGCCTGCGAGAGTCATGGGATTGCCTTTGAATGTGACTGCTCCGGAGCGTGACATGGAAAGCTTCCTTTTTCGAATATGCGGGGAGGGAATTAATCGGCGGGAGAAGTGGCAACCAGCGGCACCACAAGCCATTCAGTATCGGCTTTTAGGGCGGGTTTGCAAGGGCCGAGAGTACAGCGGTCAGCGACAGAAACACCCAATGAACCAGGCATTAACCGCAATCCAACGGATCGCCAGACGCGAGGTTCCGGCACTGTGCTGCTTCGCGTCTATTGGGTTGTGGCCTCACGGTAGCAGTAGGCGAACAGCTGCTCCCACTCGCGCTGCTGAAGCTCGCGACAGCGGTCGACCGTGGCACCGCCCGAGCGAAGCGCAGCCTGACATTGATCGACGAAATCAAATGGATCCCAATCGTCGGCAATCTGCTCAAACACCGAGTGCTCGCCCACTTTTCGGAACCAGTACTTGGCGTTCGAGAAATCGCCTTCGCGCCGGTGCATGATGCCGTGCCAGAAACTGCCCTCGGCCGTATGAATGGCCTGGCTGATCGTGTGGGAGTCGTCCAAGAAATCGTAAAGCAGCCAGATTGCTGACAGGCAGCAGCGCGCTTGATCGTTATCAACCACTTGCGTATGCCCGAACGCCTGTTCGACCGTCAGGGTCGCCAGACGTTCATGGTATGCGTCTTGTGGTGAGCCCTCGGAGAGATCGCGCAGTCGATCGACCTCCAGCAGTTCGCTAAAAACGGGTCCATAATCGGCGGGCGAAAAGGACATGATGCCCCCTCTCAGGCTGGGAAATTCTGGCAATCAACTTCGCCCATCGTAAGCAGTTGAACGCACGAAGAACAGTTCCGACGGGTATCGAGCGCAAAAAAATTGCGTGACAGAACCGTGGCTCGTTACAATCGAGAGTCGGGAGGACATGCAATGCCAGTACGTCGTCGTTTACAGTTTGAATCACTCGAATCACGTCAGTTGCTGGCGGTCGATCTTAGTGTCGTCGACGTACAGTTTGTCGATCCGACCGACTGGTTTGGGTCCGCGACCGGGGTCACTCCTGTCGAAGGCCAAAAAATTGCGTTACGAGCTGAAGTCGCGCATTCGGGGCTGACCACCAGTGATCCCTACACGTTACGCTTCGATATCGATGGCGTAATGATCGACGTGCAAGAGAATCTGCCCGGTTTCTCGCCATTCTTTGTGGTTCGCGATGGCTGGGTAGCGCGGCCAGACGTGCTACACACTATCACCGTGACCGTCGACCCAGATGACACCACCGCGGAAATGAACGAAGGAAACAACTCGTTCAGCTTCCAGTTCACTCCAGAAGTGCCCACATCGCTGCCGCAGAAGTTCATCAATCCGCTTGCCGGTGTTGAGAACGTTGATTGGATCGTCAACGGCTATGTGGACGTCGACCCTGAGTTTTGCTTCGACTGCGACGAAGACTTCCGCGGCAACGCGTCGATCACTCGCGATTTTCACAATGGGATCGATTTCGCGCTGATCAATTTCGCGCAGGCGGACGAAGGCGTCGATGTGCTGGCCGCGGCGGACGGAACAGTGACGCTAGCCCAAGACGGCAACTTCGATCGCTGGGCGTCGTTTCAGTTTCCGATTCCGGATGGAAATCGCGTGTTTATCGACCACGGCAACGGTTGGGTTTCGCAGTACTATCACCTGCAGCGCGACAGCGTTACGGTCAACGTGGGCGATCCGGTTACGGCCGGTCAGGTGATTGGCAAGGTTGGCAGTTCGGGAAACTCCGCTGGTCCGCATGTGCACTTTGAAGTGCAACGCCACAACTCGCCGGTTGAGCCATTCATTTCGCCCGAAGATTACTTCACCGATCCGGCCAAGTATGCCTACGGCAACGACCCAGTCTTCCACGACCTGGGCATCACGACAGCGTTTCCATACTTCCGTGACGTTATTGAGTTACCTTCGGACAACGACGCCCTGCCGGCTCAGTCTGTGTCACTTTTCCCGTGGGTCGTGCTCTCGGCAATTGAGCCAGGTGACGCATGGGAGCTGAAGGTCTATCGACCGGACGGTAGCGAATATGTGCAGCCAGCGTTCGCAGAGCCGATCGAGTTCGCCGCCGACATCGAAGGCTCCTGGCAATGGAACCGCTGGTGGAATCTGTTTCTGGAAAACCCTGAAGCAGGCAACTGGCGGGCGGAAGTGTTCGTCAACGGCACCCCCGTTGGCTCCGAGACGTTTGTCGTTGGGCAAACGCTACCTGAATTGCGAGTAATCGAAGACGTTCAGATGACAGGTGACGACGCAGGCACGATTCAGTTTGATGAGCCGCTCATCATCGACGGCCGCCGCACACCCATAGACTTTGGCATGGTGAGTGAGAACGGCACCGCTCCAACCAAGCAGTTCATCGTCGAGAATCACGGCTTCGTCGATCTAGAGATTATCTCCGTCCAAGTGCCGACGGGCTTCAGCCTGACCGAACCGCTCAACGCGACAATCGCGCCTGACGGCCGCGACACGTTCACGATCTCGCTCGACACGTCAACCTCGGGTCAAAAGTTGGGCACGGTTCGTATCGTCTCCAATGATCGCGCAGCTAGCGATCTCGATGCCGATGGCGATGTCGATGGCACCAATTTCTTGCAGTGGCAGCGAGGTGCGGAAATGACCAGCGGCGCAACGCTCGCCGACGGTGACATCAACGGCGACGGGGTCGTCGACGGTGACGATCTGAGTGTGCTGCTTGACCAATACGCAACTGCCACCGAAACGGTGTTTGAGTTCCACCTGGAAGCGGAAGTCACACCGCCACTCGCTGGATCTAGCGCTTCGGCAGGTGCACTCGCATTTTGGCTGGGCAACACGGAACCCGATCGCGGAGAACTCGTGCAACTTGCACGTCCTACACATTCGCCTGTGAGCCGAGATCCGCTCCAGTTGGCCAACGAACTCCTTCCGCTTCCCGCCGCAGCGACGACAGATCCGTCACTGTCAGCGGGCTTGTCGGAAGACCAAACGTCGCTCGACATCGCACTGGGTGAACTATTCGATGCGTTCAGCTGATTGGCGGACGCGAAGCGACTATCTCCGCTTCGGACGCGAACCGCTAGAGTTCGGCTTCTGCGAAACCTCAGTACCCGTGATCTTCTTAGCCAACTGCTCGTAACGAGCCGCGGGCTCCTGCTCTCCCTGGGCTTGGTGCATCGCTGAAAGGTTGTTGTAGGACACCATCAAGGTCTCACCCTCAAGCAGCCCCGCGTCCACGGCGGCCTCGATGAGCTCGACTCCGGCTTCAGTCAATTCGATTGCGCGTGTGCGGTCGTCCTGACTCCAGTAGGAAACACCCATGCTGACCAAAGCGTCGCCGTGTTGTTGAGGCACAGCCACCGTCGTGACGGGTACGGGGTTGAGCAATCGGTCGATTGCCTCGTCGTACCATTGACAGGCCGTGAGGTGGTCGTCGTAGTGAACAGCATGGACAGCACCGATTTGGAAGTACAAACGACCCATCAGGTAAGACGTGTCGGGCATTTCGTCGCGTTGCAACGACAGCTCCGCCAACTGCTCGTCAGCCAACTCACCAAGATGGATCGCGCTCTCGGGCTCGCTGCGTCGATGTTCGATCTGCGAACCGTGAAAGTAAGCCAAACCAAGCTGCCACTTGTACTGGTTCAGCGCTAGTGAATCGAAGATCGATGTTTTGATGTCGTCGACCGTATTTTCGGCTTCTTCAATCCACAGCAGCGGATTGATCGGCTTCTCCAGATTGGCAGCAGCAGCCAATGCACTTACTGCGACCTTCAAACGTAGCCCCAAGTACGCGTCGTCCTCGTCGATCATTGCCTCAGCCAAGGCCGACGCACGCTCGATCCACTGGGGCACGCTCTCATCCTTCTTCTGCCATGCGCCACGTGAGATTTCCACAGCAACCGCCAAGTGCGCCTCGACCAGCAGTGCCTTTGCTTCTAGGCGAGTGAGGCGATCGTCGCCCACAGCCAGCTCGTCGGCGATTTCAATGGCCTTGGAATGGAGCTTAATCGAGCTGCGTGCCACCTTCTTCGAACCGAATGCCGCGAGCAGCCCCATCTCGTGGAGCGCCTTCGCGCGCACCAACGGTTGTATATCCGGCGTTTCTAGCACGGTACGCACTTCTTCGACAGCCCGATCGTAACGGGCCAATTGACGCAGGCACTTGGCCCACTTTAGGCGATGTTTGGCCTGCTGCGGTTCGACATCAACCGCCTCGGCGGCATATCGCTCGGCGGTTACGGCCTTGCCTAGTTTGGAGTGGAGCTCGGCAAGTGTTGCCCGCGCTTCGCCCAACTGGCCGTCGAGACGGATTGCTGCTTCTAGATCTGCGATCGTATTCGTGTAACTTCGATCGACATTGGCCATCGCCCGATCGTGAAACGACTGCGCCTGAATCGGCTGCAATAGAATGCTTTCGATTCGGGGGCTGTCACTTTCTTCGCTGTTGGAGTCGCTGGCAATCGTCAGGCCAAGCTCCTCGGTGGCATAATTCAGAGTCACGCCACGCTCAGGAAATACCTGCGCGATGTCCCGACCTTCGGAATCCTGAACAACGACCGGACGAATCCTCTGTAGTTCGAGCTTACGTGACAACGTCACAGCGGACGATGGCTCGGCAAGCTCAACTTCGATCGACTCGACGAGGTTGTCTTTGAATCGCACCCACACCGACGGCAGGTCGTCGAAGCGATACTTCAGCTCATCCGCTTGGGTGTCCTCGCTGCGAGGATCACCCCAAGTGCGCAGCACGTTGATTCGCTTGGAGAGTCCAGGAGTAATGCCGTGGAAACTGATCACTTCGGCCTCGGCCATCGTGACGAACTCAGCTTCTGGTTCGGGCTGTTTGTTGGTAGTGGAGATCTCGTCGACCACGCTCGGCTCGCGTGCTACTTCCAACGGATCTGCCAATGTCGGCACCTTAGCGACCTCCAAGGGCTCGGCCAGTTCCGGCACAAGCTTCGACACTTTGGAAATCGGCTTGAGCGAGTTCTCTTCTGTCGAGCTTGCGTTCGGTCTTGGCTGCGCGGGTGCCCCCGAATCAGTCAGTTTCTTGGCCGAGATGACGATCGACTGCTCACGGGCGGTCACCGGTTCGCAATGTTCGTGGTCGAGACCGTGATGCGCGGTTGCGATCGAAGTGAAAGTTCCTAATCCTGCCAACGGAACGACAAGCGTTGCTGCGAATGTTCGCCGCAGCGCACTAATGCTACGCATACCCATGGATTTCCCCCCTCGCATGGAATGATCTTGCTCTGGCGCCAAGCACGCGAGTTGCGGGTCGCGGCTTCTTGCGTCAGTGGCCGTCACGCGGGAGCGACGGCTTCGTGGAATGTGAGCACCGGCGAGCGCTCGCTGCGCGCGCCTTGCTATCGTCCCTTATCGGTCATGCGAGTCCTACGCTTTGTGCCAATTGTGCCAAACAGCGAAAAAGGTCGGGTGGAGCAGACGGTTTGGCGGCAGTGCTGGCAGGTTATTCGATGAAAATCAGATCGCTCCGATCAAAAGGTTCTCTGTCGTTGCGAATCAGCAGTTGTTGCAGAGACTCTGGCAACATGTTCGTGTCAAGATAGTACGCGGCTCCGTCCGCCGTGGCAATCATGACGGTGCCAGCACGCAAGCCAGACATGCATTCGGTTTGATTCGACGATTGAAAGTCCCTGGGCATCGATTCGAGATCGAGATCGCGAGGTTCTGTCCACAGCGTCTGAGAGTTGGCGACTTCCGCAACCAATAGCGTATTGGACGTCCCGTCGATCACTTGGCGAATAGCGACTCCCTTTTGCCCATCAAACAAAAAGTTCCTGGCCCGGTGATTACCATATAACTGGTTTCTTGTCGCTCGTCGAAAGCAAACGGATTGGTGTAGATCGCAGGTATTTCCGCAGCTAAAGCCTTGTTGGCAGGACTGTTCCACGGCTTGTCGAAGTCGTAACGTTGGAAGAGCTGTTGCGATTGCTCATCATCCATCACCTCGAGCAACAGGACTCTCCAGCTGTGCATTGGCTGGCCTTTCTCGTCGGTCACGTAAGCAGGAGGAAAGCTACCGTACTTGTCATGGTAAATAAGAAACGCGAGGGCAATACTCTTCAAGTTATTGCCACGGGTGCTTTCCTGCTGAGCGCGCTTGATCCTCACGCCCACCAAACCCAGCAATAGACAACACGCTGTCAGCACAACCAACAAGGTCAACAAACTGAAACGAGGGGTATCGCTACTCTGCCCGGGCATTGCGCACAAAAAAGTTCGGTGTTACTTTGATTCGATTAGCATCCGCAGCCGCTCTTGAAGGGCTAGCTCCTCGGCTGGCGCCGACACCGACTTTTCTAACAAGTCCGTCTGCTCTCTTGCAAACAAGACCGGAGAACCCGCAGCTGGGGCTTCGGGAACCAATCGCATCGAGACCGATCGGATTAGCGATTTAATTCCCAAACCGGTGAGCGCACACGTAGCCACGAGTGACAGATCTTCGTCAGCCTGCAACTCGCTGAGATCATATTTATTCGCCACAAGCAAGACTCGTTCCTTCGCTAGTGGCAAACCAACCTCGGAGGATTGTCGGATCGCGAGTTCCCACGCTGCATTAGGTTCGTCTGCAGCAACATCCCGCGCGTCGAGCACCCAGACAATGAGATCTGCCGCCGCGAGCCGTTGCCGCGCTAATTCGATGCCGGCAGATTCGATCGTATCGGCGGTGTCGTGCAATCCGGCCGTGTCACTCAGTTGCACGGGCCAACCATCGATGGCGGTCGTCGCGGTGACAACGTCGCGCGTGGTGCCCGGCTGGTCGAACACGATCGCGCGCTGAAATCCGACCAGCGCGTTGATGAGGCTACTCTTGCCGACGTTCGGTTGCCCAGCGATCGCCACTTGCCAGGGTCTGGTTAGGTGCAGACCAAAATCAGCAAATTCGAGGAGCTCTTGCACGCGCGACCGAGCTTCTTCGACTCGGTTGGCTTCCAAGTCAGCGATGATACTCTCAATCGCGCGACGCAACGCGCCATCATACTGATCGAGCAAAATCGACGCGGTGCGGACCGTCGTCGCTTGCGCGAGCGCAAGCTGTGCTGCCGCACGAATCGGACAGTCAATTTCCAATCGCAGCCACTCGAGACGATCAATCTCCTTGCACCCAGCGGCAATCAGATCCGCCACAATCTGCGCCGACGACTGAGTTCCGCCATGGCAGTGAATTTCTACCCGCGTTCCGCTTCGGCGGCAAACGACGAGATCTTCGCAGTCATCGACTGCACTTTCTGCGCTCGCCCAACGGCCATAGACGATGCGATTAAGCGGCTGCTCGTCCAATGGGCGGCGGTTCGCCGCGCAAAAAAAGCCACCGGCCGCTGAAGCCGCGGCGCTGCCTTCGATCCCCACCACCGCAACCGCGCCACGCCCAGCCGGAGTCAACACGCATACGACGGTCGCATCAGGCGCCGTCACGGCATTTCCTCGGCAACGGCAGCGATGCCTGAAAGCACCAGGTTCGGCACGTGTCGCGCTGGCGAGACATCGCTCGCAAGGTGCTCGGCGAGAGACGCAGCTCCACCGCCGGTAAGAAATAGCTGGGGCTGCTGCGGGCAATCTCGGCCGATCCGAGTGACGAGCTCGCGCACGGCCCCGATCATCCCCCAATAGAGTCCAGAGGTGATTGCCTCCTGCGTCGATTTACCCACGGCAGACGGCTGGTCATTAAAGTCTCCGAGGCCCAGCTCTGGGAGCGAAGCAGTCCCAGCATGCAATGCCGTTGCCGCGAGCGTCACGCCCGGCAGGATAGCTCCGCCCTCAAAGGCTCCGTCGCTCGCGACGAGGTCGACGGTGCAGGCGGTTCCTAAATCAACGACGATTGCTGGTTGATTGATGGCGCGAATACGATTCACAGCGACCGCGTTGAGCAAACGGTCAATGCCCACCCGATCGGGATGCTCGACACGGATTGAGATCGGCAGGTCTTTGGCCGCAAGTGCGTGCAGTCGATTGGCAAAGATCTCCTGAATGACAGCCGAAGTTGCCGGATGCACCGATGCCAGGAATCCAGGGGGGCCGCTCGGACAGAATTCTTGCAGCCAACTTCCGATTTCGGCCCACATTGTGGCTTGATTTGCGTGTGACACAGCCAGCGTTTCGGTAGGCTGAGGCAACGGTGTCGACGCGATTGGCAGTGATGTCGACGCTGGCGCGGATGTACACGCACCATCGGGAGGAAACCAGCCGAGCTTTACGCGGCTACTGCCAACGTCGATCGCCAGAAGTCCATCGCTCGCGTTCATCAAGTTTGCTGTTCAGTGGATTGGCGTGTGGACTCGAGCAAACGATAGGTGCGATTCATCAACTCCTTCAACCCTTGACCCGTCACCGAAGAGAATGTCAGTACCTCGCGTCCCGATGCCTCGGCGAGTTGCTGTTGCACTTCGTCGGCACCAGGTAGCTCGGCTTTGCTGACGGCGATGATTTCTGGGCGGTCCGCCAAGTCGACATCGTAGAGCTTCAGTTCCTGCCGTAACGAGAGGTAGTTTTCGACCGGGTC
>JANQQA010000330.1 GCA_028285205.1 Bythopirellula sp. | reverse complement strand
GGATACACACAGCAGCTTTTCGAATTAGTCCGCACGCACAACGATCTGGCGGGAGTCGAACCGTTCGAGCGCATCGTCAACCACCGCGGCTGGCCTTTGCCGCGTCTGAGCGTCGATCAACTCGCGGAGTTGAATCAACTCTCGCGCTCGATTGAACTGCCTCGCCCGACTGACGTCAGTGAATCGCTGCACGCAGATTTCACGGAAAAGCCAAACTTCTTCCCCGGGGACAAATCGGCGCTGCATCGCTTCGCCTGGGCTCGCGGCATGACGGAAATGCGTGAGTATCAAACGAATCCCGCCGTGAGCAACGTGTGTGCTCGAATCGTGCTGGGGGGCACGTTCGGGCCAACGGTCAAGGTCGCTGAGGATGGCAGCCGCAAGGAAACCTGGTACTCCAGCCGCATCCCGGGCGTTCTCGAAGAAATCCTGCTTTCCGCCCAAGCCGACCAGCCGGTCTTCCTCATCGGCGCCTTCGGCGGAGTCGCCCGGCTGGTCATCGATCTGCTGCTCGGAACCGATCGTCCCGAAGCAACCTGGGAATACCAAAAGCAAGCACCCCACGCGTCAGAGATGCGTGCCCTCTACGAGAAGAACGGACCAGCTTGGTGGGATTATCCCGCCATGGTCCAATTCCTTCGAAACATAGGCATTGCTGGGCTCAATCCGTTGCTGACAGAAACAGAACACCGTGAGCTGTTCACCACCATTGATCCGGTCCGTATGGTTGAATTGGTGCTGCTCGGCGTCAGTAAGTTACGAGTATGAAATGATCTAACACCAGGCAACACTAACTGTCAAAAGGTTGCCGCGGCCGACGTTTCTGGAGTCACACCCGTTGCGTCTGACCAACCATACGATCGAGAGGATTATTGACCACGTGGCTGTTCTGCTTGATAATTCGGGCTCGATGGGCAACCCGTTTAAAGGATCGCCGCAGTTCGAGGGGCAATTGCCGCGCCAGCTTGGCGGAAGTGTCGCGACAAACTCGCTGAATTCAACGTGCCCCGATTCGCACGGCCTAAAGCGTATGCCGAGTACCTGCGAGCATTTCGTATTCTTACTACAGTCCAGAAGTTGATTGACCGTGCAGTGCATCACATGGGCGACTACCACGTATCTGGGTCACATCAAGAAAACGACTTGGGATCTCTTTCATTCAGTGTTTCCCGACATTCCCCTCGACACTGTCGCTTCAGATGAGTTCATGCCAAACGACGACGATGAAGTCGCGATGTCCGGAGAGTTCCAGTTCTTCTCGGACGCGTTTCGAGCGACGAGTCAAGCATCGCTGGAAACACTTTCCGTTATCAATGCTTTTCAGAAACCGATTGAAGAATTCTTCACGGCATCCGTTCCAACGCACGGGATCTTACTCCCAGATCCAGCGACTCAGGCTGACGAGCAATTGGAGCGGTGGGCAATAGATCGCGGCATTCCGGTTGAGCTGTCGCTGCCCCACAACCCCCAAGTACTGTTGTGCGTTAATTCACTCGAACGTTTCCAAGAGATGTTGGCAAGACGAGGCAGGCCTCGCCAAGACGCCAGACGCCTTGCCCGCGATTTCCAGCGGTGCGTTGTGGTCCACGAACATTTTCATTCAATTCTTGAAACCGGCGTCGACGAATTGGGGAATGCGGCTTCCGGTCCGCGGCACAATGAAGAACGGCATGGTGCGTTTCCCTCGACGAATCGCTTGCCGCTTGGATGGAACTACATTGTTCTCGTGGGAATCATGAGTTATTCGAACTAGTTCGCGCATTTATCAAGGCAGGAGAATACCCGCAGTGGCCAAATCGAGGTGCAGAAAAGCTTGAAACTATTTTCACGAAACAGGGAATTAGAGGAATCCGGGCGGCAATCGAGGGAAGAGTTCGGAGTGATCCGGAAACGACTCAAGCTGTATTCGATAGTACTGAGTAGCCGAAGCCTGCGGTAAAGTAGACGCTATGCGTCAAACCAACGAAACCATTCGCATCCCTGCACTCGATGGCGGTGGGATCAAGGGCTCGTTCGCGGAAGGCGTGTTGACGACGCTCGAAGAAAGACACTGGGCGGCGGTGTGTTGACCAATTCGACCTCATCGCACAGTCGGGCGCGGTGAAACCGTCAAAAAGGACGACATCAAGGTGGTACGCGAGCCGTTCCTCAAGGGACACCATTCCCCGCCGTTCACGCCCGCGTAAAATGTCGTGTGGATTCAAGCTGAGGATTCGAAAATGAGATGGAAAGAATGGCTCGACAATTGGAGCATGAGTGGCCTGAAGATCAACGCAGGCTTTCTGGAGATGGAATGGGAACCGAGGGATCGTGATCGAGATGCTGCGTGGGAGCTGTATGTGGAATTGCTGACGCGAATCACGACTCAGCATCTTCAACCGGAACATGGCGATGAGAAGACGGCACTCGACAGCGTTCACGCGTTGTTCGCGCTGACACGGGAGACGCTGAAGCGGCAGGGTCGGCATTGCGAGGTGTTTGCGAAGATCGCAATCGTGGTACTCAATCAGATAGTCCGACCCTTCACCGCCAAATGGCACAAAGAGTCGCTCGCGGGAGCGTTTGATGACGCAGCCCGCTGCCAAGAGTTTCGCGATGAACTGTCGGAATTGCAGCGACAATTGCGTGAGTACACCAAGATGCTGGCCGATATCGCAAACGTTGAGGATCTGACGACACTCGAAACTGACTAGCCGCATGTCGACCAAGCCGACGTGAAAGTTCTTCATTGTCAAATGAGTAGCTCGAAAATGCCCCTCTCCGAAGAAAGGGGCAAAGGGTTAGTGGAGTAGGAAGAGAATGATGAGGATAGCGGCCTGCACCATGCTAATAACCTCGAAGACTCTTCCGTCGTTCTCCAACATCTCAACCCGTTCCTCAAGTTGCGCTAAGCGCACTCCTTCCTTGCTATCGACCCCGAAAAAAAACTCGGGGTAGTCAATGTCACCTTCCATGGTCTCCTCCGTATGGTGGTGTTGATAAAGACTGCGACAACAACGTCGTACCGGCCATTTGCTGCGCAACGTGCGGCGCTCAGTCAGAACGTGCATTGCTGAGTATCAACGTTGACAAAGGTCGTGGGCAGGCTTGGAACGCATCTTGCATTCCTGCTCTTTCTTTTTCCGTGCTCCTGAGCGGGAGCGAGTACAAACCCTGCGCAGGGATTGTGAGCCATTGCTCAAGTCTAGGCGGCTCGCGACCCCGGTCAACGGACCGGCAGCAAATGACCCGGGTCATTTGCCGTTTGCACCTGCCATGCACATGCACTCAGTTGTCGCGAAATTGGCTGGCGATGGCTCAAACGGTTTGCAAAAACACGGTCGCAGCAGCCCATGCCTTGGTTCTTTCACTCGATTTCAGTTGCTGGTTGTTGGCCAGCACGTTGCCGATGTTTGTCGGATCTGCGTGAATTGTTAGCAGGTGCGCTAAGATTTGAGCGCCGCTGACAGCGTGACTCCGTTCTAGTCAGTCACACTTTTGGACCGCCTCGCGTCGGACTCCCTCCTAGCGAAATCGCTCAAAGAGATTTGCGAATGCCCAAGGCCTACGGAATTTTGGCCACTTGGTCCTGCCTAAGAACCGCAGCCCCTAATTTTGCGAAGGTCTCAGCTCCAGTCTCCAGTAGACAGCCAGACGGTCGAAGGCGGGCATGGAGATGGGGCGGCCGTCGCGGAGGCGCTTGAGGGTGTCGCGATGGACGCCGGTCTTGATCGAAATCTGTCGATCGGATTCCTGACTGGCCAGGTAGTGTTCTCTTAGTTGTTGCGACGGTGACCTCACATGAGGCATCTTAAACCGCGCGACATTCTTCGCGACATATGCCATTATGTTGGCATACCGACTGCCGGACGAACCCGGGCTGCGAACGCCGGAGCATAGGTATCGAACAGCCGGGGTGGTGACCTCACAGTCCCGCGCGAGATCGTGCAAAACACGATCATCCAAGCCCGTTCGCAGTCGGTTTTCATCTTCATCTACGCGATCGCCACTACGCGCTGTGCCGTATTTTCATCGCCGAGTGGTGACAATTTCCGAGTCGTCTGCTACGGAATCGCAAACATCAGTTCTTTCATCAGCAACTGCGGGCAGAAACTGATTACGGCCTTTTGACTGGCAAACAACGTGAGTCAAAAGGCCAGTGGTCTCATCTGGTTTTTCATTGCCTGGGCAAAGAGGCTGAAACGGACTTAGACAAGCAGTCGGGTTGCCGACTTTCCGCTGTTGGGAAGTCGGTGGTCCGGCGGCACGAGCCGGCTCACTCCTCATTGTTTTCTGCTTAAGTAGGAGACCTGCCTCATGGCAACTTTGACAAGGGCGCATCAGGAACTGTTCGCGCGAACACCTGATGAGTGCTTCGATTCGTTCGACGGTTTGCACCAGCACTGTGAGCGGCAAAAGGACGAGTCGCAGGAACACTGGAATCGCCCGCAAGACTTGACGGTGACTCATGACCTGACTGTTGTCGACGACGATGGTTGGGAAAAGCAACTCAACGATTGGTCGTTCTCGCAGCTATGCCGCATGGCGGGCGTCAGCAAAGAAACGGTCAATCGCCTGTCTACGAAGACGGCCAGCAAAGTGCTGCAAGAAACTCTGCCTAGTTCCGATCAGCCGCTTCAAATTCTAGCGACGGACGAAAGGATTCGTAGTGTCCATGGTGTGGCTTACACCCGACTGTGGAATGCGGAGGTACTGGATGTGGTTGCCGAGTTCTCTTCGGCCTTCACGGCACCGCAGAAGGCCATGGATGAAGTAAGCACCGGACTCTATTGTGGCGAGCAGGATCTGTTCGCATTTCTGATCGATCCGACTGGTTGGATCGAAGTTGAGGACCAAGCGTTTGCTCCCGGCTTCTTCGTATGGAATAGCGAAGTCGGTCGGCGATCGCTCGGGATCCAAACGTTCTGGTTTCAACGGGTGTGCCAGAATCATCTGGTGTGGGATGCCATGGATGTTGTCGAGTTCAGCCGCAAGCATACGGCCAACGTGCGGGACGGTCTGGAGCAGATTCACCGGATGATCGAAGGGCTGGCGGCGCGTCGAGACCAACGGCGTGACGGGTTCGTTTCGACCATTCGCAAGGCCATGACTGAGCGACTTGGAGACGCCGACGAAGTCACCAAGATGCTCGCCGGAGCGAAGATTCCTCAGCACTTGATCAACGAAGCGCTCGAAATTGCTCAACGGCAGGGCAGCTACACAATCTTCTCGCTGGTCGATGCATTAACGCAGCTGAGCCAGAAGAAGGTGCGCTACGCCGGTGATCGGGCTCAGCTAGACACCAAGATCGGACAGCTTTTGACGCTGGCCGTGTGAGGTGGCCGTTCCATGAACGCCACGTGTGTATGTGATGGCTGCGCAGCCTGCTGTCGCAGCAAGTTGGTCGATATCGACGCATCGTCCTATCTGCCCGAGGCGGAAGACGACCAGTAGTCCGCGTCAATTCGCTCGAAGGATCGAGTTCGCTCTTATGCAGGCAGGAAGTCCTGCGCGCGGTCGTCCGATCGCGTCACCTTCGTTCCTTTTGTCACAGAGGTTTTCAATGGCTGTACGTTCCAAATCCAAAGGCGATTCCCAAGCTCGTCCAATCCATGAACTTCGACTCGGTCGTATCCGAGCTGCCATCTGGGAGAATGAAACCCAGAACGGCACGCTGCACAACGTGACCGTCAGTCGACTGTACAAGGATGGAGACGACTGGAAAGATTCTTCCAGCTTTGGTCGAGATGATTTGCCGCTCGTCGGTAAAGTGCTCGATCAAGCTCATACCTGGATCTTTGCTCACACCGGTGGAGCGACCGGACAAAACGGTCGCGAAGCTAACGACGATGATACGCCGTTCTAGGCTACTCATTTCTAGAACGCCTACGAACGTTCGCTAGTAGATCGCCCAATACCCACAGGGCTTGTTCGGTAGCAATATCGAGCGGGTTCGGGCGGCCAGAGGTTATTCCAAGTACAGTTTGTCTTGAGACCACTGGTCGCCAACTATTGCGGGGCTTGTTCGGCCTGTGTTCCTTGTCAGCCAGCGTAAGGACTTGAAGTGAAGATGCTCAGTGCAGCGCTTGCTCAGTAGGTAAACCTACCGTGGAGGCGCCGCGGCAACGGTTTTTTATGCCCCGGCGAGTGCCCGAGCCTAGCCGCCTTCCTGACATAGGCGGGACGGCCCGGGCGATCGACGGGGAATAGTGGGTCTAAAGACATTCCTGACAGTGTGAGCCGATTCACCCACTGAAATCTAACGAACGGGTTGAAACTTGTCGGCCGGTTGCGGCTTGAGCTTTCCGCAGCTTGTGTTGACAACACTCAGGTTCGATTAGCCAAACGCGCCTCCGGTCTTACTTTGCAGGCTTCGTTTCTCGGTCGCTGACACTCACAAGCAGGCTGTCTGGTCGCAGCAACTTTCGATGCTTTTCTGACAACGATCCTCCCACAACCATCAATGCAGGCACATCACCACGCCGCTTCAGCGAATCGGCCGGAACGCGTTCGCCGGAAACTCGCATCAGTCTGCAACCGGGGAGCTGTATTGGCTGAAGCTGTCTCGACCGAACGGTTTGGGTGATCACATGTTCTGTCTCGCGGATTTGACCAGTCTTCTTGTCAATCACACGTTTCGTGATCGGGTGTTTGATCTCCGTTTCAGCCGTTCGGGATTCCAGTACCTGCAGTACGCCGGCCTGATCGACACGCAGTACGACCAAACGAACATGAGGGGTATCGTTTTTCGCCTGCTGAGGCGCCGGCTTAGTGGCGCTGTCTTCACCGAACACGGGAGCAGGAGGAATGTCGCTGTCGTTCCTATCGACCAATGGTGTGATTCGAACTTCATCAACGTCATTGATCAATGCCAGACGCAAATGATGCTCAGTTTGGGCGTTGACCGTGTTGATCGCTACGAACATTGAATAGATGAGCGGTGCCGCAGTCAAAATACGTCTTTGCGATATTCGAGTAGGAGTGTCGTTCATTCTGTTTGTCCTTTGCCAGCTGGACGAAGTGTTTTTACAAAGTTACGAGGACGACTGCTCTCAGTAACAGCCGTCACAGCTGTAACCGATGCCTGTGACTGATAACCGAGCAAAGGATGTCTGGCCGCCAGGTTGTTGCGCAACTAGCTGACAACTATTCTGTTAGACATGCGTGTACCATCGACATCCCTGAGCCTGCTGGACGGCATTCGCCGAGCCGAAACCGACTCGTGGCAGCGGTTTGTCGAAGTCTATTCCCCAGTGATCTACGCCAGGTGCCGAAAGAACTGTTCAGACGCCGACTCGGCGGACATTGTGCAGGAGGTGTTCCTCAAAGTGAACGGTGCCATTGGCAAGTTCAAGCCAGACGGAAGACCAAAAGCCTTCTCACGGTGGCTCTCCACGATCATTGGCCATGAGGTGATCAATCACTTCAACCGTCAGAAGAAAACACCTCCCGGTATTGGCGGTTCCGACGCGGCAATGATGTTCAAGAACCTGGAAGCGGCCGTTATCGACGCTTACTCGGTAACGGGTGAATCCGATGCGACGCTGCTAGTGCGGACGCTGCTGAAACTCTTTGAGAATGAAGTCTCCCGGCAGACCTTGCTGGCTTTCCAGATGACCGCCATTGAGGGCATGACCTCGGCGGAAGTTGCCCGCGAACTGGGCATGACACCGGCAGCGGTGCGGAAAAGCTCGCAGCGCATCCGAGACAAGATCAACGACGAACTGGATGGCATGTTCTAAATTCCACTCGCCTCAATGGGCAACTGCCAGAGTTTTGGCGTCACACCTTTGGTTAAAGTCAGTGGATGAGGTGCATCAGCCTCTTGGCGGCTACTGAGTTGTAGACGAGCGGATGGGCGGAACTGAGGAGATGCCATGTTTGACGAACGCCGGGACTACCTGCGGAGGTCCAAGCAGAAATTCCTTCCAGAACGACGTGTCCAGGTCGGTAGCGAAGGTGAGCGACAAGTCGAGGAAGTCTTGAGGCAAGCCGCCAAGAAACTGCGCTGTCGCTCAATCATCCTGTGCGGTCGTCGTGTGCCCAGGTCCGATCGCCAAGGAAAAGGGGAAATCGATGCAATATTGGCTAGCGAATTTGGGATTCTCGTCATCGAGGTCAAGAAGCTGTATGGCCCCATCAGCTGGGTCGACGGAAAGTGGGTTCAACAACATGGACAGAAGAAGCATGAGAACCCGATAGCCAAAGTCCACCAGAAAATGGAAGACTTGATGGTCTGGCTTGCTGGGCGAAACGTCAATGTGCCTGACCGACGCGTGAGCGCGAAGGTCGTGATGGTGAACGGTACTGATTCCTTGAGTGCAAAGATACGCAAGCAAAAAGCTGTCGTTGGCATCGTTGAATTGGACCACATCGCTCTGCAGGTGTGCGGACGACCTGGCGGCTGGTTTTGGCAAAGACAGCTCCGCAAACCATGGAGATTTCGCGAGCTTGTCAAGCAAACCTCGCTGCTTCCTCAGTACGACGAACTGATGATGCATGGTGGGCGACGATATACGGGTGATGTGAAGCGACTCAGGCTACAGATTCGTGGTGGAAAACCGCTCAAGCGATTTCAGGTGCGGAAAGCTGTGATAAAGCAGCACCGCAATCTCCTGGGGATGATTTTCCGGCCACGAGTAAGAGTCACCGATTGGAACAACAACACGAGGATTTACCCACTCGACGAACAATGTGAGATTTGCATGCAACTGGCAGGCCAAGCTGAACTAACGACTTTTTCGGTCGCACATGTTGGCTGGCTGCGCCTCGGGTGGCAAAACGAGGATTACTATCGGTTGTTTGCGGATCATGCGACGCCCGAGTGTCTGTCCCGCGACGCCTTGGGCGTCAAACGCATAGTCGGTGCCTCCATCTCCGTGTTTCTCCTGACTGCTGCATATCGCATGATCGCTGCGGTGTCAGTGGTCGTGCTCTTCGCAGCAGTTTCGTTCGCCATTAACCGAGGATGGGATGGAGACTTGTCATATCGGTACGAAACGGGGCTGTTAGCGCCTCTTGGACCGTGGGGGCCGGGGTTGGTGCTTGGTAGTGTCCTCGCTCTCCGCGTCTTGTTGTTTGGTCCCGACGCAATTTCGCGGTTCTGACACGAATTCGAAATATCACAGCACGCAGCCTGGCGAGCGCTATTACGGCCCGTGCCGCTAGTTCACATCCCAAGCAAACTGAAATATTTTGGCGTCACACCCGCAGGTTAACCTAAGAGCTGAGACAACCAATTCGGCCCGAGGCCCCCATGGTCAAGAAACAGCTCGATCAGCGACAGCTTCCAGTAGATGAGACCGCGAGGCTCTCAGAGGGTAGCACACGGGAGGATCTGGATCGGCTGATTCGCCTGGCCGGTGCCGACTCCGATGACGCCCAGTATCTGGACGAGGCCCGCTATCTCGAGTTGCTCTCACGGCTAAGGAAGATCGAACCGCCGCAAAAGCAACTCCGCCAGGTCGGCGACTACGAACTGCTGGAGCAGATCGGAGAAGGCGGCATGGGGGTCGTTTGGCGCGCCCACCAGCAGGGGCTCAAGCGGCTGGTGGCATTGAAGCTACTTCAGCCGGGCGCTTCGTTCAGTACCAAAGCCGCCGCACGTTTTCAGCGTGAAATGGAAGTCATCGGCTCGCTGGAGCACGAGAATATCGTTCGTGCTTACGCGGCTGGTGAGGCTGACGGTGTGCTCTATCTCGCAATGGAGTACATCAAAGGCAGATCGCTGGAACAGCTGATTGAGGAATACAGACGGGAAGGAACCACCGTTTCCGTCCAGGAAGTTGTGAGTTTTGGGAGACAAGCGGCCCTAGGACTTCAACGCGCCCACGAGCACGGTGTGGTACATCGAGATATCAAACCTTCAAACCTGATGGTATCGCGAGACGGCGTGCTCAAGATTCTTGATCTGGGTTTGGCAAGGTTGCGAGTCACTGAGCAGGAGGCTGGCGATCTTACGCGTGAAGGTGAAGTCGTTGGGACGCTCAACTACATGGCACCAGAACAACTGCGGGATAGTCGCCTCGTCGGTGAAGAAACCGATATCTATGCGCTTGGGGCGACGATGTATGCCATGCTCGCCGGCCGAGCCCCCTTCGACGGGCAGTTGAATCAATCGCGAATAAGCAGGATCCAGACGATCACCGAGCAGGCCGTGTCTCCGATTGTTAATCTGCGTCACGATGTACCGGAAAGGTTGGCCGGGCTTGTGATGCAAATGCTCAGCAAGGACCCGAGCAAACGTCCCGATTCGATGGCTGCCGTGGCGCATAAGCTGGTAGAGATTCAGAGCGCGATTAGCGGGACACACGCTCCGCTCCCCAAGGTTGCAGAAAAGAAGTCAAGACCCGAGTCATCAACACCGGCAAACCGGCAACCACTCGCGATAGTCGCCTTGGCACTGCTCTTCCTCGGCGTTGTGGCAGTAGTTGCGATTAACTGGCCTCAGGATGATGCTTCCGGTGATAGATCTGCGGCCGTAGAAGCGGTCGTCCCCTCAGTCGCAGAAGAAGGAACGTCGGAGCAATCAGCCGATCCAGAAGCCGATTCATTGGAAGACTGGTTCTTCGCGAAGTATCCAAACCAACAGGCGACACAGAACGGCCGTTTCTATCTGACCGTTTCCGAGGATGGCGAAGAGAAGACGATTGCTGAGCGATCGCTGTTGCCAACCGAGTATGAGGTCGTGGGATTAAGTGTTGAAGTTGCACATGACCGGCCTGAACAGCTGCGAGTGCTCCAGGATGCTCGACTTCTCAGGCGGCTGCTTATTTGGCTACCACCAACCAGAAAGCAGTGGCAAGGCGAACTATCGTCTATACCGACTGAAAACCTGGAGTCGCTCGAGATTCACCACGGATCACTCGACCCGGCAACGCTTGAGAATATCGGCGAACTTCCGCGATTGAAATCGTTTGGCCGGAACTGGACTCAGCATCGTGCGTCCACAACGCTCGTTCAGTTGGTCAAAGACAAAACTCTTGGGCTTGAGGCGTTGACCATTCAGGGAAGCCTCACGGAGGACATCGCCGCCGTTGTATGCGACATGCCAAAACTTCGCAGCCTATATGTGCAACTCGACAACGCGCCAGAGAGTGGGCTCGAGGTGTTATCGCAAAGTCGTACCTTGACCTACATTGCTCTTGCGCAAGGTCGGCAGGTGAGCGGCAAAGGTCTTAAGAAGCTAGCAGCGATGCCGCAACTTGAGCTGCTCACTCTGACGGGCTCGCACGTGGAAAGTGAATTCCTGACCGCATTCGCACATCATCCAATAAAGCGACTCGATCTGTGCGTTGTCGACGATGCAGACTCGGCTGTCGTTGCCCTATCAAAGCTCCCGAATCTGAACGAGCTTCAGCTCGAGGGCCCTAACTGGACGGACGAAAGAATCCTGTTGGTGGCCAAGGTGGAGCGAGACGCCAGCCTGCGTTTGCGGCTAAGCCAGACAGCTGTCTCTCAAAATGTCAGCGAGCAACTCGGAAGGTTGTCCGGCATCGAGTTTACCGCGGATTTGGCGACAATAGCTCCCATAGAACATCGATTTGCAGCATGGCTTCTGGAGCATGGCGCCAAAGTGGAGGGTATCGCCGTTCAGGCTACGCGAACTCTTCCTAGCGGTAGTCGCCTGATCGCCGAGAAGATCTACGATCTAATCGATGTACCTGAGTACAGAATCGAAAAGATCGATGTTTCAACCACCGAGACAGAGATCAACATTGAGGAATTTGCCAAGCGAATCTCCGAACTTCGCTACCCCATCAAAACACTGGTCATTGCACCAGACGGCTGGCCGCCGGACAAATTGAAGGCTAGCGATATTGGCGATCGCGTCGATCAGGTCGTTCGAGCTGGCTCGGGCTAGCTCTTTCTTCCGGTGAACCAGGACGGTCCTACCCACATCCCCTTTTTGCAATCTGGCGGGCAGCAGCGGAGAAGGTGCGCGCCGGCAACGGAGACTTCTGATGAAAATGAACCAAGCTTTGGCCGTCGTGTTGTTAGTCGCCAGTTGCCAACTGACCACGCTTGCCCAGCACCATTCGCTTCGGCTTCAGCAGCCGGGCGACCGATACTTCCCTGAGGTCGAAACTCTTTGTTTTTCGCCTAGTGGAGAAGAGTTGGCCATTGGTACGAATCGCAGAACGTACTACGTTGGCGTCGAAACAGGCCAGATTAGTCACGTAAATCCCAATTCATCTTTCTCAATCGCCTACTCGCAAGATGGTTCAAGAGTGCTACAGATTGGCGAGAACCGCACTGCTTGCCTGGATGTCGCTACCAAGGCGAGTCTACCAGTCTCGAATGCTGATGCTCGTGGGTACATTGGCTTAGGCTACAAGATTGAAAATGGAAAGGTCCTTGTCAGTCTACTGCAGGATGGCTCGCCGGCTCTGCAGAGCGGAGAAATTACGGTGGGAGATGAACTCGTTGCCATCGGACAGGGCCAGCGTGGCGAGCTGCGTTCCGCCGTCGGGCAATCGGTGGCTGGTGTTGGGGAAATGATAGCCGGGTCGGCCGGCGGTTTTGTTCGCCTGGCGTTGCTGCCAGAAGACGGATTCGAACGCAAGGTCGTCACGCTTAAACGACAACGTCGAACCATCAACAACGGCATGGTTACGTTTCTTGACCCCACAACGACCGTGCCCGATTCGGTCGCTTGGTGTATTTGGAACGGCCAACACGAATTTCGTAGTACCCACGACGGCTCGACTATCGCCGCCATCCAACTAAGAAATCTCCCCGAGTACCACGGTGAACCCGCGGTCACACAAGATTCACAAATCTATGCCTGGGCCGGAAAGTATCGTCGCACGCCAGCCGAGTTGCGTAACAAACCAGTGCCCTCGTCCTATGGTCGAGGCGAAGGCAGTGTTGTCGCCGGGGTCGCTGCCGATCGCAACGCTTTCCCCTCACGCGGGCACTACGGCGTCGAGATCTACAGAATCGCCAGCAGTGAGTTGATCAGTACTTTTCCAATCCAGCTCGACCCAATGAAGGATGGCGGCTCGGAAATCAAAGGTGTTGCCTTTGACGCTCATGGCAATGTGCTTGTCGCAACTCGCACGCGACTAACAACCTACAGCCGAGATTCAGGTAACCCACTGAAGACTCTGTTGCCCCAATACGATCCTAGTAGAACAACGATCTCGACCTTCGCTGTCGATGGACGAGACGCGGTGATTGGTGGCCCCGATGGCTATCTATACCTAGCCAACCTCGAATCTGGACAGGTTCAGTCGCTCCGAGCGAGCACGACTCACAGCATCACAGATGTAGCCATCCGAGGCGATCGAATCGCGTTTCATACGGGTGGTTCCATTCACCTGATTCGGACGAGCCGATTCAAGCAATCCTAGTCGATATTCTCCTCCGATCTGCAGCTTGTTTTGACTAATTCCCTTAGCCCGTGGTACTCTTAAAGAACAGGAGATTCGCTATGGCAACCGTCGACGAACAGCTCAAGAGCTTCACCCAGTTTGTGCAAAACAACCATGATCGCGACTTGCAACTGCAAGAGCTGTTCGACTTGTGGATGCTCGAGAATGCGACCGGCGGAGATTATGCCGAGAATGTCGCCGCGGTAAATGCATCCATCAGTGACTATCTGAATGGCGAGCGGGGCACACCGGCAGGAGAGCACTCGCAGCAGCTGCGTGAAGAGTTTGGTCTCAGCGAAGAATGAGCTTCGCTGTTCACGAACTGCCCCGAGCCAAGGCGGACAAACGACATATCTTCGAGTGGCTCCATGAACGCTCGCCGCAAGGAGCCGCGGCTTGGCTCAATGCCTATGACCAAGCCTTGACGCTACTGGAGCGCTCCGCTGACTCGTTTGGTGAAGCTGCCGAAAACAAAGACTGTCCATTCGACGTCAGGCAGGTTTTCTTTAGGACTCGCCGCGGCCGCGTTTACCGCGTTCTGTACTTCATCGAGGATCACACTGTCTACGTGTTGCGAGTTCGCGGAACGGGACAAGCTCCAGTAGACCCCACCGATTTGCAGTGAGGAAACCGTTGATTCGTGCGGTTTTTTGGAGACAGTTTCTAGTATTTTTCTAGCTCGAAAAATTGACAAATGCCAGCAGGTGGTACATCTCTCAGCTTGTTCTGGAGGAATCTTCAATAGGAGCAGCGATTTGATGTGGAAACTGCAACGGCCTGCACGCAACTGTTTGGAGCCAGTCAACCATTCATTCAATCCAATCCGAGACTACGAGAACCACAATACGATGCCTACGAAGCCGTTCGTCAGCACTATTGCCACTCAACGGATCCGGCCGTGGTCCAGATTCCGGTCGGCGGCGGGAAGACGGGACTGATCAGCATCCTGCCCTTTGGTATCGCCGATGGGCGCGTCCTGATCGTGGCTCCCAATCTGACGATTCGCGAAGCGCTCTACCAAGCCGTCGATTCAGCTAGTCCCAATTGTTTCTGGCGTGCGATGAATGTCGCACCGCTGACTCCCGAAGGGCCCTTTGCCGCCAAGATTGACGGACCTGACGCAAATCTGGCCGACTGCGCCAACAGCCATTTCGTAGTCACCAACGTGCAGCAGATCTCCCAGTCTCGAAGTCGATGGTTGCATCGTTTGCCACAAGATTTCTTCGACATGATCATCTTTGATGAGGGACACCACAATGCGGCGGCGAGTTGGCGAAGGCTGATCGAGCATTTTCCATTCGCCAAAGTGATCAGCCTGACTGCGACGCCCTTTCGGTCGGACGGACAAGAATTGATCGGTTGCCCGATTTATCAGTATCCATTTTTACGAGCAATGGCGCGGGGTTACATTAAGTACCTTCGATCGATCCACGTTGCGCCGGAAGAACTCTCCTTCACATTCAAGGACAGCTCCCAGTGCTGTTCGTTGGAAGAGGTGCTTCGGCTGAGTGAAGAGGTTTGGTTCAGCCGCGGTGTGGCCCTTTCAGAGGCTTGCAACCGCCATATCGTCGCCGCCAGCCTGGACCAATGTGAAGCGCTGCGCAAGAGTGGTCGCCAGAAGCATCAAATTATTGCAGCCACCTGTTCTGTCGATCACGCGCGACAGGTAGCCGGTCTATACCGCGACGCGGGCTACAAGGCTGATGAGATTCACAGCCTGCAGAGCAAGCAGAAACAGAGCCACGTGCTGTCACAGCTGAGGCAGGGCAAGCTGGATGTAGTCGTCCAGGTTCAGATGTTGGGTGAGGGATTCGACCATCCGCCCCTCAGCGTGGCTGCCGTGTTTCGACCCTTTCGAACGCTCTCGCCCTACATTCAGTTTGTCGGGCGCATCATGCGAGTAAACCGGCAGCAAGCTCCGGGAGATCCCGACAATCAGGGCGTGGTCGTGTCCCATGTGGGGCTGAACACCGACCGGCATTGGCAACAATTTCAGCAGCTGGATACCGCCGATCAGATGTTGTGGAAAGGTCTAGCAACTGGTGCCGATGCCTCCCAAAACAGCGACCGCAAAAACAACCAGGATCCTATCCAGCCGCGCGAGTTCAAACCCGACATGCTGGTCGATTGGGAGGTGATCGGAGAACTGAAATCATCAGGCTACGAAAAGGAACTGACCGTCGAACAGCTTCCGTTGGAGCTGGCGTCACGCGATCAGACTTCGAGAGCTATCGCTGGACCGCAGCAGCGCCGCCGCGAGGCGCGCGATCGGCTAAAGGAACAGGCCAACTTCACGATACGACAAATCCTTGGGCAATCCCAACTGAATCCCTTAGGCTGGCAAGTCGGTCGCAAGTTTGCCTTCTTGCGACGTCAGAACAACTGGGCCGCGATCCGTTTCTGGCTTTACTCGGATTTGAACCGTCGACTGAAACGCCGTTCCGGTTCAGCCAAGGAATGGAGTCTGGATGAGGTTGAACAAGCGATTGACCTGATGCCGGAGATCGCACAAGAGATGCGAATCAAACTCGATCGCTGCTTTCCAAGGAGAGAATCATGCCCAAGATCCGCCGGATACTAAAACATGTCGAGGTTGAAATCGCTCGCGGAAACCGCCGCTGTCGACGAAATCGCCAGCATCAGATTCCTGCCGGCACACCCTGTCTGGTGATTCAAGATGATTCCGGCCCGTTCAAGCGCAGCTATTGTCGCGAGTGCGCTCTGCCCATCTTGAAGCAGTGCGCAGCCGACCTGAGACATTTTCGAGATGTGTTGTACGGTTCGCCTTCCCAACAGCAACAGCAGCAATCGATTCCAGCCTCTAGCCCACTGGGGCAAGCGTTGCTCGACGCCAACAGCCGCCGTAGGAAGTCGCGCAGACCAGCCATGCAGGTGACGGCCTATGATGAAAAAGATCCCGCTGGAACGAAACTGACCGGCACGCGATCATGACCCGCCGTAGCGAGCAAGTCGAGCTAGTACTTCGGCTCGATCGCCTGTTGGATCAAGGCATGACCGAAGATCAGGCGTGTGCGTATCTCGGCATCTCCCCAGCGATTCTGAACGACGCTTTGATTGATCTGGGACTCAAGTCACGCCCTGCAGAACGGCATCAAACTCTCGACCGTAAGCCACTCTCCCTCGGGAGAGTCGCGAGTAATGCGAGTGGAGAGGGGCGCTGGACATCGTGCGCATATGTTCCTTCCCGGCCGCATCAGGTCCGACCCTCGCAAGCGGAGTTCGAATTCGTGCAGATTGAATCCTGCGGCGAGGTTGAGTGGATGAACTGCTTCGGGCAAATAATCGGCGTTGGTCACGCAGCCGCGCCCGTCAGTGATTCCGCAAACTGTGCGGGTGTCATGTCGTTCAGGCCACTGTGCCTGCGGTGGTAATTGTAGTGGTTGCACCACCAATCAGCCGCTTGCTTCGCGTCTTCGAGAGTTTCAAAGTCATTGCTCAGAATCAACTCATCGCGCAGGCGGCTGTGGAAGGACTCGATGTAACAATTCTGCCAAGGCGATCCGGGCGCGATGTACAGCGGCAACATTCCAGTCTTAAGTAGCCAACGACGGAGCCATCGATGCTCCGAGAATTCGTTGTCGCTTCTTAGATACCGAGGTGCCGAGCGATTGTGGACGACGGCCGTGATCGTGGCAACAAGATCGGTAGGCCTGAATCTCCTCATCGCCTTTAGCGCCAGACATTCGCGCGTGAATTCGTCAATCAGTGATAGCCATACCAACCGCCCTCCCAGAAGGTCTTCGGTACAAGTCAAATCCCATGCCCAGATTTCGTTGGGGCTACGAGCGATTCGCCGGTGTAGTGGCATCCAGCCGGTTGTTCGTCGCTTGGACCTTCGGATCGGTCTTACTTGCAGTCGTTCGGTACGGAAGATTCGATAGATGCGCCTTGGACCAACGTGCCAGCCTTCATTGTTGAGCAACTCCGTAATACGGCGGTAGCCGTAGCGAGGATGCTCACCGGCCAATTCCAAGACCCGTCGAGTCAGCTGTTGCTTTCTCGGTACGGCCCGTGTTTGGTAGCGTTGCGTAGCCCGCGGCTGGCACGCAGCCCGGCATGCTGCTCGCTGGCTGATGCCGTGATAGCGCTGCAAATCGCACACTAGATGACGGCGCTGCGAATGGCTTGTAGTAGCGGCTACAACGGCGGCTTGTGTCTCACGTAGTTGACTCGATAGACGTCGGCACCTCTTCCTGAGGCAGGCTACCTCCCGTTCCAAGGCAACTGTCCGCGCTGCGTGCGAAGCGCTCATGTGATTGAATCGCTTTTTCCAGCGATAGAACGTCGACTTCTTGATATCAAGTCGCCGCCGCACTTGCCAAACCGGTGTTCCGGCTTGCGTCAAAATGTCTGCATTCTGAAGCATATGAACGATGTTCTCGGGGGAGCGTGAAAGTCGATTCATGGAGTCCTCCTACTGCCTGGACGCCGGAACGTGTCGAACCCTTCCGGTCGTGAATCTTGCTCACCTGCTGCCTAACACCGATTTGGCAGGGGAGTCAATGGTTGGCATATGCTGTGCACAACCTGAAGAGTCGCCTTTGGATTCCAAACGACGAATCTGGCCAGACAGATCGACCTCGTTCCGTCCAGGTCGGGTGCCGCAATTTCGGCTCCCAACTCCCTGGGCCTGAGAAAGCTCTGAATTGCCGGTGATTTACGTTGCGTCCGGCTTTTCCGTCACACGTACCGGTTAAGAGTTGCGGGACGATGCGTTGTCCGCGAGCGCTCCCAGGTTATGATCCACCTAAAATGGGACTTCCGTGACCGAAGCCATGCCATGGTGGCTCGTAGGGCTGGCTGAGCTTCCCCGCGAATGAGAAAGTCCCACGCGGGTTGGCTCAAGAAATCGACAGCATTCCACTAGCAAGCGAACATGATTACCAAATTATTCTTCTATGTCTTAGTGTTCTGTGGGCTCGCTACTCCACTCCAAGCGCTGCATGGTGATGTTATCACCAGTCTATTTGGCGATATTCAAATGGCTCCGGTCGATGTGGACATCGACAATGTGGTGGATGCTGTAAACGTGGATGGCGTGTTGCATGTGGTTGGGCATGACAGCAACGGCGTTGATATGCGGCAGCTGATTAACTTGACGACTGGGGTTAAGTCGCAGGTTGAGGTGTTTGTGCCACAGAATGGGAGTGCAAGTCCTGGGGGGGGGATTCGTTGGTCTTATCAGTTCAAGCGCTAGATAATGGTCAGGCGGTCTATGTAGGCCGTAGTGACAATGGTTCTAACAGTGTTTCTGCTACTTATTGGTTTGATCCGGGTAACCCAATTGCTGCGTCCGGCAGCTCTTCAGAAGTCGGTACTCTTCGAGATGTTTCGACGTCTGGGGTCTTGGTGGGAGCTAACAACAATGTTGCTTCTATTGGTAATTTTTCTCAACCTTTGCAACCGTTGGCGGGTAATATTTCCGGTGGTGCCTTCGATGTTACCTCTGACGCCAGTTATATTGCTGGTGATGCTTTGTGGCGTCTTAACGCCACAACTGGTAGCTATGAGCTGGTAGATACTAGCGGATTCGAATTGCCGACAAATGGACTTTCCCTTCCTACTGAATGGGTGGCCGCGGAAATAGACCCTGTAGTTGGTGACGCTGTCTTTGGAGCGTTTTTCCTGGATGCACTAACGTTTACCAACCAGTTTGGCTTTTGGCGCGCTGATGGAACCTTTCTGTTTGCTGCTGATGGTGCAGAGGAGTTTAGTGACTTTGAAGTCTATGATGGGCAGCTCGTTGCAGGTTTGAACCTGAACGACGACGGAGTTCTGTATTCCATCACCGATGGCTCTTCGTTGACCATCAATGGCCTAACCGGTAATGATGCATTGTTTTCTGGTAGCGGGTTGTACCAGGGGTCGGCTGGTTTGGTTCTAACTGCTCCAGGCGGCGGCTCGTTCGTCACGTCCTACTCAACAACGGCTGTACCGGAACCTTCCGCCTTCGCTCTTGCCACAGTTGGATGCGTTGGTCTCCTTTTCCATCGCCGCCGTAGTGGTCGGGCAAATACACCTAGCCATATAGGTTGACCGTTCGCATACGCCAACGGACACATTTCTTTCGCGCGGGCGCAAACCCCTTGTAGCGCATGCGACGGCGATTGGCTTCGTCCAAGATGCGTGTCATTTGCTGGTGAACTCCCGAATAGGGCTGCCACGGAACATTCTCGAACTCTGCTTCAAAGGCCTCTCTCTCGCGATATCGTTCGCTAATTGCCTTCTGGCACATCGTCACGTGCAGACGCGCATAGGTTGACTGATCGAGCTTGACAAACGCGCTGTGCTTACCCGTTTCTTTGGACCTGGCAAAACGCACTGAGTAGCCGCAGAAGTAGAAAGCCCTCTTTCGGATATCGAACAGATGCATGCCGTACCGAACAAAGAATGGATGTGGAGTGGCCTGGGAGTCCTCGAAACGCCAGCCCTTGGTCGACATCAGCAAGCACTGGCGCTCGAAACGGAGGTACCAGATACTGGGAGCACCCCCGCGGTTGCGCTTCTCGCGTTTCCAGTAGGGCTGATCCAGCTGCCACAAATCGATGAGCGTTCGGTCGTAGTCCTCAGGCTCTTTGCGGCCTTTCACCTGCTGATAGTAGCAGAAGTAGTAGCCCCGGCTTGCCAGATTGATCAACTGGAACATGAACGCGTCAATGCTTTCAACAATGTTGTAGGCGGGCCGCTCCAGGCCCTTGTCGTGCTTTTTCATGCTGCCTCCCGCCAATCCATCCAAAAGATGTGGGATTAGTTTTGCGGCCAATCCCACCAATGCCTGCGCTCCGTGCGCAAAGCCTTGCAGCAAAAGTGTCGTAGCCGATTTACTCCTGCTTCAGGTGCGTCGCTGACTTCGCAGCGGACGTCTTAATGGCAGCCGCACGCTCCGCGCGCGACGCTGTATCTACCTGAAATCAAACAGCAATCAGCAACTCGTTTGCACGAGTTGTCGACCCCTTCCGCATGAAAACCTCCTGTGATGAACACAAGACGCACCGGTCCTGTGCACCGTCACTCGCGTGACCAATACCCGATAGCCCCTGTCGAGGCCATCGAATCTTGTCTCGCCGAGCCACTGTCGTGGTTACCACTCAGCCAGGCATCCGTGCCCGGCCAAGCCTGATAACGTTGTTGCTGGGTCTGTCAACTTGTGAGCACTGCGAGCAGTCGATTCACAAGCTACTAGAGCCCGCGTCGGTCCTTTCGTCGTTGCTGACTCGGTTACCAGCCGAGCTACGCAAACGGGTCGCCACTGCCTTGCAGCACACGCATGCCACGCCGTTGGTCTCGGCGCGCACCGTGTACGGAGCTTCCCCCGAAACACCGCCCGATGATTGACCGCTGTCGCCAGCCAACCATCGACTTCTACTGATAGCCAGTGTTACCACCGGCCCTCGGACCACACTCCCAGTCTGCAGCTCAGTGCTACTTTCGCAGCTCCGGCGAGGCGTCACCCCCGCGCGGCTCACAGACCTTCCCCGATTCGTGAACAAGCATCGATACGATAGTCAGGTCGCTCAGGTGTTAGCGGCGCCGTTACAGCACCTAATGGGTTCCGCACTGTGGGCCTGTCAGCCCGTGCGGCGTTGTTCCCGGAATTTCACCGGTCCGTTCGCAGCTACGACGTCCGCAGCTCGCCACTACCCAGTGCTCACGTCTACTGACGCGGCACTTCTCCCACCACCTTTCAAAACGCGATTTGGCTTTTCGAGTCGCCCGTAGGCTTCTCTTCCCCTCTATGATGTGGAGCATCGGTCCCGAAGGCCGACCCATCACATCGCCACAGATTGTGGCATCGTATCTAACTGGATTGCCCTCACAGGCTTGACGAGTTGAGCTATTCCGGATGCGCGCTTTTCACGCTGCAGAGACGCGACACGTCCCTTACACCCCGCAGGCCACGGATGACCTGCGGCACCACACCTCACGATGTTGGTGCGTCCCTCGTCCAGATGTCCTTCAACGAAGCCCGAGCAAGTTTGCTCGATGGCCATGCGATCAAACTCGCATGCCTGGCTCCTACCACAGCGGTCAAGTTGCCAGTGCGGCAGCGGTTTCAGATACCGCGGAGGCACATGCGGGATTTTCACCCGAGAGTGGAGTCAGCAAAACGGCTTCACGCGGGAAGCGGGGCTGCCCGACGACGTGCTTGAGGAAGCCATTGATCTGGCCGATTTCTTTCGTCGGCCTCAGCTGGCCTACTTCCACCTCTCGTCCACGATCGCTCCCGGCTCCGCTCCTGCGCTGGCTCGCTTCGTCACCTTCTTCTTGTTGGCAAGTGCAACTTCGGCGCAGCGAAATGTACCGGTCTATCTCGTGATCGACGAGTTTCAACGGATGGTTGCCCGAAACTTCGAGTACATGCTGCAGTTGGCTCGCAGCATGGGAGTGCGGATCATTCTGGCGAATCAAAGCATGGAAGACTTGAAAACCTCCTCCACCGATCTCATTCCTACCATTGAAGCGAACTGCAGATACCGGCAGTGGTTTTCCGTTTCGGCGACCGCCGATCGCGACCGACTCGTTCACGGAAGCGGACTTACGATTGACCACACTTCGTCTTATCGCGCTAACAGTTCGCTCTTTGGAACCACAGCGGAGTTGTCCGGCATGAGCGAAAGTATCCTTTCGCGTTTGTCACCCAACGACATCATACTGGCCAGCGACCACCCCAAACACAGCATCGTCACCATCTCCCGTGGTGCCGGGTACGCGCAATACGGTGGCTTTCCGTTTGTCTGTGAATCCGACTTCCATATCACGGCAGATGAATACGCCGAGAGAAAATCCATGCGATGGCCGCGAGGCGAGCGCGGCACGTTCGTGCCGGATGAATGGAAGACCCAGCCAATTATCGCCAAACCGTCCGGTCCAGTGATCACCACGGAGATTCGCAACGACTCGGAGGATCCTTTTGCAGATTTTCTAAACGCGCAGCTGCCGTCTTCGAATGCATCCGAAGAGCAAACTTCATCGACAGAAAAGCCATCTCGAAAAAAGCGAGGCCGCCGATGATCCGCCGACATCCGTTTCAATCTCGTTGCTGCCGACCGCCCAGTATGACAAGAAGTTGGGGGACCGTCGAGTTTGAGATCATGCAATCGCTAACGATGTGTGTCCGTGTAATGTCCACTCGCCAAATCAATCGCATTTGGGGTGATCCTAGCGTTCACCTGGGTCGACTGCAGCAAGCACACCTCGTGGAGCGATACCTCGTCAACACTCACCCAACCCTTGAGCCGAAACGGCCACTGTTTGCATGGGAGCCAAACGGAAGGCCGCCTCAGTGCAAGCGGCTTTCCGAGAAGGCTCGAAACCGTTGGTGTCAGGTCGCTCAGCCATCGGAAGTTTATACGGCGTCGAAGAAATCGGCGAACCTATTTGCAACCGGTTTTCAAGGACTCCCGCCGATCGAACATCGCGACCACGATCTGCTGCTGGCTGACGCCTACGTCGTCTACCGCCGCGCACTTGCTCACTCAACCAACCATTGGATCGGCGAGGACTACGTTCCCAAGGCCGGATTCCGAACCAAAGACCCGGATGCTTTTCTGGTCGACGCAGAGGGTCACCCGATCCGAATCATCGAGTCTGGCGGGCGCTATAGCGCCCGTCAGATTGAAGATTTTCATGACTATTGCGAATCGCTCGATCTCCCTTATGAGCTTTGGTGACCCCATGAACAGATCACAAAAAAACGAGCTCCAAGCGCAAACGGCAATGGAAGTTGTCGTGGAGCTGACGCACCGCTACCGAATGATGACCGCTCGCCATCTTCATTCACTACGCGAAGACCTGTTTCCACGCGGCGACGATGCGGTCCGTGCTCTCGACGCTTTGGTTAAAACGGGCCAACTTCGATCGGGACAGCTCTATTCAGAGGTGTTTTACTACTTTGCAGCCGAGACGACGGACGGTGGCGGTCTATCGGAGAACGCCAAGATCCGCAACTATGCGATGCTTGCCGTCTGCACCCAGCAGTCTGAGCGGAGAACACGGTTGAACCAGGCGGAGTTTAAGCGGTATTTCCCCGGCCTCTGCCGACCGGGTTTGCCCATGAATTACTACGTCGATATTGACATGGGCAACTCGCGGTTGGGTTTTCTGCGTGTCGATCTCGGTGGCCATGGCCGTTGGGATCGGATCCTGTCCAAGGCCCGCGATGATGCGCGGCGGCACAAATTGGAACCGGCGTTTCGACCGTTCGTGCAGAGAGACGCTATGGAAATTCGCATCGTCACCACTTTACCTCAAAAGGCAGAACGCATTCGCCGCGAGATACCGGAGAGACCCAATCCTGCCGGCATACCGATCCATGTCAGCGTGGTTCCTGAACTACTTCACTTAATCGCACCATTGCCTATCGACGCTTAGCGGCCGACAGCAGCACTCCCTCACCCGAGGGTTACCACTCGTTCCTCGCTCACGGAACTCGGAAAAAGATTCGAGCAGACAGCTTTGACAACTCGTAGGTCACTGACTTCCACGGGGAAGCAGTCGGCCGAATTGCTGGAGGAACCAGCAATGAGAAAACATCGCAGAAGAGCCAGATGGAACTTCAGCGAATCGTGGCTTGGCAAATGGATGGCACGACGAGCGGGGGTGCAGGAACGGTTTTGTTCCAAATGCAACCAGCCCTATGTGACTTCACCGGCTGCCAAGGCCGAGGAGCAGTTTATCAGTTGTTCGGCGGGAACAGCACTGTACCCCTATCGCCGCGCTGGCAGGAAACAGTACCGCGTGCGTTTGGGACGCTGGATCCCCAACCGAGATGAGCTGGTCATGTCGCGGATCTTTGAGGAAGACGACCTCAAGGATCTGGTCGATGTCATCCAGTCTACGCTGGCGTATATCGCGGCGCAAAAACAGGCCGAGCGCGACAAGCATCGTGACGGCCTTCGCGTCGCTCAGTGTTAGCGGTTTTCTCGACGTTTTGTTGAAGGTTGGGGAGTCGTGTTCGGCTCCCCTCACTCTCATGGAGCATTCCATTTCGGATGCTCGTTTTCAGAACCTACGGCGCGATGAAGCAAAGAAGAGTCGCGTCAACATCGAAAGGAGGTGGTTTTCACTCCAAATCCTTGCTTTCAACCACTGAGTTTCGAGCAAGAAAGTGACTCCGCGCTGACAACGACGTTGCCAGCGGGGAGCCAATAGCAGCCCACAGTCCCCAATGCAGTGCTGTGTGCTTTGTATCAATCAACATGGAGAACGATGCCATGAAATCAACATTGAATGCAATCGAAACAACACTGCCCGGCGGGATTGAACCTGTCGCGGTAGCCAGCAGTGGACATCTGAGAGCAATCGTATGTGACTCCCAGGAAGGACTTCACTTCGTTATCGGACGTGAAGACCCTGACACCGGTCAACTCGAACCGGTGTGGTTTCCGAGCGACATCGAGAACCTGGCAAGGCTAACGGCAATGGTTGCCCATGCATGCCATGCGCTCCTCGACGGCCAACTGAGTGAGGACCTGGGATGTTTAGCTCACTGTCTTTCGCAAACGCTGGGGCTTGAGTTCAACGAGAAAGGAAGGCCTCAGACAAGTCGCAGACAGTGAGCGTCAACGTGATCAACCGTAACAACATCAACCGCAGCGAGGCTGCATGGAGGAGTAAGACAACGCGATAGGAAATGGTCTGTAAGCATTGCTGACCGGCCCATCTCCACAGGTAAATAACTCATCCGTTCGCAGATCCGGGCTGGTCCCCCGGTTCTCCGAACCTTGTTCCCGCCCGGCTAGCGTCCTCGGAAGCCGGGCTATTCCAGTCTCCACCGAAAGAACATTCCAGTCATGTCCAAGCCGATCCATGTCATCCGGTTCGGGATGATCAAAGCCAGTATTTGGCTCAATCAAACCAAGTCCGGCCAGCGCCACTCCGTTTCTATAGTTCGCCTGTTTCGCAATGGCGACGTTTGGAAAGAGTCCACTCGCTTCGGGCGAAACGACCTGACACTGGTTGCCAAAGCCGCTGATCAAGCACACAGCTGGATTTTTGCAAGAACACAATCGGATACTTCCACGGATGATACGGAGTAGCAATGGTTCACCCGTCCTTGTTCTCGTCGGAGTCACCCGAGTGGGAGACGCCCGATTGGTTGTTCGATTCTCTCAACGCAGAATTTGGATTCACCCTGGATCCCTGTTCGACAGATGAAAACGCGAAGTGTGCTCATCATTTCACCAAGCAGCTCAACGGCCTGCTGCAGGATTGGCAAGACCATGTCGTCTTTATGAATCCTCCGTATGGGCGCGAAATCAGCGTCTGGATTGAGAAAGCCTACAACTTCGCGCGTGCTGGCGCGACGGTTGTCTGTTTGGTACCGGCCAGAACGGACACGCGTTGGTGGCATCGTTTTGGCATGAAAGGCGAAATTCGATTGCTGCGCGGACGCATTCAGTTCGTCGGTGGCAAACACTGCGCTCCTTTTCCCAGCGCCGTCATCGTCTTTCGGCCGCCCTCGTTTCGAATCATGGACTTGCCAGCAGCGAGCGACTTGGATGAGCGTTGTGAACATCGGGAGCAGAAATGAGTGCACCGATGTCTGCCGACTCACCGTCTCCCATTTGGTGGTACTCGGCTTGCTCGAGTTGTACCGCCAAGTGGTACGCGCCATTTCGCTCTTTGTGCTGCCCGCGTTGCGCCGCCACAGCTCTCTCGGCTGAGCGGCGCCTGCCTCCTTGGCTTCAGTCAGACGCCGAAGCACCAGCGGACAAGGATGCGTCCCACGAAACGTTACCGGAAGACGAATAGATGGGCCTGTCTCAGCAGCCCGGTGAGGCGGAACACCGAGATCCTGACGCCACGCAATCACCGCACGAAAACGCTCCGGATTGGATCACGCCTGAGCTAGTTCAGAAAACGCTGGAAACTTGGCAACCGTACTACTCGTACCAGTTGACGTACCGAGACGCCATCGCGATGATCCAACACGTAGGTTCGCTCCTTGAGGTTCTTTCGCGGGAAGCAGGCAAATGAAGCGGTATGTAGCACTCGCGCGAGTCAGCAGCCGAGAACAAGAACGCGAAGGATTTTCACTCGAGGTACAAGAGGAGGCCTTGCGTTCCTTTGCGAAACGCGAGGGAGGCGAGATTGTCAAGCTTTTCCGAATCGCTGAGACGGCCAGCAAAACCGACGAAAGGAAGACCTTTCGCGAGTTGGTCCGATATGCCAAGAAGAACGCCGCAACACTCGACGCACTCCTGTTCTATAAAGTCGATCGAGCTGCTCGAAATCTATTTGACTATGTCGAGCTGGAGCGCCTTGAATCGGAATATGGTGTTCCGTTCGTCTCCGTGTCTCAGCCGACGGAGAACAGCCCGGCGGGCCGCATGATGCGTCGCACGCTGGCCAACATGGCCAGTTTCTACACCGAACAGCAGTCGCTCGATGTCCGCGAAGGCTTGGCCCGACGCGTGCAAGAAGGGTTATTTCCAGGCAAAGCCCCCTACGGCTACCGCAACGTCCGAATCGATGGGCGCAGTCTCGTGGAGGTCGATCCAGTCACGGCCCCGAAAATCAAGCGACTATTTCGGCTGTTTGCCTTCGAACACCACACGCTCGATAGTTTGGGAAAGCAGCTCGAGAAGGAAAACATCGAGTACCTTTCGTCAACCCGGCGATTTCCACGAAGCAAGTTACACGCCATGCTCCGTGACCGGAGTTATATCGGCGACATCTTTCATCGAGGCCAGTGGCATCCCGGCAAACAGGAGCCGCTGATCGATCGCACCACTTGGAATCGTGTGCAGCGCTTGCTGGGAAGCAAAGTCTATGCTGCCCACGAGCTTACCTATGCCGGCAGCCTGATTCGGTGTGGCCACTGTGGGCACTACATCACCGGCGAACGGGTCCGCAAGAAAACAAAGAACGGCGAAAACGTCCACGTTTACTATCGCTGCACCAAGTATGCCTCGAAGGGGCACCCTCGAATCCGTGTACGTGAGGCCGATATCGATGCTGAGATACTGGCCTTGTTTCGTTCTCTTCGCATCGATGATGAGAAGCTGCGTGATTGGTTCCAAATGGTACTCGCGTCCCAGACCCGCGACTCGCAAGATGAATCCCGCCGGCGAAGAGACGATCTACAGAAGCAGGTTACCAAGCTCATCGAGCAGCAAGACCGCCTGCTCAACATGCGCATCGAAGACGAGATTGACGAGACAACCTTTGCAAAGAAGCGACTCAAGCTTCGTGATCGCGAAGCAGACCTGAAGCTTCAGTTAGAAGTTGAGGACCGCAGCCATCACGAGATCGCAGACCTGGCGGTGAAAGTGTTTGAACTCTCGCAAACCCTTGCCGACAAGTGGCTTACGGCCGATTACGCCGAGAAACGCAAGATCCTGGAGATTGTCTGTTTGAACCTTGAGTTAGACGACGTAAACCTTTGCGTACAAATAAGAAAGCCCTTCGACGTACTCGCCAAAGGGCTTGTTTCTGAAAATAGTCGGGGCGACTGGATTTGAACCAGCGACCTCTGCGTCCCGAACGCAGCGCTCTACCAGGCTGAGCCACGCCCCGTGTTGGACTTGCTATTGTAACTGACGTCAGTGCCACTGGTAATGTGGGTTCTTACCGGACTACCATAACCAGTGGCATGGATACGGTTCGGCGGAGGCAGACAATCAGGACTGGACCAGAGAAAATACGTCTTCTTTCGCAAACCCAACCAGCGAAGCGCAACGGCGCGCTGGCGACTTATCGAAGTTTACGTAGGACTGAAATCGTGCTTCGCACCTCAACCTTTCTGGCCGCCTGGCTCAGCTGTGTCGCGCTGTGGGCGCAACCGCCGGCGACCCGCGCATCTTCTATTGGACCTGAAGAGCGGAGTGTCAATCCAGGAATCAATGAACGATTCCTATCAACGGACTTGGACGTCGAGGAGTTCTTGAGCCGCTTTGAAGTGGAAAGTCGAGAGGTCTTTGCGGCTCGTGAGCGTGTGTTGGCAGCATGCCAACTACAGGCCGGCATGCACGTCGCCGATGTGGGGGCGGGTACTGGATTCTACAGTCGCCTATTCGCCGACTCGGTGGGGGATGCAGGTTGGGTGTACGCCGTTGATATTTCGCCGAGATTCCTCGAGCACATCAACGCCCAGATCGAAGAGCACCAGATACGCAACATCACCAGTGTCCTGTGCACCCAACGCGAGATACGCTTGCCGGACAACTCGGTCGATCTCATTTTTGTGTGCGACACTTATCATCATTTTGAGTTTCCTCAGTCCACATTGGCTTCCATGGCGAGAGCGCTAAAGCC
>JANQQA010000309.1 GCA_028285205.1 Bythopirellula sp. | reverse complement strand
GACGTCGGCGGTATTGTTGGCGTGCACCGTTGACATGGAGCCCTCGTGACCGGTATTCATCGCCTGCAGCATGTCGAGCGTCTCCGCCCCACGACATTCGCCGATGATGATTCGATCGGGACGCATACGCAACGTATTACGAACCAGGTCGGTCGCCGAGATGCGGCCCTTGCCTTCGATGTTCGGCGGACGCGTTTCCAGTCGCACGACGTGGTTCTGTTGCAGCTGCAGTTCCGCGGCGTCTTCGATCGTCACGATGCGATCTTCGTTGGAGATAAAGCTGGACAGCGTGTTGAGCAGTGTCGTCTTACCAGAACCAGTACCTCCAGAAATGATGATGTTCAGCCGTGCTTTCATCGCACCTTCCAGCAGCATCACCATCTCGGGCGTCATACTCTTGTAGTTGAGCAAGTCTTCCAGCTTCAGCGGGTTCGAGCCAAAACGACGAATCGTCACACTCGGGCCGTCCAAAGCCAGCGGCGGAATGATCGCGTTCACACGCGAGCCATCCGGCAGACGAGCGTCGACCATCGGACAGACTTCGTCCACACGACGACCAACCTTCGAGACGATGCGGTCGATGATCTGCATCAGGTGCTTGTCGTCGCGGAACTTGACGTCGCTGAGTTCCAGGTTGCCGCTATTTTCGACGTAGACGTTCTTCGGTCCGTTGATCATGATTTCGCTGATCGCCGGTTCCTTTAGCAACATCTCAAGTGGACCGAGGCCAAATGTCTCATCCAACACCTCGTCGACGAGCTTTTCCCGCTCGGTACGATTGAGAAACGTGTCTTCGGTGTCGCAAAGATGCTCCACGACGAGGCGAATCTCGCGACGTAGCACGTCGCCTTCCAGTTCGCCAACGTGCGACAGATCGAGCTTGTCGACCAGCTTGGAGTGGATGTTTTGCTTGAGCTTATCGAACTCCGCCGCACGGTCATTTCCACCCATCGGCGGCATCGTGGTGTTGATCTTGGTCATCGCAGCACCTGAAGGAAGTAGCCTGTAGACAGTGGTCAGAAGCCAGCAACAATTATTCAAAGTCAGCGATTTGCACTGACTCCTGATAACCGGCCACTGACCGCTATTTCTTGCGTCATGCAAACATAGCTCACACGTCTTGGCGATGAGGCAAGATCACCCGACCCGCTGCTGCAAACACACAGCACAAGAAAAATCTGCCGATTGTGCCGGTTGTGCGGGAGCGAATAAGCTCTTGGGGCTAACCGGCTTGTAAAGCCCGCAATATAGACTGCCAAATCGGTGAGATCGGGGCCGTCGAACCTGGCCCAGCGAGCATTGGTCCCTACGCGTACTGTATCAGCGTCTCAGCACCGCTGTGCTGACGAGATTCGGACATGGCTCGTTCGATTCGAGCGCCGTGACGTTGCTCAGCGTGGTTGCGGCGATGTTCTGCAGAGCGTTCTGCGTGAAGAATGCTTGATGTCCTGTGATGATGACATTGGGAAAAGTCATTAGGCGGGCGAAGACATCGTCCTGGATCACGCGGCCCGACAGGTCCTCAAAAAAGAGATCGGCCTCTTCCTCGTACACGTCCAAGCCCACGGAACCAATGCGCGCCGATTTGAGCCCATCAATCAAAGCGCGAGCGTCAATCAGGGCGCCCCGACTAGTGTTGATCAGCATCACTCCTTCTTTCAACTGCTCGATGGCGGACGCGTCGATCAGATGATGCGTCTCTGGGGTCAACGGACAATGCAGACTCACCATGTCGGAGGCACGAAAGAGCTCCGGTAGGTCAACGTAGGCGATGCCCAACTGTTCGACGGTCGGATTGCGTATCGGATCAAATGCGAGAACGTGGCAACCAAATCCAGTCATGATACCGGCAAAGATCTCGCCGATGCGTCCCGTGCCAACAACGCCCACTGTCTTGCCATGCAGGTCGAACCCGAGCAGTCCCTCCAGCGAAAAGTTACCCTCGCGAATTCGGTTGTGCGCACGATGGATCTTCCGATTCAGTGTCAGCAGCAGCGCCACCGCGTGTTCTGCCACCGCGTGAGGCGAATAGGCAGCCACGCGCACTACCTGAATGCCGAGACGCTCCGCGGTGTGTAGATCGACGTTGTTGAACCCGGCACAGCGCAACGCAATCACGCGCGTCCCGCCTTTCGCAAGCGATTCGAGCGTCGTCGCGTCGAGCTGATCATTCACGAACACACAGACGGCCGCGAACCCGTCCGCCAATCGAGCCGTGTCCGCAGTCAGCTGCGGCTCGAAATAGACGATGTCGTGTTGCTGCTGACCGTTTTCTGCATCGAGAAAGTGACGGTCGTACGCTTTGGTGCTGAAGACGGCAATTTTCATCTTGATCGATCTCGCTCCTCTTGTTCGTAACCGCGAACCGTACCGAACTCATTCTACCATTTCCCCAAGCTCGACAAGATTGCCGATGCGCAATACCCTATCTGCAACATGGATGCGCTGATGGCGATCTCAGCTTTGAGCGTTGCCATAGATCAATGGGCATGCACGTTGGCCGATACCGCACATGCCGCTCGGTTGAGTAGCTAGTGCGGCTAGTGGTTCTGACCGGAACGCATCTTCATCTGTGTGGGTGCAATGCTCAACCACAACTTTGTGGCACAAAAATCATTGCTGAAATTGGCCTCCAAACTCGCTACACTGGAATGACCTCGGGACTCCAAGTTCAAGGGACCGAAGTGGCTTGACCCTGCGGGTCGCGCCTCGATCAACGACCCGCAACTTGAACTGCGGCAGTGAACGATGGTCGACGCGCGTTGTTTGCTTTAGGCTTGCAGGGCGTCAGCGAACATTAAGACACGCGTTCCAGAAGGAACTCAGCGATAAACCTTTATGCAAATAGAGTTTGGAGCAACGATAGCTAAGGCTTTTACGACACTTTTGGGTCCCAAAGTCCGAATAATACTGGCACCTGCGACCTAACTGTCGCCGTAACTGCTTATCATGTAGGGACTAGAGGCAACAAGCAGGTTGATCGAGCCCCGATTATTCGGACACGACTAGCCAATTGTTGAGTCGTTCGTGCGTCGTAACACTCCAATCGTGGGGGACTTGAAACGCAGAGTCGACGCGAAGAACTGGCAACTGACGTCTCCTCAGTCGCTGGCTTCCTGGCCAGTACTGTGTTTGATGCGATAAGATTGAATCTTGGCTCGGCAACCACTCACTTTGGGTTTTCCGGAAAGCGGGAACAAACTCGCAGGCAACCTCGAACTTTGAAAGAACACTAGTGCATAAACTTCTGACCTTGGTAACGATCGTACTTGGCACTGCGAGTGCCTTCTCCCCACACGCGGTAGCGCAGCTTGAGCAGGTGACCAACGTCGTGCCCGCCTCGGCTAATGCGGTCATGATCGTTGACGTCGAATCCGCGTATGCCAGTCCACTGGCGAATGATCAGGGTTGGGCTCAGTCGATGCCGGAGGCTTATCGTTCGGGAATGATTGGATTGCCGCAGAGTGCAAAGCTGTTTCTCATGGCCGCTGAGATGGATTTCGAGTTTCTACAGCCGGTGTGGGAGATCTCAGCAGCGTATATCACCAAGCCCCCCACGATGGCAACCATCGCCTCCCGTAGCGGTGCAGAGGTTGAGCGAATCGCGGGAACCGAGGTCGTCGAGCGACCCAACGACAGCGCGGTCGCGAAGCTCGGCCCTCGCGTACTGGGAGCGCACGCGCCCGCCAATCGGCAACAGCTCACGCGTTGGATTCGAAACTCACGGCGACGCAAAGCGCCGCAGTTTTCAGACTACTTGCAGCAGTCCATCAGCCGGATCAACGGCAACGAGAATCAAATCGTACTTGCTCTTGATGTGGCGGGGCTGACGAGTGCAGGAAAGGTCGCCAACTTTCTCAGCACCGCGGAAGATTCACCTGTGGAGAAGGGCCAGGTCAACGAGATTTCAGAGTTGGTCGCAAGCCTGCAAGGTCTGTGCCTCGAAGTTCAGCTCGCCGCGTCCCCCAGCGGTCGGCTCACGCTCACATTCGAAAGTCCCATCGAAGTACAGGAGCAGTTGGCTCGCGAGGTGTTTCTGTTCATCCTCGCCCACAAGGGCGGGCAGGTGGAAGATCTGAAACAATGGATACCGCGCGTATCCGGCAATGAGCTGATTCTGGAGGGAATGCTCTCCGAGTACGGACTGCGCCGAGTTCTGAGTCTGCTATCCAGTCCAGTCGGGCCGCTAAGTGCATCAGCTTCCGCCAGCACGTCGGAAGCGACCGCCGTGGCCGATGCGACTCAAAAGTACTATGTCGCGATCACGAGCTATCTCAACGACCTGTTCTATTCAGGCCGCCGACCCGACAGTATGCACCAGGCAAAGCTTTGGATCCAGCGCTACGCGCGCAAGATCAGCGACCTCGACACTTACAATGTCGATGAAGACGTGCTCGCCTTCGCTCAAGAGGCGATTGATGCGCTTTACGAAGTCGAAGCGATTATTGATCGCACACAGCGCAGAACCGATCTTCAGGACGCTAACCTCTACAACTCAGGACGACGGCGCTACGGAAGGTATGGCGCGTACGGATACTTCGAGAAATCCTACGCGGCTCGCGATCGACAGGCCGTTGAATTAGACAACGCTGGTCGAGGCTTGCAAGAAATCCAACGAGTCGTGAACCAGCTGCGAGTTCGGTCGACCCAGACTGGCCAAAGCATGAGCCAACGGTATGATCGCAAGTTTTAGATCGATGAACTTGGCGAAAACGCCCAGCGCGCTGATGTGATCACATCATCATGCTAATCCGCGTGCCGCACAGAATGATCGACGGCCCTGTAGACGACAAGACGCACGGCTAACTTACTTCGCCGGCCAGAGTTTGAGCCAACTGCGAGTCTTCGATTCGGTGTCTGCGTCGGTATCTGCGTCACCTTGTTTGCCGCAGAGAGCCGCTGCGAGCTGATTGATCGAGTTGGTAATGCCCGCCTTAGGGGCATGTTCGATGAGTGGGACGCCGTTGTTGCGAACTTCAACCATCACGCGATAGTCGTTAGGCACCTGCCAGTAGATATCGCGGTTGATCGTCTCTTGCGCCTTCTTGAGGCTGATCTGTCCGCTTTCCTGGCCACCACGATTGACGACAATTCGCACTTTGTCCCGCAAGTCGGCATCGTCGTCGAAGGTCATCATCAACCGTACGACATTGCGCAGACAGGGCAAGTCAAGTTGCGTAACCATCAACACATCGTCCGCCAGACGAATCGCCTCCATGTCGAGTGGACCAAAACTCTTGGACATATCGAACACGATATGCGAGAACGATGTCTTGAGTAAGCCGATCACACGTTGCAGACTGTCGGGAGTGATCAGCTGGGCGTCCTCCAACTGCACGGGGCGCGGCAGCAAGTGCACACCTGAAGTATGCCGAGTGAGCGACTTCTTGAGCAGCGTCAGGTCGAGTCGCGAGATGTTCTGGGCGACGTCCGCCAGCGTGTACTCCGGAATCGTATCCAAGAACACGTCGGCATCGCCAAGTGCCAGATCGAGGTCGATCAACACGACCGAATGGCCATCGTCGGCAGCTAGCGCACAAGCGAGGTTGACGGCGATGCTGGAAGTTCCCACTCCGCCGGTGGCGCCTCCAACGGCGATCACCTTGCAGCCTCCCGAAGTCTGCTGGGCGGCGCCCACCTGCTGGCGTTTGACGCGTTGCAGCGCGGTTGCGAGGTCCTCTTCCTTGAGCGGTTCGGTCAGAAACTCCTTGGCACCCGCCCGCATCGACTCCAAGATCAGTCGCCCATCGGTCGAGCCGCTTGAGACCAGCAACGAGCAATCTGGCGTCTGCGCCGACACTTCAGCAACCAGCGCAATTGCCTTCGCCGAGTCGGCGTCCATCGCGACCAGACCAATATCGGGCTTGGTCTGTTCCACGACATCGGCAAAGAACTCGTACCTTGAGCACTCCGCCTCCAACCACACCGTATCCAGACCCAAGAGCACATTCTTCAGGGTCTCTCGGGAGGCGTCGTTGGGGTCGACGATTGCAATTCTAAGGACGTTTGCCATAGCGGTGTCGTACTCTGGAGTCCCCTGCAACGCTTGGTTTTTTCAGCACAATTGCTGGCGTGCACTTGCGCGAAAGATTGCTTGGAACTCGGCTAGGTCTGTTCTACTCTCTGCGATCGGCCATGTAGCCGATGGTTCTATTTTCCACCTTCTCGTTGCCCTACTGGACGTCGTATCCAATCGGTCCCATCAGGCCCGGCGTGGTCGTCCCAACTCTAGGGCGCTGAGCGGTCGGTGGGAGCTGCACACCCTGAGGACTGTAGGGATTCTGTATCACTCCCTTCGTCTTCACGGTCGACCAGGGCGAACTCTGCTGGTAGGCGGTCGGATCGGGCAGCGGTCCAATGTCCGGTGCGGGTTGCCCAGGACCCAATTGAGGTTGAGTTGCCGGAATGTCCGGTACCGTCTGCGGCACCATTTCCAAGTTTGGAGTAGGAGTCTGCAGGGGCTCGGTTATCGGTTGGACGTAGCTAGGTTGCGGTCCGACTTCGATGGGCACTTGCTGCATGTCTGCGGAAGTGGGTACTCCATCGCTGATGTAAGCAGCTTCTCCATTGGAGTAGCTCGCCCCGAAGTCGCCGCTTTGGCAACCGTTGCCACCCACACCACAAGCTCCCTCGCCACCGGGTCCACACGGCCCGCAGGCAGGAACTTCCAGATGACCACCCCAATACAACTGGCAGTTGCTCGGGGATACACTCTCCATACCAGGACCACACTGTGGTACTTCGTGCGGATCCATCCCGGCCGCGAACTCTGGCGTCACGAGGATCAACAATTCAATTTCATTGACCTCTTCTTCCACACTGCGGAAGGCGGCACCAAGCACAGGGAGATCGCTGACCCAGGGCAGCCCTCGTTCTTGTGCTTCGATGCGAGTCTGCACCAAACCGGCAAGCGCCAAGGTCTGTCCGGCCTTCATCTCAACACCAGTATCAACTTGCCGCACTTTGAGAGCCGGAACCGTGAAGCCGTTGACGCTCACGCTACGAGTATCGTCGATTTCGCTCACTCTTGGGCGAACCTCCAGGCGGATGTTTCCGTTGCCCAACACAATGGGAACGAAGTCGACCTGAGTGCCGAATTCCTTGTACTCGATGGTCGTTTGGCCGAGACCCGACGGAACGAGAATTGGCAGCTCACCACCGACGTTGAAGTGTGCGGGCCGACCGCTGACCGCCGTGATCGTTGGATCAGCGAGGATCTTGGCGACATTGTTCTGTTGCAGGGCATCCAGGATTGTGAAGAAATCACCGCCGCCTACGAACGCCTGAAACGTCCCGCCAACGGTCGTCGGTGGTCCGGTGCCCGTCACGCTCGAAATCAGCTGCGAAACGTTGGACGCCACGAAATTCGTGCCATCATGAATCGACCAGTCCATGGACAGGCGACGCAACTTCGTCCGCGAGACCTCCATCACCTTCACCTTCAGCAACACCTGCTGAACGCCACCCACGGTGATGTTATTGACGATCTTCGGAGCGTAATCCTCCGCCAAGCGGACGATGGGACTCACAGCTTCGGGACGCTCAACGAAACCTTCCAGCACGAGGCTGTTGGTCAGACGCAGCACGTTGACCGACGACTCGGGGAACAGGCGTTTCAGCGCGTCTTGCAATTCTCGCACGTCGCCGTAGATGGTTAGGTCTACGGTGTAAACCTGATCCTCTTCATCCCACAGGTTGATCTGCGTGACACCCGGCTTCTTCGCGGCGATCTGCACCTGATTCGCGCTAATCGGGGTAACGCTGACCAGTTCAGGGTTGTTGACCACCATCTTCGGCACACGCTTGTCCAACGTGAGAATCCGACTGGTGTTGACGGTCAGTTCCAAGCGCTGTGTGGCTTGCGTAATGTTGCGGATCACCTGCGGCTGGGCGAACGCAGGGGCAGCAAGGCCGAACAGCAATCCAGTGATTCCGAATGCGACGATCAGTCTTGCCGGCATCGCAAGAAGCGAGGGGCGCGGAGTTTGTGTGACGTACATCCTTGTACTTCCTTCGCGTTGAAGTCAGCCGGTCGCACATGCGGGGCGACCGAATAATCAGGTTCGAGACGTCCCTGCCTCGAAGGCCTAGTAATTCAAGTTTCGTTCTTATCGTTTCAAGTCAATCGGAAAGTCGGCATCGACGTCGATGTCGTCGAGATCAACTGAGTCCGGGTCGACAGCCCCGCCAAGCGCGTCCCCGGCGACACCACCGGTTGGTGTGTCGCCCGAACTGCCGACGGAACTGTAGCTGCCGGATGCACCTTCATAAACCGGCTCGCCGGTCTCTCCGTTGAATTCGCGGATCGATACTTCGTTGGGGAAGATGATCTTCATCTGCCAATGCGGTATCGTATTGACAACTTTCGATTCATCGAATCCGTCGACGCCGTCATCGTCGTTTTGGCTAAGTGTGCCTTGCTCTTTCCTGCGACTGTTGGCATCGCTAGGCCCTAACAGGAAGTCGGCATCCTGTTCTGAGTCATCGACGATTTGATCATCATCAGGGTGCCTTGGAATCAGGCTGATCTCGCCGAGATTTTCCGCAGTCGTAATGCGGTTGGCTTGCGGAGGTGTGACGACCAACGAAACCGTTTTAGCGACGGTTCGAGCTTCAGTTCCGTCAGCGGAACGCTGCACCGTCTGGTCGACGGCGAACACCCGAATGTTCTGCAAGATGATCTTTGTGAATGGGCGGGGAATCTTCTCGCGTTCGTTGCGATGAACGAAGATCTGCACATCGACGCGATCGCCGGGGCTCAGCAGGCCGGCGGCACTCTTACGTGCATCGACCGACACCGTTTTGAGCCGCATGCCCTCGGGAATCGAGGAAATGGGATCCTGCGTCTGGCCTCGCTCCAAAAACTTGCCGTCGAGCAGGGGTTCGCCCGCGAAGATAGCCGTACGCGGACGACGATCTTCGATGTCTTCCCACGAGGTGATGGCACCGGTAGGGACTTTGTCCTTCGGCCATTCCTGCAGCGAAACCATCGAATCATCGACGGGGTCGCCAAGATTGATGTTTTGCAGCGCGACGTAGATCGGCGTTGTCTCAACAGCAACTTGGTTCTTACTGTTGCTATCGATGACCTGACTAATGGCGATCGATGCAACCAGGCCGCAGCCTAGCGCAATCGCCAACAGAACTAATGACTTCGGACTCATCATACCCCCCTGGCATGAGGTCAAGTTTTATGTAACTCAGCGATCAGTGGCCGCAAAAGCCAATTTCGCTAACACGAGGCAAACTATTTGGCCCCTGGTTGTTTGTGTGATCGTGCTTCTCGTGCGAAGCCGCCGTTAGCACGAACTTTCGCCCGTGGTGAAAACCGCAGCCTACGCACCTTGTCGTTCTTTTCGGCACGCTCGGCACAAACCGTCCAGGTTAATCCATTGAATTCATTACATCACAGAGCTAGCATCCCGCGTGCTAGCGCGCACTAAAGCTGCATTCCGTGCCAGGCAAAGTAACCAATGGTGCCCACAGCCATCGGAATTCCGTAAGGCAGCAGGAACATGCGAGGCTTACGTTCCGCGGCAATCTCCGCGAGCTTCTCAGGATCCTTGATCGTGATAATCTCGTTGATGATGCCCCAGAACTGAGCTTTGTGCTTATCCCAAGACTTCGTCCAAAGGACCATGCCTACTGCCATCACCGCACCAACGATCGTGGTCACGGCGAAAGCATAAAAGGTCACGGTTCCCCACATCCAGGCACCAACGCCGGCCATTAGCTTCACATCACCGGCGCCCATGCCTCCAATCGCATAGGCCGGCAGCAACACGGCAAGGCCCACGACGGTACCAATCAGGCTGAACCAAAGTCCTTCCCAACCTGGGTAGGGCGACAGAAACGCACTGTACAACCAACCCGCGATGATCATCGGATAGGTAATCCAGTTGGGCACTTTCAGTTGGATTCCGTCGATCACCGCGGCGACGACTAGCGTGATGGTCACGACCCACACGTGCCAGGTATCAGCCAACCAGCTGATGAGTTCGTTGTAGTCAGACATGTTCTCTATCCGTTACGTAAGAATTGGTTCTCAAAGATGAACGAACTCTCGAAGCGATAACCTTACGCTCTCGGGACGAACAAGCACGTCACGACAGCGGTGAAAGCAACGAAGCAACAACAGGCAAGCTGGCACGCTGCGGCGAACATTTCCTCAGGTATCAGGCTCCACATGATCATTACTCCTTCCTCGAAAGTGGTCGCTTGTCACGAACAGACCCGCAACTCCCGACTATCGAACCATAGCTCACGAAAACAACGCAACAAAAAGTGTTTCCGGAGATTTCCGACGACTTGGTAAGCTCCGCCAACCCTTGCAACTGGCATCAATGAAAAAAACCTCTCGGGACACCCATGTCCCGAGAGGCGAAAAATCACACTTATTGATCTTCCTTGAGAGGGTGTGTCCCAACAGCGATTAACTACCGCCACCGAGCTGACCAGCGACGGACGTGAACGTTGCGTTGGCATTAGTACCAACTGAGCGGATCGCCGTTAGACATACGATCACGATCAGAGCAAGCATCACTGCATACTCAACCGCGGTCGGACCATCTTCCGAGACGAGGAAACGCTGCACCTTCTTAGCAAACTTCTTCATAGCATCCTCCGATTCTCGGTGCCGAACCCGCAAGGGACGACACCCATAACAAGGTTGTCAGGAGCCTTTATCGCTCCCGTTGTAAGGTACCTGTTTCGCTGCCGAACCCTCCTGGCTCAGGAGCCTGCAACTTGCGACTTCAGTACCTAAACAAAATGTGTGTGCGAAATCATCTCGGACGGCCTCTCATTAGGCCTGGCCCCGCTGCGTCGCGAAACCTGCATCCTTTCGGCAGCCGAGCAAAACGTCGACATCGAGTGTCGCCGCCCCGCGGCTTTGCGCCCTAGCCTTTCAGCTAGTTTGCCTTTATCGAGGATGATGACGCAGCAGGCTCGTGCTGAGCAACTCTCACCTAAGACTTCCGTGAGAAACCAGATTCTGGTCAAGGAGAAGAGAAGCAAAGCTGGCAGACGCCTGCGGCACCCACCCATGTGATCAGGCCGACAACCTGTCATTCCGACCACACTTGAAACCTATGTCACGTCACCCCTAAGTCAAACAAACCACGTTGGAAATCTGAAATTTTCTTTGGAGTTTTCGAACCAGCCATCACAGAACCGCCGCGGCAGTGACATTGTTGTGGAAAATTCGCAGGAAACGCCAATCACGTTGTCAATTTGCAACCTAGTGTTGCCATGGAACTGCAATCCACGCGTTATTAGGAGAATCAGGTCAGCGCGAGGACAGCCAGATGCTCAGTGGATACTAACCTGAAGGCCACTCGTGGAAAGCCAAACCTTAAGCCTGCTGCGAAAACTCGTCGCCAACGGTGACTGGCAATACAACGCCTCGGGACCAAACGCATCGGAACCGGCAGCTCTCGCGTGCCTCGCCCTCAGCGTTACCGGCTTCGCCCGTGAAGCGAGTACCATTGCTGATTGGCTCGCGCTGTTGCAAACAAGCGAAGGCTCCGTTGGAGTTACCGAGTCTGAGACAAAGCCAGCGTGGCCAACCAGTCTCGCACTTCTGTCCTGGCTAGCGATGGAACATGCGGGGCTGTCTCGGTATCAATCCCACGCGGAACTGGCACTGCAGTGGATCGTCAATACTCAGGGGAAGCGACTCCCCCGCCGCAGGCAAATTGGACACGATACGACCATTGATGGTTGGTCTTGGGCCGAGAATACCCATTCGTGGCTCGAGCCGACTTGTTACCACGTCCTCGCACTTAAAGCAGCGGGCCAATCAGCGCACCCGCGAACCCGAAGTGGTGTTGCGATGATCGTCGATCGACTCCATGAGACCGGGGGATGCAACTACGGAAATACCATCGTGCTTGGGCAAGCCACATTACCCCATGTGCAACCGACCGGTCTGGCGATGTTGGCAGTTGCGAATGAAAACAACAACGACCCGCGCATCGGTCAGTCACTCGACTATCTCCAAGACGCGTTGACCGAAGAAACGGCCACCGCTTCGCTGTGCTTCGCCCTGCTGGGGCTAACCGCAAATGGACTTCGACCAACCGATGCCGACGAGCGACTCAGACACGCGCTGCAACGTGACGTCAATTTTCAAACCACTAGCTGTTACAAATCCGCGCTACTCACGCTGGCCGAATTGCCCGATCTGTCTTGGCTTCCGCAGACTATAGAAAAGCACCAAACCAGCACATTGAACAGCTAGAACAGTTACTGGCCCAAATCATGGAACCCAACACACAAACACGAGTCCCCTGTGACCCCAGTTTCGAGGAAATGCAACAGCCAAATCGTCGCGCTGTACTAGCAATGGGGGGGGCAGCTCTAGCCTGCGCGGGAGGGGCGAAGGCGGTTCAGTGGGCTTCTGCTCCGCGCGCGAACGTATTTGTCGCGAGAAATCAGCGTTACGACCGAGGCCTCGAGACGACCATCAGCGACGGGTTGCGTAGTTGCGGGTATTTGCCCGATCAATTCCGTGGGAAGAAAGTACTGCTGAAGCCGAACTTGGTGGAACCACGAAGAGATCGACCGCATATGACAACGCACCCGGCCGTCATCGTCGCTGCGAGCGAAGTGTTTCGCCGCTGGGGCGCTTCGGTACGCGTCGGCGAAGCTCCCGGACACGTTCGCGATACCGAAATGGCGCTAGTTGAGTCGGGTATGGGAGAAGCACTGCGGGATTCCGAAATTCCTTTTGCAGATCTGAACTATGAACAGGTAGATGTATTACGCAACCGTGGCAGGTTTAGCCCACTAAAGCGAATCTACTTCCCAAGTAGTGTGCTGGAAGCCGACTTTGTTGTATCAATGCCGAAGCTAAAGACCCACCATTGGGTGGGTCTCACCTGCAGTATGAAAAACCTCTATGGTACTTTGCCCGGGATAAAGTACGGTTGGCCAAAGAACGTTTTGCACCACAATGGCATTCCTGAAACAGTCGCTGACATCAATGCGACAATTTCGCACTCGTTAGCGGTCGTAGATGGAATAGACTGTATGGAGGGTGATGGACCTATACTGGGTAGTTCCAAGCACATGGGACTCGTACTTGTCGGCGGCAACCTTCCAGCTCTGGATGCAACTGCCGCGCGGATCATAGGTTTGTTGCCCGAACGAATTAGCTACTTGCGGCTCGTTGCTGACCAGCTTGGGCCAATTGCAGAAAACAGAATCGCTCAACAGGGCGAACTCATCAAAGACGTGTCCTCTGCGTTTCAAGTTCTCGACGAAGCGCATTTAAGGCATCTGCGCGCCACACCCGATGGCCCCTTGGTGAGTTAGCGCTGTCAGTGAGCTGTTCACTATTCCTTTTTTCTCTTTGTAACTATTTCTGGAAAAAAGTACTTCCACAATTCCGACCATATAACTAACTTAGAGTTTTTCCTTCAAACCCCAGGATGATAGAAAAGTGCCACAACATGATTTAACGCCAAGGCAATGTGAAGTCGTGAGACTGATCAGCCTTGGGTGCACGACCGAAGAAGCTGCTGACATTCTTGGACTCGCCCCCTCTACCGTTGACAACCACAAGTCGAGAGCGATGATGCTCCTGGGCACCGACAAAGCTGCGTTGTTAACGCGATTGGCCATCAAGTTTCGCATCACGTCGATGAAAGATGCACTTTCGACGGCTGAGAAACGAAAGAGCGGTCGCAAGAACGACGGCTGGAATTAGCAGCGACCAGAGTTCTAGCTAGCCCATCGCCGCACACCGACACGGGGCGGCTTTGGTCTGGGAGAATAGTGGTTTATTGCTGAACTGAAGGCACCGCGTTCGTGCTGCGCAACTTGCGCGGCACGAACGCGACCCGTTTCGGCTCCGAAGTGCAAGCAACAACTCCTCCAAGACATTACGGTCTACGACCACCACACGGCTCGTTTGACTACACAAAGCCGATCACAAAGCGTCCTGTAACGCGGCTTCTGCGACCCTGATCCTTCGTCGCTCTCTATTGGGCACCAGACCCTCGCTGCGAATTCGATACGGCGGCGATCTAGCGCCGCAAGGAACGTTGCAGACACTCAAAACCCATGGGTGCGGCTGGCATATTTGCACCCAGCGAGTCCGATGCCGCGAGGCGAAGAGACTTTTCGCTCCGTGGCGGCGGCGTTCTACTGCTTTCGTGTCGCTACTCACTGGGTAAGCGACTATTGATTCAGCTCACAGCAGGGTCTGGCTCCGCACGCCAGCTGAAGGTAACCTTACACCTAGCGTCATACCGGCTGCACGGTGACTACGTCACCTCCGGTCGGCGCTGTAACGATGTCTCGCTGGAGAAAGCTAGTCGGCTTTCGAACCGCGCGACATGTGTGACATCTCCACGTTGCCGCTACATTTGACGAGAACATGCTTCGTACAATTCTTGCAATTGTTTGCCTGACTTCACTCGGCCGGCTGCATGGGCAGTCTACGATTCAGTTCAATCAAGAGATACGGCCGCTACTGTCCAACAATTGCTTCCATTGTCACGGTCCCGCCGAAGAAGATCGACAAGCCGACCTCCGACTAGACGTTCCTGGTAGCGTTGATGTCGAAGAACTCGTCGCGCGAATTACGTCTTCTGATCCCGATCTGGTAATGCCACCACCGGAGTCGCACAAGAAACTGAAGCCTGCTCAGATCGCGCTGCTCGAACGATGGGCCGCCGAGGGCGCGCCTTACGAAGCACACTGGTCATTCCTCCCGCTTAAACCGGTGACAATTCCGCAGGTCCACAACGGCGATTGGAGTACACTTGCCATCGATCGCCTCGCGCTCTCGCATCTCGAGTCGAAGGGAATGCGACCCAATGAGCGAGCGGATCGACGTACGCTCATTCGTCGGGTCACTTTTGATCTCACCGGACTGCCGCCGACGCTTGAGGAAATTGAAGCCTTCCTCAACGACTCGTCCGAGAATGCCTACGACCGTCTAGTCGATCGATTACTAGCGAGTCCGCGATATGGCGAACACATGGCTCGGTACTGGCTCGACCTGGTTCGTTTTGCCGATACCAATGGCCTGCATCACGATCATTACCGCGAGATGACGCCGTATCGCGATTGGGTGATTCGTGCGTTTAACGATAATCTACCGTTCGATAAGTTCATTACGGATCAGGTCGCAGGCGACCTCCACGATAACCCGACCATCGACCAGCAGATCGCGTCCGGCTTCAATCGACTCCATCTGATCATCGACCGTGGTACTGCGTTGCCGGAGGAGAGCTTCGTGCGCAACGTCGTCGACCGCGTAACAGCCGTCGGCACGGCGTTTCTCGGTCTTACCGTACAGTGCGCCGTCTGCCACGAACACAAGTACGATCCGATTTCGCAGAAGGAGTTTTATCAGCTGTACGCGTTCTTCAATAACTTCGATGGGGAACCCGAGACCGGCGGACGCAGCGGCTCGGACTTTCAGCGTGGACTGCAACCTCCGTATCTTGAGTTACCATCGGCAGAGCAAGAAGCGAAACTCGCCGCCTTGGATTCGAGAATTAGCGAGTACACCGCCGAGATCCGACAGTTGAAGTCCCAGCAAGACGATTCTGCGAAAACCGCTGAAGGGAGCGTCGAAGGCGAAGGGGACGGACCCGCCGACAGACTCGCGGCAGCGGAACAGGAACTGAAGACCGCGCAAGCGGACCGCACCAAGCTCTTGCTCGCAATTCCCGCGACTTTGGTCATGAAGGAGCGAGAAGACTTACGGCCAGCTTATGTACTGGTCCGCGGCGTCTACGATCAGCATGGCGAACGGGTGGAAAGAGACACGCCAGCTTTCTTGCCGCCAATGCAACAGAAAGATGGACTAAAAACACGACTCGACCTGGCGGAGTGGCTCACCGACGCGTCACATCCGCTGACGGCCCGCGTTGCCGTGAATCGTTTCTGGCAGCAATTCTTTGGCATCGGCCTCGTGCGCACGTCCGAGGACTTTGGAGCACAAGGTGAGCCGCCCAGCCATCCGCAGCTGCTGGACTACTTGGCGCTGAGCTTCATGAATTCGGGCTGGAACGTTAAGACGCTCGTGCAATCGATCGTGCTATCCGAAACCTACAAGCAATCTTCGACGGCGCCGCGTGAGATGTTTGTCGATGACCCTGACAACCGTTTGCTTGCCCGGGGCTCGCGATTCCGATTGGATGCGGAGGTGATTCGCGATCAGATCCTCGCGGTGACCGGCCTGTTGAACTCGCAGCAATTTGGCCCTAGCGTCAAACCTCCGCAGCCCTCTGGTCTGTGGAAGACCGTCGTGATGCCGAGCTCGTATCCGCGTGAGTATAAGCCCGACGTAGGTGAGAAGATCTTCCGCCGCAGCATTTATACCTTCTGGCGACGCAGCCTACCGCCGCCGCAGATGACGATCCTCGATGCGCCAACGCGTGAAAGTTGCATCGCTCGCCGCGAACGCACCAACACACCACTGCAAGCGCTGCTGCTGATGAACGAACAGCAGTATTTTCAGGCCGCCATGCATTTCGCACAAACACTGCTAAAGTCGTCCGAAACAACCGATGAAGAGCGGATTCAGCTGGCCTACGAGCGAATTACATCCCAATTGCCCAACGAAGCAACAATCAGCCAACTTGTTCTTGCGTTGGACCAATTCCGCAACATCTACCGGGAAAATGCTGATGATGCCGCGACAATGATCGCGGACGCGGGAGGCTCCTCGAAGCCATCAACGGAAGAGCAAGGCGAACTCGCTTCTTGGACAATGCTCATACATTCGCTACTGAACCTCGATATCACGAAGAATCATCAATAGAATCGCTTCTGCATCCTGAACTCGGCTCGCCAACACTGAGTGCCGCCATGAATCCAATCCAACTTGCACAACAGCAACAATGTCGCCGCCAATTCCTGCGTGGCTCCGCGATGGGTTTAGGTGCCGCGGCGCTCAACACGTTGTTGTCGGATGTTGGGCAGGCGGCGGCAGCCGTACCTGGAACTGGTGCTCCTCACCATGTTGCGAAAGCCAAGCGGGTGATCTTTCTCTTTATGGCTGGTGCGCCGAGCCAGATGGACTTGTTCGACTACAAACCCGATTTGCACAAACAGTTTAAAGAACCGTTGCCACCAAGTGTAAGCATGGGCCAACGCGTCACGGCAATGACGCGTGGCAAAGAGCAGTTGATTGCTCCCTCGACGTTCAATTTTCGACGTCGCGGGGAAAGCGGTATCCACATGAGTGAACTGTTGCCGCATTTGTCCTCAGTTGTGGACGATATCTGCATCATCAAGTCGATGCACACCGACGCGATCAACCACGATCCGGGCAAGACGCTGATTTGCACTGGTTCAGAGATCCCCGGCAAGGCAAGCCTTGGCGCATGGCTGAGCTACGGACTAGGCCGCATGAATCGAAACCTACCGGATTTTATCGTGCTGAGTTCCGCGTTTTGGAGCGGTGATCGCCAGAATGTCCAAGCGCTCTACAGCAGGCTATGGGGTTCCGGTTTCTTGCCCTCGAAACACCAAGGCGTGGCGTTTCAACCTGCGGGTGATCCCGTGCTGTTTCTGTCCAACCCGACCGGCGTTAGTCAACAGAGTCGCCGCACAATGCTCGATTTAACTTCGAGCTTGAATCGACAACACATGGACGAAATTGGTGATCCGGAGATTCAAACCACGATCGCGCAACAGGAGATGGCATTCCGCATGCAGGCTTCTGTGCCGGAACTCACCGACCTCTCGCAAGAACCTACGCATATTCTCGAACTATACGGCCCAGAGGTGCACAAGAGCGGTTCCTTCGCTCGCAATTGCTTACTCGCCCGTCGGATGATTGAGCGCGACGTGCGTTTCGTGCAACTGTTCCATCGCGGCTGGGATCACCACGTCGGCCTGCCGAGAAAATTGCCGCTTCAGGCGTACGATGTCGACCAGCCGTCCGCAGCATTACTCGCAGACCTGAAACAACGTGGCCTGCTTGACGACACGCTGGTAGTGTTTGGTGGCGAGTTTGGACGCACGACGTACTGCCAGGGCAGACTCACGAGAACCGACTACGGGCGCGACCATCATCCACGCTGCTTTTCGGCTTGGATGGCGGGTGGTGGCATCAAGGGAGGCATTACGCACGGTGAGACAGATGACTTTAGCTATAACATCGTCGCCGATCCTGTTCACGTGCGCGACCTAAACGCGACGATTCTGCATCAGCTGGGCATCGACCACGAACGACTAACCTTCCCTTACCTCGGTCTCGACCAACGAGTCACCGGCGTTGAGGAAGCGCACGTAGTGAAAGACATACTGGCGTGACGTTCGTGGAGTATCATCGGGATTGATGTTCCTCCATTTAATTCCGACCGCTGCCTAAGACCTAAATGTCGCGTTCGAAGGCTGACGTTTGGCTGCTCAGTTTCGGTCACTCGCCAGTGACCGCTCCATCAACGGCTGAAGCTCATCTTTCATTGCGGGATCCAAGCGAATTGCCTCGTCTAAGTCTCTCTTGGCGAGCGGAATCTCAGACGCGTCTAGGTACGCGAGTCCACGGGTACGATAAGCGGTCGCATTTTGGGGATCAAGCATAATCGCTTTGGTGGCATAACGCGAAACAAGCCGACCTTCGCCCATCTCATCGTACGCCTGAGCCATCAGGCAGTATAGTTCGGAACTTTTCATACCTTTCACCAACGCTTCATTGAAGAAAGCGATCGCGGTGTTTGGAAATCCTCGCTTCAAATATGCGATGCCACTCTTGAGGTACGCTTCTTCCCGGTCCGGATCTACTTGAATCGACCGATTGAATGCCTCGATCGCCTCAGCCAGTTCTCCATTCTCAAACAGTCGCACGCCCTCCTGGTAGTGGGTATTGAACAATTCCACGGTGATCGGCTTCGCCACCATATACCTGTTGGCCGAGTCCGCATCAGGATTTGATGAGTCCTCGGTATTCGCCATTGCCGCGATGACTCGACGCGCCTCCAAATAAATCGCTTCCGCTTTCGGCCGGTCGCCGCTGTCGCTCAAGCGATCGTACCAGCATTGGTAAGCCTGGCCGATGTGTTGTTTCGCTTCCTCCGCAAACGCGGGTGCTAGTCGGACCGCTTCACGCAGATCCGCGATGGCCAGTTCTGGCTTTTGCCAGTTCATGTAAGCCCAGCCACGATAGTAGTAAGCCGTCCCACTCGTCGGGTTCAGACGAATCGCCTGGGTGCAGTCTTCTACCGCGTCATACAATTCAGAGAGCTCTGCGTAGGCGCGCCCTCGTTGTTCGTAGGCCCTTGCATCCTGCTCATCGACAGCAAGCACCTCATCAAAGTCCTCAACAGCGGTATTCGCGAAGCCCTTTTCGAGGAAGGCCACGCCGCGATAGTAGTACGCCTCTTTCTTGAGAGCAGCGACCTCCTCCTCGCGACTCTTCCGCTCTGAAACGAGTCTTTCTGTCAGCAGCGGAGCGCCATTTTCTGCGGACTCCTCAAGTTGCGACTTGGGATTGTGACTCAGGACTCGGCCGAAGCGATCGATGGCCTCATCGAATTTTTTCTCTTCGACCAGCGAGATCCCATCCGTTAGGTCCTGTTTGACAGGCGCAAGAAGACTTGACGTTAACTGCTCGTTAGACTTGCCGCCGGTCTCGGTACCGGAAGTGGTCCCATTTGGGTCTTGCTTGCCATCCGTAACTGCAGAAGTGCAACCCAACAAGCCGAGCAGAAGAAAGCTAGACAGCGGCAGACGGAGTAGACACAGCGTACGATACCAACCGAATGTAGACACTTGATTCACCATTCGCATCAGGTGGACGAGAAAGTAGAGATCGTAATCGTAGTATATTTGCCGATAGGACCATGATCAATCACCGCGGCATGACTCTCGATAGAAGTCCACCAGCGAGACCGTCAACAACTTGTGATCAACACTCACACGACGGATGTCACCATGGCACTCTGGATCGAAACTGGGTAAGCAACGTCAATGTTTACGGCTGGCAAGCGATTAACGATTACCGCAGACTGCGTTGACTCGCCGGAAGGTGACGTCGCTACGAACTCATTATCACCCAATCGTGATCGATAACCTGATCTGTGAGACGATCAGCGGTAGGCGAACAACTAGAACCCCTGAGGGATCTGATGCGCCCGATGGATTTCCGATCCACAGGCAAAAATGTTGGGCGTGGCATAACGGACGCCAAAGGATAGCGTGCGACACTCGCATCCATAGATGACGGATGTTGAGTAAGCGAGTCTAAGCATAGCGAGCCACAACGGCATACACCGTTCGGATCTCGCCGAAACGCTGCGTTGTGAACTGGTGCGTCCGACGACGTGCGAGGCTAATTGGGGTGGAATCAGGTTGCGGCTACTGTCTTAGCTCGTCCCAATCGCGATAGACACCTGTGTTTTCGTAGGTCTTCGTCGCGGCTGATGCTGTGGAGCCGTTGACGATTTGTTTCGTATACTTCGACGTCTCGGAGTCCCAGTCTTTCTTGATCAAGAAGTCATCGTAGACTTCGCCTACCGCGTCGTAGGCAACGAAATGCAGCCGATTCTCTTCGATATGAATTGTCGCAAACAAAGGGGTATTATCAGCGTGGCGAGTTAACGCGAATCGCCCCTTTTGTTCTTGCGAATAACGGTTCCAGCCCTCGACCTTCGTTACGCCTCGAGAGGCGCAAGAAGCCGTGACGACGAATGCTGTTCGAATCTCATGAGGTTCGCCGACGGCGAAACGCGCGACATCTTCGCCGAAGTTACCACGTTGGTAGGTATGCCGATGGCCACAGAGAACGAGATCGATGTCTTCCTCTTCTAAAGCTCGCACGAACTGTAGCCTTCGCTCGCGATGAGATGGGTGTTCATCTCCACCTACGAATGAGAAGAGCGGATGATGCATCGTCAATATTTTCCATCGTGCTGTTGACGACGCGAGTTGTTCGCTAAGCCACGCTAGCTGTTGTTGGAAGGCAACGCCGGACGAATCCAGCACGAATAAGTGCACGTCGTTCGTGTATCGCACGTCGTACACAGTCTCATGGAGATCCGCGGGCAGACTGTCTTCCACCGGCAGGGCAAACTGGGGCCTCCACAGCGGAGAGACGCGTTTGTCGGTTGACGCGAATAGCTTTACGCCGCCGAAGTTTAGATAGTCGTGATTTCCCGCAACCGGAAGAATTGGCATTACTCGGTGAATATTGCCAACCGCCTCGAACCACTCAGCCCAATCTTGGTCGTACATTGCGGTATTCACCAGATCCCCCGCGTGCAATGCGAAGTGAGCATCCGGCGCGACCCGCGCTGCCATGTCAAAAACGCGTGTAACGTGCGAACGAATCCCACGTTGGGCATCGCCAAAGAATAGAATTGAAACTTGGCCACTTGCTGGCGCGGTGCGGACTTGACGCCACGGACTGAACTTGTCGTTTGCGCCGCGCACCCGGTAGGCGTACAGCGTATCGGGTCTTAGATCTTCAAAAATCGCCGTGTGATAAAACACACGGGGTAGTCCTTGATTCTGCGCTACCTCGACTACTCCTTCGTCACGCTCAATCGCATCAAGTTGGACCATTGTGGCCTTCGTATTGATAGTCTTTGCAGCCAGATCAAAACGCGAGTCCGATGTTGCGGGCGCAATCTGAGCGATTCCGATAGGGACAGACAGATCAGTACGCCACGTCACTGCGAAACTAGTCGCTGGGTTTCCCGGCAGTGTCACGACAATTCGGTCGGGCCATTCCGTAGCCCGCTGCCACGGCGGCTGGACGTATCCGTCGTGCGCACCAACCGGCGACTGGCAGAGTGCACTGACTGCGAGAATCGCAAGTATCGATCTCATGGTAGCGTCTCAAAGATGTCCAACGGCTTGATCCGTCGATCCTGATGGATGCCCACTGGCAGTGCCGAGAGAACAGGCGACTTGCCGATAAATGATTACTGCAAATCCTGCCAGCCAGGGTAGTGACCAGTATTCTCGAACAATCGCGTCTGGCCGACGGCACTTGCACCGTTGGTAACTTCTTTCCGCCCGTCCCGCTTCGTTACCGTAAACTCGTCGTACACATTACCTACCGCCGTATGAGCTTTGAATTCGAGTCGGTTGCCTTCGATCCGTATCACTTGAAACATCGGTGTATTGCCTGCAACACGGTCAACGGACAAGTTGGGGAGTCCGGTCTCTGGCTTGCCGTCCCCAACGTGATCCTTTATCCAAGCCTCCGACTGTTGTCCACCGACTTTGGCGCCTGATGACGAAATGACGAAGACGGTCTTCACGTCGTTCGGTTTCCCTGCAGCGAGCCGTGACGGCTCCGTGTTTTGCAAATTCGATCCGCGCATGTAGGTGTGAATGTGTCCGACGATTACCAAATCCACTTCGTGTTTGTTTACGACCTCAGTAAAAGCCGCGATCCTAGCGGCATTGTCATCCAATCGGTTGGAGTGCATCGGCACGAAGTACGGATGGTGCATCGTAACGATCCGCCACGTCGCATCGGATGTCTCGAGTTGCTCGTCCAGCCACGCGGCTTGTGCCGCAAAGTCAGAAGGAGCCGAATTGAGTACAAATAGGTGCACTTCTTGCGAGCATCGAAGTGCATACACGGCTTCTTGCAGGTCCTCTGGCAATTCCTCGACAATCGGAAGCGTAAACTGCGCACGCCATAACGGCGTCAAGACGCGCCGCTTCTTTCCGGACTTCTCATCGAATACAGGGATGTACTCGTGGTTGCCAACTACCGGCACGCTCGGGATCTGAGCATGAATGTGCCCACCGGCAGCGAACCATTCTGCCCAATCGCGGTCGTGATCGCCCTTGTCGACGAGGTCTCCCGCGTGAAGGTAGAACTTCGCATCGCCGGCAACTGTGTGGGCCGCTCGGATCACACGCGACCAGTGCGATCGGATGCCATTCTGCGCGTCACCAAAGTAGACAAACGAAATGGGTCCGTCGATCCCTAGAGTTCTGGTCTGAAACCACTCGCTCCAACATCCGAGTCGACCACGCACACGCCAGGCATAAAGCGTATCGGGCTCTAGGCCTCTCAGTGACACGCTGTGGTAGTGGACGGCTTGGGAACCTTGGTTGAAGGGCCGCACAGCAGTTCCAGCCGGAGCTGTGAGTTGGTCGAGCTTTACGATTTCGGTCTTCGCCTTCTTCGTCTCTGCTTTCAAGTCGAAGCGAGCGTCAGGCGTAGCGCGCACAACTTGCAATAAGGCTGTCCCAACTGTCGAGTCAGTGCGCCACGTAACCGCAAAACCACGCGCAGGGTCGGCATCAAAATTGGCGATGATGCGGTCGGGCCAGCCAGTCGGTTCTTGCCACGGAGGAGATGGCTGGTGAGCCGTCACTATGCATGTCGAACTCAGAACCGTAAGCAGTGTAAGAGCACGCGCGGTTAGATCGTACGATAGGCCGCGACTCGACGTTGGTTGCATCGTGAGGTGGATTTCCTAGGTACGCCGCCCAGCAGCACGTCTTCAAATCCTTACTAGAAGGCCAAGGGTGGCTGCCCCGGAATAGGCTCGCCTGCGGCACCATCATCGCGCGAAGCCAGCCGCTGGTACACGCCGAAGTAGTCGAGGTTGAGAATCTGATAGCCACGCTGCGGATCATACAAAACGCCGTTGTCGGCATTGTTAAACGAGATGTCTTCCTGAACGAACCGCACGGAACCGTCACACATGGCAAAGTGCGCCCCACCGGAATGCAGACTGCCAAAGCCCTCGGTGCAAGTGTCCTGGGCGCCGGTCCGAGGATCGTTTATCTGGATGCTGCCGCGCCCGACGACGTAATAACTACCACGTAAACCCGATCCATTACCACGACGCGCACCAATCCAAGATCCGGCCATGCAGCGATAATCGCGTTCGCCCAGCATAAATGTGTTCGTTGTGCCATCGGTTATCTGGGAGATCTTCACGTCGCTGTTGCCATACAACACGCCGTTGTTCCAGCAGACTTCCTCCAGTGTGAATCCGGCGCGCTCGTTGCAGCCGTGATTGTCGTAGAAACCCTTGACGCCGAAGTAGTTGGAGGTCGGTGGCTCAAAGCCGGCTGGCGTATTGTCGCTACCTTCGAAGGGACGAAACTCAAAGCTGAGGAAGCTTGGTGCCTCATCGGTCGGGCAACGAAAGATCTCAAGCGGCGTCAACAGTGCGGCAATCGCCGGAGAGCCGATGTCACCGCCAGCTCGACGCAGATACTGACCTAGAGTTTGCTCGTTAGGATTGAGCTGGTCGAAAACGCTTCCCTGCTCAAGGTACTGGAGAGCGAAAACTGGCCAACCCCACTGTTCGGCTGAACCCAGCACTTGACCGACCGGGAACTTGCTGTGCGCCGACTCATAATTGAGCACAGAGAGCGCGATGTTCTTGAGATTGTTTTTACACTGGGCCTTGCGTGCTGCCTCCCGCGCGGCCTGCACCGCCGGCAGCAGCAACGCGATCAAGACACCGATGATCGCGATCACGACCAACAGTTCCACTAACGTGAAACCGCGTGCCACGCAAAATTGCTGTCTGTGATAAACTATTGTGTGCTGCCTAGTCATCCTGTGCATGCGGCGTCCTATCATCGAAAATCCCCGCCTATGGGCAATATGGGTGTTGGTTAGCGATCAGCGCCAACCTGTCGACAAAGCAGCATGGGCAGCATCGACGCGATTAACGCGATGCCTGCGGGTTCTGGCACGATTGCAACACTACTCTGTGCCGCGCTCATACCAAATTCTCGCTGCCATTGCAGAAAGTTAGATCCATTCAAGTCGGCACCGTATCGCGCCGTCCAACCATCGACGGGATCGTTTAAGTCGTCAGCATCCACGTCGGAATCACCATCAAAATCGGCCAGCAGCCCTGTCCCGCCGACATATTTGATCGTGCCACCGACCACTTCAGCCCCTGCGGAATCAAGATGAAAACCTAGCACAAGGTCCTGCGCGCCAGTCGGGTTGAATGCATTTCCCAACACGATTTCGTCGTTTGGGGCAATTGTCGACGCGCCGAGCAAGTAAGACTCGATCAGCTGATTTGCATTGTTGTTTGGCCCTTCTTCCCATCCCTGGCCATTATCGTTGCCTGCAGGAAAAGAGGGATTGCTGCTTAGGCTGCTCCAATTTGCAGGTATCAATGACCCGCCTTCACTCTTGATTTCCAAGTAGTCTATATCGAAAGCCTCGGGGCTTTCATTCTTAAGTGTGATCATTCCCGACGCGACATCGACCTCCAACGTGAGTCGTTCGATCGACGGAATTACATCTGCGGCAGTCAGGCCGAAGCGAACTTCGTCGTAAGCCGGCAATTTGGCGCCAGCGAACGCGACGGTATCCAGATCACCCGGAATAACGCTGTCGAAGGGAATCGTCAGACTGCCGAACGGTTGCTCTGGCAAGGCGATCGGGGCGAGTGGATCGGTGATGTCTTCGATCCCCAACCCGTAGACATCGAATTGGTGATCGATTTCGTTTTCCACACTACCCCATGTGACGTGTCCGATGATCAGATGAGGCTCGTTGGCATTGCCAATCCGAAAACCCTCGCTGTAGACAGCGTTTCCTTCGACGGCATCAGTGTAGACAGCATAGATACTGTCGCCGTCGCCAAAACCCAAGTCGGGGTTTTCTGGGGTGCCGAAGGTATTCGTATCGTTGTTCCCGTCGTCGAACATGAAGCCAATCGAACGGAAAGGCGGCACCGGCACGGGGGTGCCACCGGGAAAGTTGAAGCCCGCCGCAAAGTCACTGTCGCGAAAATCGACCAGTGGCGTCTCGGCGAAGAGGAATACCGCCTCGTCATGTTGGTCTGGTGTATCACGGTTCGCCATGATCACGCTGAACCAGAATTCCGAGCCTTCGGTCGTTAGCGTTGCCTGCTCGGCCGCGCCAATTTCGCGGTTAATGGCAGTACGTTGGTTTCGTGCAGGCCGGGTGGCGTACCCGTTGACCGACTTCAGCCCAGGGATTTTCGCCAGTCCGTCAGACAATGTGACGAACGGCTGGTTATTCAGGCCCGTCGTGTCTGTCCACGTGTTGGAGTCCCAGCCGAAACTCGTCTGGCCACCTTCCGTTCCATCCAGGTCCGACGCAGCCGGAAGAGTGGTCGTATCGAATCCATCATACACTAGCAGCTGGGCAGTCGCCGACGAGGAAGCACCCAGCAAAACACTCACCATCATAAGCAAGCAGGCGCAACTTCGGCCACGCTTCATCAGCATAGAAATGGCACACACAGCAACCAATCCGATTGTGGCCGGCTCAGGAACGGAGAGCGCGTACCGCAGTGCTCCAGGAAAATTCGCGTCGTCATAGGCCTGCTCAAATAAAGCGAAGTCGAAGCCATCGTTGTCGCCGTCTCCGTCGAGGTCACCTAATTGGTAGGCATCGATACGGCTGAGGCCGGCTAGGTCGGCTCCCTGACCACTCTTGAATTGCACCCAGTCATCCAAGTCGACCCCGTCGCCGGTATCGAATAGATCGCCGAACAGGAATGCGTCGCCACCGTTGCCTTCGAAAGCGACCGGCAACGTCAGCGTGGTAGTCCCATCACCCAAAACCGCCGTCGCGTAAAGATCCTCGAACGGGCCTTTCCGCCACACGTCGCCCAGCGAAATTGGCACTCCGGGGTTAATGCTAGTTGAGGAGAAGGTTTCGCTTAGTGTTTCCTCTGTCGCGCTGCCACCCGAGATCGGCTGCCATTGGACGGGATCCAATACCCCATTGGCCGAGGTGATCGTGTACGACGTGATTTGCTCGGCAGAGCCACCGCCTGGGATCGAGATCGAAGCCGTGCCGCTATCGCGGTCGACCACGAGCCGCGGGATGGTGCTACCAGCGATTGACAGCAGCTCACTCACGGCCGCTGTGTCGTAGACGCGCACGTCGTCCATTAGCCCCTGATACAGTTTGTTCTGCCCGCGGTTTGTGGCCAGATAGACTTCATTCAGTGCGAGCCCGGATCGGAACCCGGCCACCGCTACGCTATCGATTTCCTGCGTAAGCGTGCCGTCGACGAAAATTAGGATGCGACCGTTCTGTCCATTGGACACGGCGGCGATGTTCTGCCATACGCCAGGCGTAAGATTCGTCGACTCGTCGATGAGCGGCGATTCGAAGAACGGTCCGTTGAACCGCGCGACGCCGATCTGCCCGTCGGTTGTGTCGCCTTTGTTTTCGATCTGGAAGCTGAACGAAGCACTGGCGCCCGTCGCCACTGTCGAAAACATGGCGTGGTTCGGGTCATAATTTAGATAGGTGGTCGTCGGTTTCACCCAGTACGAAATCGCGAAGTTATCGTCTGCACCGAGATCCGGAAGCAAGGCATCGGGAAACTCGATGGCCATGCCGTTCGTCCCACTGTCCGCAGGATTGAACAGAGCCGATCCGCTACCAACAGCTGCGTCGGACGTCTGCACCAAAACGCCGCTGGGGCTGAGTCCTGTCGGAACGACCTGGATGATGCTACCATCGGCATCGTTCCCGCTCACGTCGCGCGCAAGGTCCGATCCGTTTTCGAAGTCGACGTGAAGAACCAGTTCTGCACGAGACTCGTGAACTGTGCCGAGTAAAATCGCAATGAGCGCCAGCACCCGCCAAGAACTAGGACCCGGTTGCAGTGTCATCCTCTACTCCTCGTACCCTTGCTGGCCCAAAGGATTACTCCGCCTAGACCGCAAGTGAATCATGACCACATGTAATGCAATATCCCATTGCTCCTTAGACCGATCTCCGACGGGTTTTTGCGTACAGAGCAACGGCTGCAAATAAGGCCAACGCAGCACTGGAAGGTTCCGGTATCAATTCGACTTTGATGTTATCCAGAGCGTAACCACTCTGAAATGAAGTACTGGAAGGATCACTCGGATCAATGCCTCCGGCAAACGTAAATCTCACCTCCGCTAGCTCAGTTGCGGACTCGTTGTATGGCAAGACGTCTGTTAAGTAGGCGTTCGGTGTGGGATTGCGGTTGCTGGTAAAAAAGTTCTCAAAGTCGATCTGAAAACCATTGGCCCCTAAGATCAGGTTCACTGCAGCGTTGAATCCACGGTTGTGGCTTCCACCTGTGTTATCGAGATCCCCATCTGCGTCATCACCCACTAAGGTTGGAAGGTCCCATTCGAGAGTCGCGCCAGAATTGCTTAAGACACCGAGCCTCTGAACCTCACCGGTGAGGTCGCCCGAGTGAGCCGACACGCGCACGTGGAACGACTCGTTCCCCGCGCCATCCAAACCGATAATGTCGTAGTCCTTAACATGCTCGATCCCTGTCGTCCCAGCACTGCGCCGGGTGCCGACTTCAAACGAGACCCGTGCACCCTCGAGGGGAATCGTTTGGGACAATTCAGCAGTAAAAAACCCGCTTTCCAAAGGTCGATCTACCTCAAGGAGGCGGCTGAAATTGTTGGGGCCTCCGTTATCTTCAAACCCCATCAGGTCTGTGGAGTGATCACCGTTGCCGAATGGTAGTGTTCCCGAGAAGGTGCCAATTTGTCCGTCGGCACCGTTGAGGTTAGCGGCGTCGAAGCCGATCGTCGGTTCGCCGCCACTGTATTCGAATCCCGTATTGAATACGACCTGTGAAGTCGCAGGCTGGATTCCTGCACCTACAAAAGCTGCGACAACCAAGACGTAAAACGACAGTTTTTTGACATGTGGAACAGTATTCATGAGACACTCCCGGTTGCACAATCGAGGAATAAGCAACGTCAGTGAAACGACGGCGCCGATCACTGACAGCCAGTGTTCATAGGTTAACCCGGCATCCTGTTACGCTGAAAAGTATTTGTGGCGATCCCCAGCAGATTCATCCTATCTTCACGCTTTGCGTGCGGTCCCGACGCGACCGAGATTCCCTTCGACGGACGAAGGAAGCTCGCCGAACGGCGACGAGTGTGACGCTGATGCGATCAGAACTCCGATCATCCCTCCCATCACGCAGCGGAGGTCCATGAGTGAAAAGCGGATGTGAATGAACTGCTGAGCTTGCGTTAGCGTACGCGGAGTGCTGTTTGGTTGTCAAGTATTTTGTGATATTTTTGTGACGACTATTGATGCATAGTGAAGGATGTGTAAAGATAGTTGTATAAACAAGTGGGTCGATGCGTGTCTTCGTCGCAGATGCGATTTCGAACGGAAGCGACTATTTGTGCTTCCAGCTCATTACTTGCCGCGTTGCAAGACGACGTCCCCCGGCAACCAGCTCGCCGTGAGTGAATACGAAGATGTCAAACTCCAAGTCACTCGATTTTACAACTTCAAATCACCCCTCCCAGTCGGTGGTCCAGGGGACTCCCGATCCGAACACGGGCGTGCATAAGCACCGCAGGATCTACGAGTCGCTGCGCGCGGAGATCCTCGCTGGGCATTATCGTTACGGCGAGAAAGTCCCCAGCGAAACTCGGTTGGTTGAACGGTTTAAGGTTTCCAGACCGACCGCCGCACGTGCTCTAAAGGACTTGGAAGTCAACGGATTGGTCGAAAGGCGACACGGATCAGGCACATTTGTGCGCCATACCGCGACAACTGAGCGACGCGAGCTTGGCCTATTAGTCACGGGATTGGGGCAAGGGGAAGTGTTTGAGCCGATCTGCAATCAGTTGGCGAAATCGGTTTCTGACAATAACTATGAACTCAACTGGGGACAGATTCATAGCGAGCAATCAGAAGGTCGAGCACTAGCGGTCGAGAGGACGTGCCACCGCTTAATTGAGCAGCGCGTCGCAGGAGTGTTCTTTCAACCATTGGAACTTGTTGCTGGAATGGAAGACGTGAATCTTCGCGTTATCGAAGCGTTGGAGCAAGCTGGCATTCCCGTAGTGTTGATCGATAGCGACTTCAAACAGTTTCCAGAGCGGAGCAAATACGACCTGGTAGGAATAGACAATCGACGCGTGGGATACCTGTTGGCAGAGCATTTGGTTCGACGGGGATGTCGAAGAATTGACTTTATCGCTCATCGCGGGGCCTCACCGACCGTGGACGCGAGAATTGCCGGCTATCGAGAGGCTCTTTTTCAGCACGACATCATTCCGGAAAAAGCATGGACTCACCTGATCGACGAAGTGGATGACATCGACGTAGAGACGGTACGGCAGTTGGTTGAGTCCGGCCCGGCGGATGCATACATCTGCCATAACGACTACACAGCCAGCCAATTGATGCGAGATCTCATCCAATTGGGACTGCGGGTTCCGGATGATGTCCGTGTCGTCGGTGTTGGCGACGTGAAATATGCCAGTGCGCTTTCCGTGCCGTTGACAACCATTCGGCAACCTTGCGCGAAGATCGGCATGATGGCCGTTGAGTTGATGTTGCAACGCATTGCGAATCCCAAGCTGCCGTCACGCGATGTACTACTCGATTTCGAACTGGTCGTCCGCGAGTCTTGCGGCCGTCACCTGACTTAGTCCCTTCGGAACATAGAATAACTCAATACTCTCCACTGCTAGCTTACTTGCCGGCATCGAGAGTAGTATCACGACCGAGAATTGCTTGCTAAACTCTTGTCGACTTCATCGGTTTCGCCTCACGTAGCAGTCTTTGCATGTCTATAAGCAGAAGTTCCAATCGGCCTCCAAACATCGTCGTGCTGATTTCCCACGATTTGGGATGCCACATTGGGCCGTACGGACGAGCGAGCGATCGCACTCCGACGCTGAATCAATTCGCACAAGAAAGCCTCAGGCTAGATCGATATTTCGTCTCGTCCCCTGGCTGCAGCCAGAGCCGCTCCTCGTTTGTCACCGGTCGATACCCGCATTCCAATGGTCAACACGGCCTTGCGAACTGGGGTTGGAAGCTCAACGAAGATGAGCAGTTGCTACCTGAATTGCTCCGTGCTCATGGATACCACACGACATTGTTTGGTATTTGGCATTTGCACGAATGGACGCTATCAGCATTCGACTCCGTTTCTGACGACGTGAGCACGTTGGACTCTTCGCCTGAGGGCTACGCTGAAATAGCAAGTGAGCGGGCAGCGAAATGGCTTCAACATCAAGCACCTAGAAACTCTCCTTTCTACCTGCATGTTGGTTTCTGGGAGGTTCACCGACCATTTCGTGACACGAGCCCGGCTGACTCTGCGTCTGAGGAGGAAGAACTAAATGGATTAGCGCTGCCTGAGTACTTGCCCGACAACGAGGCGACCAGACGCGAATTCGTCAAGCTGAATCGCTCGATTATGGCTGTTGATAACGGTGTTGCTCGAGTTCTCAAGGCACTCGATGATTCCGATCTCGCCGAGAATACGTTAGTCCTTTTTACGGCCGACCACGGCCTTCCTTTTCAGCGTGCCAAAGGAACCCTCTACGACCCGGGAATCCACGTCGCTTGCCTCGCTCGGTGGCCGGGTCACATTGAACCAGGGACGTGTTCGGATTCGCTCGTTTCCAACGTTGATGTAGCACCGACGCTCCTTGACGCGGCCGGTGCACCAATACCTGAAACAATCCAAGGTAGTAGCCGATTGTCTCTTCTGCGTGGTTCTCAGGAGAACGGATCACAGAGCGATGTGATATACGCTGAGAAGACCTATCATGAGCATTACGACCCGATTCGTTGCCTGCGGACTGATCGCTACAAGTATATTCGCAACTTTGCCGAGCGCCCGATGCTGGTGCTACCTAGCGATGTCTACAACTCACCCTCGCGTCAAGCAAACATCGACGATGAGTCGCTGTGGACCCATCGACCTGAGGAAGAGTTTTATGATCTCGCTTCCGATCCGCACGAAAAAGTCAACCTCATCGACGATCCAGCGTTTGCAAAGACAATTGCGTCCTGTCGGGCTCGGCTCCGGGAGTGGATGGTGGATACTAGTGACGCGCTCCTAGACGGGCCGGTGCTACGTCCGACCGAAACAGTTCAATCGAACTGCGCCATCCCGACTTTGGAAAGCTAACAGAAGTCACGCGCGTTGGGTTTCGTGGAGGACGCGGACCGCGCGTAACTGGTGCCGTCGTTGCGAAGAATCCGGATGGACTCCACTACTCTCCCGCTTACCGAACCCGCCACTCGCGAAAAGCTCACCGCTCGGCGCGGGGCAGTTCTCTGCAGCATCTTCTTCGGTGCTAGTGTCACCGAAGCGGTTAGCGTCAATCTGCTTCCACTCACTTTGGCATTATTCACCCGTGACCCGAATCTTGTGTTCTGGGTCCTGGCTATCAACCCGGCGTTCGGCTTCATCGCACAACCGCTAGTAGGCCTACTCAGTGATCACGTTTGGACGCGCATCGGCCGACGCGCTGTTTTCCTGGTGGTTGCAGGACCAATCGTCGCCTGTTCGCTGGTTGCGATTCCCTTCGTAACCTCGTTCGCAGTACTGGTGCTGATTGTGGTCGTGCTGCAGTTATTTCAAGATGTGATTAACGGCTCCGATCAACCTCTACTTGCAGACTTAGTCCCTCCCGAGCAGCGCACTTTCGCCCTCGGTCTGGTAAAGGCCGCGGAGAACACAGGCTTCCTGCTCGTGCTATTCGTGGGTATGCCAATGGTCGAAGCTTATCGAGATTCTCACGGCGACAGTCGGTATGGTCTGCCCGTCTACGCCGCCGCCGCAATGTGCCAGCTTCTATTCGTCGCGCTGGCAGCGTTCTTTCTTCAAGAAAAGCCAATCGTTCGCCAATCGCGTCCCCAGCTTTCGCTGCGAAGATATATCTCTGATTTTTTTGACCAGCCCATGTTGCCCCGTATCGCCTGCGCCTACTTCTTACGTGCGTTTGCTCGCACCGCGGTCGTAGGATCGGTAGCGCTCTTCGCATACCATACGCTGCAACTCAGCGAGCAAGAGTTTGGATCTTCGTGGGGGTGGATGCCGTTCATCGCACTGGTGGGTGGAGTTCCTCTCGGATTGATGGCGGAGCGGTTTGCGAAGAATCGCGTGCTTCAGGTTGCCTTTCTACTACTTATAGCGGGCTGCGCCATTGGATACTTCAGCGTCGATGTGCGAGGCCTCATCGTCGCGGCACTGGTCTTTGGCATTGGAGACATGCTCTTGGAGGTTTCGCACAAAGCGTACATGTCAGAGTACTATCCGGCAGACTTGATCGGTCAGCTGTCGGGGGCGGTGAACTGTTTTTATGCAGCGGGACGCACAGCGGCGCTCCTCACCGTTGGCTGGGCAGTGAAATCTGTGAATCCAACTCTCGATTGGGCGAACGTTCCTGCGAACGCGTCGATCGATTACCGAATCATTTGGATCATCTCCTCAGTGGCAGCATTGATTGGAATCGCAATCCTATGCACGACGCGTGATTATCGCCACGAACTCAAGACCCAATCTCGGACCGAATCATGAAATATCTGTCGTTCTTGTCAGCTGTTCTGTTGTCTACGTATGTGCATGCAGCGGGCACGACGGAAAAACCGAATATCGTCCTCGTCTTGTTTGATGACATTGGCTACGGACAGCCGCCGTCTTTTCGCGAGGACAGTCCTTTCAAGACACCGAATTTCGATCGATTAGTGCGTGAAGGCATGCGATTCACCGACGCGCACTCCGCTGCGTCAAACTGCACACCCACGAGGTACGGCCTGATGACCGGCCGCTACCCTTCGCGCATTGGTCAATTTGGCGTCCTAAAGACCTATAACCCGCCGCTTATTCCCTCCAAGAGAGTGACTGTGGCCTCACTGCTCCAAATGCATGGCTACCACACAGCTTGTATTGGTAAGTGGCACCTAGGACTGAATTGGATAGATGGCAAACCGGGCACGCCAAAGAAAGTGCCAGTCGGCGCCAAGCTAGCCGACGGCCCTCTGACGATAGGCTTCGACTACTTCTGCGGCTTTACCCACGCAGGCAACATCAGAACTGTAATCGAACAAGATGCAGTGATCGCCAATGTCGAGCCCGTCGACAATCAGCCACTCATGCTTGAGAAAGCGCTCGAGTACATCCAACAGCGATCGGCAGAGGAGAAACCGTTCTTTCTCTACTTCCCTACGTGTCCCCCTCACACACCAATTGTGCCAGCGACGGAGTTCGTCGGCCGCAGTGGCGTACAAGGAAAAGAAAGCCTATACGGAGATTGGGTATTTCAGGGAGATTATATGTTGGGCCAACTGTTGGATCTATTGGACCACAAAGGTCTCGCGGACGACACATTGGTTATCGCGACGGGAGACAACGGCGCCGCGAAGCGTCCTTACCCCCCGCTGCGACAAGCAAAAGGCAGCATCTACGAAGGTGGTCATCGCGAACCATTCGTTGCGCGATGGCCCGGAAAGATAAAGTCAGGTGCAGAGTGCCATCAGACTATCTGCCTGACTGATATTCTCGCCACTTGCGCCGACCTGTTGAACACCGAACTACCCGAGAATGCTGGCGAAGACAGTGTTAGCATGTTGTCGTATCTGCTCGGCGATGTCGCCACACCGCGCCGCGAGGCAACTATCCACCAAGCTCCGTACGGTCTGGCAATTCGTCAAGGCCCCTGGAAGTTAGTCTTCCATGATAGCGGTAAGAAGGAGCTATTTAACCTCGATTCAGACCTCAGTGAAACGACCGACGTTGCGGAAGGCAACGCGGCAATGGTGGACCGCCTGACGAAGCTCTTTCAGCGCTACATTGATCGCGGCCGCAGCACCCCTGGGGCGCGTCAACGAAACGAGTTCTCATTGGCGCTGACTGGCAATCGAGCGCGCGTAGAAAGATAAATAAAGCATAACGCGCGCTCAACCGAGACGGTCAGCTGGAGCATCCGAGCCCTTCAAGAAGTCTGTCGTCCGAAATCATACCGTCAAGGAGCGTGAAACCAGCGCCGATTTTGCAAATGTAGCTGGTTGGCATTAGGTGTCTGAAGTCACAGGCCTATTTCGGCGCACGAATACAAAGACTGACAGGCTGCTGACTGCCAGTGCGAAGGTTCCCGGCTCCGGAACGGCATGTGTAACTGGACCGTGAGCTAGCGGGTGGGCCACCGCGAGGCGCGAAAACGGATCCCCGTAGCCAGTCTGCCAGTCTTCGAGATCCGAAGACGCTCCTGCGTGTACCTGCCAAATCAGGTAGTCTGCACCATCGATATCACTGCCTCCATCGAAGTCTGCTTCTAACGATGGCACTCCATATGAACGGCAGGGAATTGCACTGACCCCTAGGACAATACCATCGGTCCTGCGATAGTATGTGCGAGCTGTGTCGATGAACCAATCCGCCACCTCACCAACTGCCGGGCCGTCAGTGGGTTGTTCAACTGACATTCGGGTTGGTTGGTTCGGCACTCGCCCGAATTGCAGATCAGCGAGCACGGCTGCGCACGCGGCCTGACTTTCGTCTGTGCCGTGCTTGCCCAATTAGATGCTGTGACGTTTGCCGTCGAGCGTGAAGAGTACAACAGCTTGCCCGGAGGGCATGTGGAGAGAGTAAGCGGGAACTCGTTAGGTCGACGCTGCATTTCCGTTGTTGGCGCAGTGACTACGCCAAAAATTCAATGCGAGGCAGAACGGCTGAAGATCAGCCGATTTCGTTAAGTTCCGAACGCCTAAGTTGTTGCAAAAAGTGGAGGATAGCGGGCTCGAACCGCTGACCTTTTGGCTGCCAGCCAAACGCTCTCCCAACTGAGCTAATCCCCCGTGGATTGTGCATCCTGCAGAGCGGCTCCATCTAACCCATCTGGCCAGCCGCCCGATAAGCTGTCACACTACCACCCCGGTTTTTCGTTGTCAACGCCGCATGCCCCGCCTTGCCCATGCCCGCGATTTCGCCACCGCTGAAGAAGCTGCTCACAGTCGTGAAAGTCGCGGTGGCGGTCGTCATTCTGGCAGTTCTGTATCGACGCATCGAGTCGTCCGACGGGTTTCAGCGCCTTCTCAACGATCAGAAACACTGGTCGTATTTGCTTGTGGCACAAACGCTGGTGGTCGGTGCGTTTTGTTTTAGCTTTGTGCGCTGGTTCTTACTCGTACGCGGACTGGGGCTCGAGTTTCGGCTTCGCGACGCTTTTCGTTTGGGTTCGCTCGGCTTTATGCTCAATCAGTTCTTCCCTGGCAGTGTCGGTGGCGATCTGTTCAAGGCGGTATTCATCGCGCGCGAGCAACCGGAGCAGAAGACGGAAGCCGTCGCGACCGTATTCATTGACCGTGTTATCGGCCTCTACGCGATGTTGCTGGTCGCAAGCCTGGGATTGGCCTATGGCGGCAAGCACGTCGAGTCTGACAAGGTGTTCACGTCATTGCAGACGGTAGTCTGGACTGCTGCAGCGCTGGGAACACTTGGCTTCGCATTCGTGTTGAGCCCACTGGCAACCGGCGAGCAAATGCGGCGCCTAGTTGATGCCGTGCCGCTGGTCGGTCATACGTTAACGCGATTGATCGACGCGGTGGAAGTTTATCGCAGCCGTCGCCATTATCTGTTCGCTGCGTTCGGTTTCGCTTTGGCCACCCACTGTCTGTTGATCTCGGTGTTCTGGCTGATTGGCATGGGCCTGCCGGTCAGTAAGCTGACCTTCCTCCAGAATGCGTCCGTGGTGCCAGCCGGTTTAGTGGCGGGGGCGTTACCTTCCACTCCTGGAGGCCTGGGGGTACTGGAAGGTGGAATGGACTATCTGTACACGATGTTGGGCGCCGCCAAGGGCGACGGTGGCATCGTCGCGCTGACGTATCGAGCGATGACCTACTCATTCGCGGGCGTAGGCGCGGTCTTCTATTTCAGCTCTCGCAAGAAGGTCGAAGAACTCATGCACGAGGCAGAAGTCCTCGCCGAAGAAGTATAGGCGTGGCGGATTGATTGGAATCAGTCGGGCGACCCGGCCAACTGCGTCTCGTCCACAGCAGGGGCGGACGTGTTGTCGCTTGACGGATCACGATCGGCCTCCCCGCTGTTCGGCTCAAGATCGGAGTAGCTCTGATTGATGCGGATGAACTCTTGTTCCCGCGCGACGAAGGCTTCAACGACGACGGGATCGAAATGGCTGGCGTATCGACTGGCGATCCATTCGCGCGTTTCCGCATGCGATTTGGGGTCTTTGTAGGGGCGTGCGCTGGTCAATGCGTCGTAGACGTCAGCCAAGGCAACGATTCTTGCCGCCAACGGAATTTTCTTCCCTTCGAGCCCGTGAGGATAGCCGCTGCCGTCCCACTGTTCGTGATGCGACGCGGCGATCTGCTGCGCTAGCTCCAGGAAGTCGTCTTCCTCGAGTTGCTGCCGAATTGCCGCCAAGCACTCACTGCCCAAGACGGTGTGCATTTCCATCGCCTGTCGTTCGCTGTCGGACAGGCCTGCTGGTTTCAGCAGCACCGCGTCAGGAATCCCCACCTTGCCGATATCGTGCAGCGAAGACGCGACGGCCAAATCAGCCACGTACTGATGATCGATTTCTGGATTGGTCTTGGCCAATTCCGATGCCAAGATCGTCACGTAAGAACGAATTCGCTCCAAATGCTGACCCGTGTCGGAATCCCGTGACTCAGCAAGTTTCGCCAGACCGAAGATCACCGCGTTGCGCGTTCGGACCAATGAGCGAGTTCGTTCTTCGACCTTCTTTTCCAACTTCTGATTCGCGGCGAGCAGACCCGCTTCGTAGCGATTGATCAGGAACACCGTGATGATTCCTGTCGCACCAACAATGAATGCCGTTAGTGCGTATCCAACTTGCATCACGGGGCGAATGGTCGAGGCGATGAACTGCTCAATAGCGATGTCCGATTGATAAACGGCCAGAACCGCGTTGAGACCTGGCAGACGAAAGCCAGTGAAGGCGTGCAACTCGCCATCGAGTTCCACTTTGCCGACCACGACGTGCGACTCGCCGTCGGACGCTTCATTGACCAGCGATGTAATCGGCGCAGCTCCCTCCTCAGTCATCAGCAAACAACGGCCTGGGAAAAGCCGTAGCAAACCGGGATCCTTCTCCAGATCGGGATGGCAGACCATCGCACCACTGTCGGGACGCATGATGCACACAAAACCATCGTGCGGGATGATCACCGATTGCACCATGGTTTGCAGGCGTTCCCAATCGGCCGTGCCTGGTTCAACAGTTTTCAGGTTCAACTCGGCTGTCTTGAGCGCCAACTCGTGGGCCAGCGCCTGCCCTTTGGCAGACACATGCTCGTGGACCACGACCTCGAACCTTGTCCACAGCCAACCGGTCGCCCAAATCACGCCAAACCCAAGACAGGCAGCCTGACTAGCGACCAACAATGCGACAAGAAAGAACCGACTCTTGATTTGCATCTCGAGAACCCCCCTACTGTGCCCCGGGCGACGATGCGTACAGCTGCTGTGTTTTTCCGCGAGCGTTCGCTTTCCGTCATACGACTGAAACGCGACCGCTATGTGCAAAAGTAGCTCGCAGCGGTCAATGCGCGGCGGACATTTGCCATGGAATGCCGAGTTGCCGCATAACTTGAGCGACGCGGCAGCATATTCGATACAATCGGCTTGACCACATTCACGTGAACCAGAGAATGAGATTGAACCTCACTGCGGGAGAACCCCATGTCGCTATTGATCAAGAACGGACGCATCCTCACTGCGACGGATGACTATGTGGCAGACATCTGGTGCGATGGCGAAGTGATCCGCCAAATCGCCCCTCATATCGAATCGCCCGCCGACGCGGAAATCATCGATGCCGCCGGCAAATACGTCTTTCCCGGATTCATCGACCCGCATGTGCACATCTACTTGCCGTTCATGGGCACTTACGCGAAAGACACCTACGACTCCGCGAGTCGTGCAGCGCTGGTTGGGGGCACCACATCGCTGATTGAAATGTGTTGTCCCAGCCGCACCGAAAAACCGTTGGAGGCGTTTGAGCTGTGGAAATCGAAGGCCGAAATCTCGGCGTGCGACTATACGTTCCACATGGGCGTATCAAGGTTCGACGACTCGGCGGCCAACCAGTTGCGCGAGATCGTGAATCGCGGGATCGCATCGTTCAAGGTCTTCTTGGCGTACAAGGGAGCATTCGGCATCGACGATCAGGAGTTGTTCGATACGCTGTCGCTGGCGAAGGAACTGGGCGTGATCGTGACGGCCCACTGCGAGAACGAAACGCTTGTCGCGGCGCTGCAGGCAAAGCTGCTCGCTGAAGGCAAGGCCGGACCGCAGTGGCACGAACCTTCACGACCCGCGCGCGTTGAGGCGGAGGGTGTGAATCACCTGATGACATTCGCGGAACTCACCGGTGCGCACGTCTATTGTGTGCACACGTCCTGTCGCGAGGCGCTCGAAGCCGTTCAGTCAGCCCACCTACGCGGTGTGAACGCTTGGGTTGAAACGGTCATTCCCTATCTGACGCTGGACAAGACGTATGCGGAACAGCCAGATTTCGAAGGCGCGAAGTACGTGATGTCGCCGCCGCTGCGTGATGTGGCTCATCGCGACGCCTTGTGGGCCGGATTGCGCTCTGGCTTGATCAGTACTGTCGCGACCGACCACGCTCCCTTCGATTTCCACGGCCAAAAAGAGATGGGCCGCGACAATTTCACACTGATCCCCAACGGCATCCCCTCCGTGGAGGATCGCGTCAATTTGTTGTACACGCATGGTGTCTGCCAAGGGAACATTAATCTGAACACTTTCGTCGACGTGGCGAGCACGCAAGCGGCGCGACGGTTTGGTCTTTACCCGCGAAAAGGAGCAATCCAGGTAGGTAGCGACGCCGATCTCGTGGTCTACGACCCGGAATATCGTGGGACGATTTCCGCGTCCACACAGCTGATGGACGTCGACTACAGCGCCTATGAAGGCTGGGAGATCCTCGGGCGACCTAGTGTCGTAACAGTGCGTGGAGAAGTCCAGGTGCGCGACGGCGAGTTTGTCGGAACTCTGGGACGAGGGCAATTCTTGAGTCGGGAACCGACGGCTTTTTGAATCATTCGAAGTGAGTGAATTCCGCACGTCGTGCGACAAGTAGACTGCCATTACAGCGAGGAGGCTTGCAATGAACGTCACGTATCGAACTGGGTGTCTGCGACTCGGGTATTCTCTGACGCTGGGGTTATTGCTAGCGACCACGGCGTGCGACGCACAGGATTCGAAAGCTCCAGCTGAAGATGTCCTCACCTCGAAGCAGTGGCAGCAAGTCGATCAATCGGTTGAACGTGCGTTTGAATGGCTGGCGAGCGAGCAGCAACCTAATGGGTCGTTCCCAACAGCACCATATGGACAACCGGGCGTGACGGGATTGGTCGTGATGGCGTTTGCCGCTCATGGCCACATTCCGGGTGAAGGTCCCTACGGCGAAGTCCTCCACAACGCAGTTCGCTACATTGCCTCATGTCAAAAACCGAGCGGTCTGGTGGCCGTGGTCGCGCCGAGGGGGACCAGAATTAGCCGCAACGTGTCGCGGATCATGGGCGGCACCGCGACCTACAATCATGGCATTTCGTCTCTCGCGCTCAGCGAAGTCTATGCCTCAAGCAGCGGCACTTCGGAACTTGAGATCCGCGAGATCATCGAGAACTCCATCAAAGCATCCTTGGAGATGCAGCGCTGGCCAAAAGCGCGCAAAGTCGATCGCGGTGGCTGGCGCTACCTCGACTTGCTACCTCGTGATGGTGAGCCGGTTGATTCGAATCTCTCGAACACCGTTTGGCAAATGTTGTTCTTGCGATCCGCGAAAAACGCCGGATTCGACGTTCCTCAGGAATCGGTCGATGGGGCCGTCCAATTCATTCGCAACTGCTTCAACCCAAAGTACGACACCTTCGTGCTGATGCCTTCCTACCAAGACCACCGCACGCGAGGCATGTCCGGCGCAGGCGTGATCGCGTTGGCGCTGGCTGGGCTGCACGATTCCGAGGAAGCCCAAACCGCCGGTGATTGGATCCTGCGGAACACGTTCATGGAGTACAACAAAGTCGAGCCCTTTGGCCAGCGAGGTTTTCTGGACGACCGCTACCATCACGGCGTGTTTTTCTGCACACAAGCGACCTACCAACTGGGCGGACGGCACTGGCGCGAGTTTTTCCCGCCGATGGTCCAAGTAGTTCTGGACAATCAGAACCGTGACGGCTCATGGGATCGCGAAAGTCATTCCAGCGACGCCGTATTCGGCAATCACTATACGACGGCACTGATGGTGCTGTCGCTGGGCGCTCCGAATCAGTTGCTCCCTGTTCTCCAGCGGTGAACCGCATAGAATAGTTGTTGACGCCTTGCTCAGCAAAGCGAACCTCGGAGCACTCGATTTCTCACTTCGCAGCATCTTGAGTTACATCATGACGTCGAAGTACCAAGCTTGGCTGCTCTTGTGGCTTGTCGCTGCCTCGTCAGGCGCAGTTGCCGCTACCGCTCAGACGTCGGCGACGGTTGACCGTGCCGACTCTGCAGTCCCGCTGGTGCTAAAGAATATGCCGATGAACAGCGACCTTCGCTGCGTCGGGATCTCCTCAGTTGCCGAAGCGCTCTTGGAAGGCCGCGCGTCGAAGAGCGTGACCAGCGAAACCAGCCTCGATCAGCTTGCCAAATCAATCTTCGACGGGCTGTCGACGGACAATGCAATCGACTATCCTGCCGAGGTGAGAGTCAATCAACAGCTGCGTCAGATCACCGAGCCGGACGTACTCAATGAGATTAGCAGTCGAGTGGCTGCACTTTACAAAGCTGAGGCCACCCGTATTGCAGACAGCCCAGCCGGGCTCAAGAAGCTCAGGGCAGCCCAGGCAGCAGTTCTCCGTTCGGAGGAGGAACTCCACGGAGCCCTCGATGCGGACGATGACAAGACGGAAGTGTTTTGCTGCTTTGGGTATCGAGAGTTTCCGGATGGGCAGTACAAACAGACGCTCCATGCCGTTGTGATGAGCAAGACGGATCAAGGCACGATCGTTGTTTTCGACTCGAATGATCCCGGCGGACCGATCGCATGCAACTTTCGCACTTTTCAAGGTGAGCTGATTGCCCAGTGGTCTTGCAAGTACCGGAACCATGGGTACGAAACGACGCAGCGGTATCGGCTTGTGCCCAAGAGCCGCTACTTCAAGATCGCTCGCGGCTGATCGGTTCGTGTTGTCGCGAGCACGATCCAGTCTTGAACAAGCATGAATCCCGTTGAGCCCCTATTTGGAATCATTTATGGACCGAGCCCCATCACTTGCCACACTTACCGAGCAAACAAAGGCCGCCTTCGAGAAACGTTTCGGCCGTCCTGCGAGCATCGTCGTGGCGGCTCCAGGGCGTGTTAATCTCATCGGTGAGCACACCGACTACAACGATGGCTTCGTGCTACCGATGGCTATCGATCGCTACACCGTGCTTGCGGCCGACGAGAGCCGCGGCGAGACGGCGCGGCTCTACAGTAGCCTCGTCGAGGAGCAGCAAGACGTGCCGTTGTCGGCTGGCGACGTAAGCTTTCTACCGGCGTGGACTCGCTACGTTCGCGGTGTGTTCGACGCCTATCGCGACGAAGAGGGCATTCAAACGCCCGTGTTCGATGCCGTGGTGAATTCGTCCGTGCCGTTGGGTAGCGGGCTCTCCAGCAGCGCGGCGCTCGAAGTGGCGACGGCCACGCTCGTCGAGACACTCACTGGCAAATCGGTTTCGCCCGTCCGCAAAGGTCTGCTCTGTCAATTGGCTGAACACCGCGGCGCGGGTGTCCCTTGCGGCATCATGGACCAGTTTAGTTCTGTGCTATGCACAGCTGGCCATCTAATGCTGTTGGATTGCCGGAGCCAGGAAACCAAGATGGTGCCGATGAACGACCCGGGCATTCAGGTGCTGATCATCAATACCAACGTCAAACACGAACTCACCGGCGGAGAATACGCCGAGCGAAGAGGGCAATGTGAGTCTGCCGCCAAAATACTTGGCGTGCCGTCGCTGCGCGAAGCGTCGACCAGCTTGCTCGAAGAGAGAAAATCTTCGCTCGACGACGTTCACTTTCGGCGCGCCCGGCATGTGATCGGCGAAATCGAGCGTACGATCGCGGCCGCTTCCGCAATCGAGACATCCAATTGGGATGAGGTTGGCCGGCTGATGTACGCCAGTCACGAGTCATTGCGCGATGACTATGAAGTCAGCTGCCCAGAGCTAGACGTATTGGTCCAAGCCGCGGCCGAGCTTGACACGGAGCAGGGTGTGATCGGCTCGCGCATGACCGGCGGTGGTTTTGGCGGCTGTACGGTCAGCCTGGTGAGAACCGACGCCGTTGAATCGATTGCCCAGGCGATTTGCGATCGTTACCTCGAACAGACCGGCATCGAAGCGACTGCCTTTGCCACCCCGCCCGCCCAGGGTGCCATGGTCATCACATCGAACTAGAAACCGTCACCCTTGGTCGTCAGGCGAATCCGCGCGAGATACATATCTGACGTCAGGTAAAGGGTCTGGCCATCGTCGCCGAATCCGCAGTTAGCGATTAGTTCGCCTGTGGAAATCGTACCCAAGTGCTTGCCTGAGGGCGTGATCACCAACACACCGCCTGGACCGGTGGCAAACAAATTGCCCGCCTGGTCGATTTTCAAGCCATCGGGCATGCCCTTGTCTTCCTTCGCCAGGTCCGAGGCATCGAAAAAGATCCGTTCGTTGGCGATGCTGCCGTCGGATTGCACGTCGTATGCATAGATATGCGGAGCCTTCCCGTCCGACTGGGCAACGTAGAGTGTTTTCTCATCGGTTGAAAAAGCAATCCCGTTAGGAGCTGACCGCTTGTCGGTGAGCAAGGTAAGTTTGCCGTCCGGGTCAATCCGATAAACGCCCAGGTAATCAGTTTCTCGGTTGGGGTCTTTGAAGTTTTGAATCAGACCGTAAGGCGGATCGGTAAAATAGATCGCGCCGCTAGAATGCACGACCGCGTCATTGGGACTATTGAGTCGTTTGCCGTCATGGCGATCGGCCAACGTGACAAAGTTCGCAGCGGGAGCGTTCCACGGCGCGTCCATCCGCGCAACCCGTCGGTCGCCGTGCTGGCACAGTAAAAGTCGTCCCTCGTTGTCGAGCGTTAACCCGTTCGACCCACTTTCGCCGCCTCGCGACGTCGGACCCGTGTAGCCCGACGGTTTCAGCCACTCCTGTAAACCCGTCTTTTCCGACCATCGATGCACGACGTTATTGGGAATGTCGGAAAATAACAGAAAACCGCCGTCCTCATCGACCCACACAGGGCCTTCGCTCCACTCGAAACCGTCGGCTAGCAATTCGATTTTCGCGCCAGAAGGCACCAACGCGTCGATAGCTGGGTCGAGGCGGCGAACTTCGCCGATGTACTTTGCTTCCTGGGCCATGGCGGCTTTACCGACTAGAAGTAGTAACACTGTGATAAGGACGAGTTGTTTCACGAATGCCGCCTTTCGATAACCGAGACGTGTGCGTTTAGTTGAGTTTTACTTCTTGATCGGTTTCGCTTGACTCGTAGATCGCATCGATGATCGACTGGACGAAATAACCCTGCTCGCCGGTTGCTCGAGGCGTTTCGCGTGTCTTTACGCAGTGGGCAAAGGCTGTCGCTTGCTCGACAAACTGGTCGGTCTTGGTGAGCAGAATCTGCGTGTCGATGTTTCGTCCGTATTGCTCCGTCGCGACGTCGACGTGCTCGCCAAACAGGCTGAACGTTAGCCCGCCCTTATCGCCGAAGATGCCGATCGTCTCGGCACTTTCCATGTTGGGCGTCGGCATGTTGATCGCCCAAGAAACCTGCAAATCGAGCGAGCAACCGCCCTCGAAGTTTACCATCGCGTGCGCGGAGTCTTCGACATCGCAAACACCCTCCAGTTTCGGAGGACCTGCCCACATGTCTTCGTACACGTAGTCCTTCATGCGACTGCCAAAGTGCGAATAGACTTTGCCACTCACGCGTTTCGGCGTCGGAAAGCCGATCAACCAACTGGTGATGTCGATAATGTGAACGCCCAAATCGATCAAAGGTCCACCACCGGAAAGTTCCTTGGTCGTGAACCAGCCGCCCAAGCCTGGCACACCCCGTCGCCGAAACAGATGGGCTTTTGCGTGGTAGATCGTTCCAAGGCCGCCGCTTTCAATCACATCCTTCGCCGCTGTTCCGGCTGCCGAATAGCGATAGACCATGCCGACCTGGAGCACCCGTTTGGTTTCCGCCGCGACGGCATTGATCTCTTCGCATTCCGACTTATTCAGCCCCATCGGTTTTTCCAACAACACATCCTTGCCCGCACGCATCGCTGCGATGGCTAACTCCTTGTGCCAACGGTTGGGCACACACACGGCCACCGCGTCGATGTCTTCATCGAACAAAAGCTCCTTGGGGTCGTCTGAGGCGATGCAGCCTTCGTACTTGTCGGCCAGTTCCTTTGCTTTCGGCAGATCCACGTCGGCAATCCGCGCGACGGTGGTCCCGGCCTCGTTGGCTGCTTTTGCGTGAACCTTACCAATCGAACCGGCGCCAATAATTCCTAGTCGTATCGTCATTTCTCTTTCTGTATTGCTTTGTGAACTGTCAAATCGCTACGCATCGGCTGCAACAAGTCAGCAATGATACCCGCTCAGCAGCCCCAACGCGACGGTCTTTTTCCGGCGGATCGTGTGTTCATCGCGAGTTCCCCAGGCTACACTGGCAGTTGGAACAGACGTATTGGCCGGACCCCGGCTTTCTTCGCAGAGGAGCAGGCAATTGACCGAGAAGCCTCGCGCGACGCTTGATGTCAGCACCATCAGCAAGCGAATCATGGCCAATGTCGAGCAAGTCGTCGTTGGCAAACGGCAACAGATCGTCAAGGTACTTGTGGCTTGGTACTCCGCCGGCCATGTGCTGCTGGAAGACGTACCGGGCGTCGCGAAGACGATTCTCGCGCGGGCGTTCTCTCGCAGCGTGGGCTGCAGCTTTAAACGCATTCAATGCACGCCCGACTTGTTGCCCAATGACGTCACGGGTGGCTCGATCTTCAACCAGAAAACGAGCGAGTTTGAATTCCGGGCGGGGCCAATTTTCGCGCAGCTGGTCTTAACCGACGAAATCAATCGCGCGACGCCGCGTACCCAAGCGGCCCTGCTGGAAGCGATGGCCGAGTCAGCAGTCACGATCGACGGCCAGACACACAACTTGGAACCACCGTTCCTGCTGATCGCCACACAAAACCCCGTCGACCACGAAGGCACGTTTCCCCTTCCTGAAGCACAGCTTGATCGCTTCCTAATGAAGCTGAGCCTGGGCTACCCAAGTCAGCAGGAAGAATCGAACATGCTCGAACTGCTCAAGACCGAGCACCCAATCACCAAAATCAAACCGGTCGTGACGGTCGAGCAATTGCTGGCCTGTCAACGTGCGGTGCGTACCGTACATGTCGATGACAAGGTGCGGGGCTACATCACCAAGATCGTCGCCGCGACGCGGGCGCACGAAGATATCGCGCTGGGCGGAAGCCCACGCGCGTCGATCGCCCTGTATCGCGCTGCCCAGTCGGTCGCCGCGATCCGTGGGCGCAATTTCGTCGAGCCCGACGACGTCAAGAACATCCTCTCGTCGGTACTTGAGCATCGCCTGATTCTGAAGCCCGAATCTCGCCTGCGGAATGCGAGCGTATCAGAAATCCTCGTCGAGATCATGGACGAGATACCCGTACCGGTGCTTGAAGCGCGATCAGCAGCACGCGCGGCAACATAGCGAGGTCCCTCGATGCGATGGCTGATCGGCGCAATCCTGATGCTGCTGCTCGCACTCGCGCTTGATTTCGGGCTATTGGCGTACGCGATGTACGCACTGCTGGGTGTAATCGCGCTGAGCCGCTGGTTTGCTGACAGCTGGTCGGCAAACTTGATGGCCACGCGCGAGACAAATCGCGATCGCGTGGAAGTCGGCGAGTCGGTGGCAGTCGTGATTCGGCTCGCCAACCGTGGCTGGCTGCCGATTCCGTGGCTGTTGCTGGAAGACCTGCTCCCGCGCGCGGCCATGGTCTTCAATCCGCCGAACCTGCAAACGCTGGGTCGGCGGTTGCAACTTGTGTCGTTCCGCGGCAAGGGGCAAAAGACGCTCCTGTACCAGCTGCAATGCCATCGTCGGGGCTACTATCAGATCGGCCCCCTGGTCGCGGAGACCGGCGATGTATTCGGACTGTATCGTCGCTACCGTATTTTGAGCGAACCCAGTTATTTACTCGCGTTGCCGAAGGTCATTCCGCTGGAGGGATTCGATATCGCCTCGCGCCGTCCGATCGGCGAGGTGCGGATGTCGCATCGGCTGTACGAAGACCCAACACGGATCGCCGGTGTGCGGGCCTACCAGGCAGGCGATTCGCTAAATCGCATTCACTGGGGTGCCACGGCGAGCACTGGGCAGCTACACAGCAAAGTCTACGAGGCGTCGACGATCGTTGGCGCGACGCTGCTACTCGACTTTCACGAATCCTCCTTCAATCCGAAACATGAGCCCGTGCGGTCGGAGCTAGCGGTCACGACGGTTGCTTCGATCTCCGGCGCGGTGTGCGAGATGGGGCAGCAAGTCGGGCTGATCACCAACGCCCGCGACGCCGCCGAACGGGTCAAGCAGCTGGGCTGGAGTCACGAGCAACTGAGCCAAAAGTTGATCGCG
>JANQQA010000306.1 GCA_028285205.1 Bythopirellula sp. | reverse complement strand
GAGCATGAGGCCGGCCACATCCGGCGACGCACAACGCCACCAGAATCCACACCGCTGCGGGCGCGTTGTGTGTAGTCCGACGGGTGGCCAAACCAATATTCCTTCTCTGCAATACTAGCGGTCAGACACTTGAAGATCTCAAGCTCAAGTTAGCTTAACGATCGATTGTGAAGGCAATGTGAAGGATCTGAGCGCCGCAGACCTACGAATTCGCAACCGCGTTGCTCACCAACGGCAGCACGACCTGGAATGTACTTCCCTCTCCAGGCGTGCTGTGAACGGTCACCGCACCGTCCATGGCATTGCAGAGATGCTTAACGATCGCCAGTCCCAAGCCGGTGCCTCCAAGCTCTCGAGAACGCGCTTTGTCAACACGGTAGAAACGCTCGAAGAGGCGTTCGTGGTGAACCGGATCGATTCCTGGCCCCGTGTCGGTGACCTCGATTACTGCATGGTCGGACTCTTCGCGACTGCGGAGCGTGATCTTACCGCCGGAGGGTGTGTATTTAAGTGCGTTGTCCACCAGGTTACCCAAAATCTGCAACAGACTCTCCTCGTTTGCGTAGAGCTGACTGTCTTCTTCGGATAGCTCTCTGCTCACCGTGATTCGGGCAGCCTGCGCACGTGGTTCGCAATCAGACAGACAAGCGTCCACCACAGCGGACAGTCGAACTGCCGTACGCTCAATGGCCGCCTGACCCGATTCGATACGGGCCAGTGCCAACAGATCGATGATCAGTTGGTGTAATCGATCCGACTGGTCATCAATCCGACTCAAGAACCGATGTGCGTTCTCGGGATCGTTCAATGCCCCGTTGAGCAGTGTTTCCGTATAGGCCTTAATCGAACTCAACGGCGTCTTCAACTCATGCGACACATTGGCAACGAATTGCTGGCGGAGTCCTTCCAAACGTTTGATTTCGGTCACATCGTGCAATACGAGGACGACGCCGGGACTTGGATCGCCGGGCAGCGGGGTCGCATTGACGTCAAGCGTACGCAATGTGTCGGATTGCCACTCGATTTCACTTTCGGCCAACAATTCGGTGGCAATTGCTCGCTGCGCGATTTCGTAGAGGTCGTGGCTGCGAACGACTTCCAGCAGACTTCGGTGCTCTGCCTGATCGGGGACAAAGCCGAGCATGTTGCCTGCCGCTGAGTTCGCGAACAGCACGTGCTGTTTGTCGTCGAGTGCGAGCACGCCCTCGTTCATGCCCGCAAGAATGGTTGACTGTCGATCCACGCTCTGATGCAGGGCGCTTTCACGCCGGCTAAGCCGATCGACCATTCGTTCGAACGCGCGAGAGAGCGTGCCAACCTCGTCTTTCGAAGTGATGCCCACGCGCCCAGGTTCTTTGCCCATGGCCATCGCCTCGGCGGCCATCGTCAATTCGTGGATCGGCTGCACGATGCGCCGCGTGAGCCAGTAAGTCACTAGCAAACCCGTCAAACCGACACCTAATCCGGCTAATCCAATGAGCTGTCGAACGGCCCTGACCTCGGCGAGGATCGATGCGATCGGCTGCGCGGCACGAACGTAACCGACCGTCTGGTTACCCTGCTCAACTGTCAGCGCGTAGTACAAGAAAGGGATTTGCAGCGTTGGGCTGACACGACGGGAACTCCCGAAGCCGTCAAACTTTGCCTGGATGAATTCCTGACGGCTCAGGTGGTTGTCCATCGCTTCAACGGCAGCGAGTGTGTCTTGCTCTGAGTCTGCAAGTACCTTGCCCGTTGCGTCAACGAGCGTGAAGCGAGTTTTCGTCTGCGCTCCAAGACTGCGGAGACGCTGCTGTAGCAACTCGTTATCGCCCTCCGGCAGATGGGTCCTGACGTCGTCTCGCAGTAGCGTCGCTGTGTCTCGCAACCGTCGGCGGACTTGCTCGACCAGTTGGGCCTCTTCCCAGCCCGCTACGATTGCCAAGCATGTCCCAACCGTGAGCACGATCAGGACGGCGTAGGTCAGAAACAGCTTGAGAAACAGGCGAGATGACCACATTCCGCTATGCTCGCCGCAATCGTCCGTTCGTGCAACCCGCAAAAAATATCGCGGAATAGAGCTGCGTCACCGAGTCGCACTTAATTCTCTGACTCTGGACGATGTTCCGAAAAGTCGAGTTTGTCCAGAGGGCGAACGATGCTCGTCAGGACGTTCAGGGAGTGCGAAGTGACTCGCTTGAAGTACCGATAAGCGAGTGCGTAAGAAACACCCAACTCGCGATTCTCAATCTCCGACACCAACTGCGAGATCTTACTATCACAGTGATCTTCGATCGCTTCCGCTTCACTTATAAGATCGTTGGCTTGTTCCTCATCCTGCTGATCGAACGCAACTCGTGAGGACACCATCAGCGCGGAAATGCGATCCTTCAGCGCGACGAGGTCATCTCGGAAGTTGCCGCTTGGTGGTTTGGGCGTCAGTTCCGCCAAATCGAAGATGTTCTTGGCGTAGTCGCCGACCCGCTCCGCGTCTTTGACGATACTCATCAGCATCAGGCACTGTGGTACCGAGTTGACACCGTGGGTGGTTGTATGAACGACGATCTCTCGTCGAATTTGCTGCTCAGCGTGATTGATCCGCTTGTCGGTGTCGAACAAATCTTGGCGGATCACATCAATGTCGGTGTGACCGAGATAGGCATTGGCAGCCGTGACGAACACGTGGCGTCCCTCGTCGAGCATCTGGCCGAAACCCGCGAGCATCCGAGCCATGCCCGGAACTTTTTCATCGCCGCCGAGAAACCACTGAAACATTGAAGGACCCTAAGAACTACCGATCCAATTAAATATCAGTATACCACAGACTGGGATAAGCACGAAGACCACACCAACATACGCGACCACCCAGAGCCGGTTGGTCACTGCCATGTCGGCCAATTTTCTGGCGCACTTAATGGGAATTTCGCGTAAGCGTTTGAACGGAAAGAAGAAAAGCGTCGCAGTAAGATTGAAATTGAGGTGGACTAGCGCCACAACTAGCCCCGCTTCGCCAGCAACCATCGCGGCCATCAATGCAGTAATCGTCGTGCCAAGATTCGCGCCGATCATAATCGGAAATGCACCTTCTAGCTGCAAAATTCCGGAGCCGAACATGGGAATCAAAAGCGAAGTGGTAATGCTGGAAGACTGCACCGAGACTGTGATCACGATGCCGATCACCAAGCCCAATAATGCGCTGCGGCCAAGTACTTCGTTGAGCATTTGTTCAATGCGATCGGCCATGACGATGCGCATGTTCTTGGTAATGTACATCAGTGCCACCACGATCATCGCCAACGCAAGGAGGAAGAGCGCTATTGCCAACCAGCCGTTTTGCACGCCGATGCCCTCGAGCACACCGACAATCCGTTTGGTTACCGCCTTGACCGCATCCTTCAGTGGATTCGGAAGCTTGCCGCCCAATTCTGGGGTCAGCCATTGAGCCATGACTACCGCGCTGCGGCGCAGGAATCCGGTTGCCAGTTCAAGAGGAAAAAGAACTACCACAGCGATCACATTGAAGAAATCGTGCACGGTCGCACCGGCAAACGCGCGGCGAAACTCTTCGACGCGAGTGATGTGGCCCAAAGACACCAACGTGTTGGTAATCGTCGTGCCAATATTCGCGCCCATAATCATGGGGACGGCGATCGAAAGTGGGATCTGGCCCGAGCCGACCAGTCCGACGATCGTCGATGTTGTGACGGACGAGCTCTGCACCAGAACGGTTGCAAGTATGCCAACACTGAGCCCAGCGAACGGATTGTTGACACTCGCAACCAACCGCTCCGCGGTGCCAGTGCCGATGGCCTTGAAGGAAGCACCCAACAGCTCAATCGCGACTAGGAAAACGAACAGCAGAATCAATACCAGAACCAAGCGGAGACGGATCCCCCACCCAGAGTTCGACTGGTTGATCGGTTCGTTCATGGGGCGCTAGCTTTGTGGTGAGCCAGTCTGAGCTGGTGAGCACGGCCAGCTCTTCATGATTCTGCGTTGGGCGATTAGAGCTTTCTCGGGACTCAATCGGCTTTTGTGAGAGTTGATGTGATCATCGCGCCTCGATTGAGCCCCTAATGATAAGGAGCCGGAACTGGTCCGCCAAGGGGCGTCGGGGCGACGAAGAACCGATGCTCGCCGATTGAAAAAATAGACCGCACACAGTGGTACGACGTCCGCCGAGAAAGCCTCCGGACCCGCGGTTGGCCACATGCAGGAAGCTCTCTGCGGAATGTTAAGAATGCGCTAAGGCCAAACTACATGGCGGCAATAGGCTTTCGACAATCCACCACTAAACCCTGTAAACGAGGGGTAGTAGCCTCGTTATGAATTTTGGAGCACGCTGGACTGAAAAATGGGATGCGGCTCTTACCGCCAGGCGATTTGTCGGCCGCGAGCAGAAGCCAAGTCTGCAGAGACAGTAACGTGCATCGAAGGCGAACGGCCAAGCGGTCGTCACGCTGCTGTCGAGCCCTACCCGGGAAAACTCAGCTGGAACAGCCCGAAAATCTCTTCGCGGGAAAGTCCAAGCGATTGAGAAGGCTGCGCGTCAGTGTCGAAAACGGAATTGAACAGCTCACGCTTCTCTTCGAGCACGCGGTCAATGCGCTCTTCGATGGTACCGGCAGTGATGAAGCGAGTTACTGTCACGGGGCCCGCAGCGCCGATGCGATGGGCGCGATTGATGGCCTGGTCTTCGACGGCCGGATTCCACCACCGGTCAAACAAGAAGACATATTGCGAGAACTGAAGATTGAGTCCCACGCTACCCGCCCCGTAACTCATCAGCAGTACGTGTGAATCGGGGTCGTCGCGAAACTTCTCAATAATCGGATCGCGTTGCCGCGAAGGAATCTTGCCGTGGTACTCCAGTGGATTGTACTGTGCTAGTCGCTTCGTGAGCTTTTCAATCGTGTCGACCCACTGGCTGAACACAATCGCCTTGCGTCCGCTAGCGACACATTCTTCCAGGTCAGCGGTCAGACGATCGACTTTCGCGCTGCTGCCGGTTGCTGGGTCAAAGTTGCAGATCTGTTTCAGCCGCAATACGAGTTCGAACACATGTTGAATGGTTAGCTCGGCGTGCAGATTATTCAGCCGAACGACGCCGTCGTCTTCCGCCAGCTGATAGGCCGCTGCCTGTTCCGCGGAAAGTTCGACGTTCGCGTCGCGGAACATCTTTGGCGGTAGTTCGATGTCGACCTGGTCCTTGTTGCGCCGGATCACGTAGTCCGAGACCGATTTGCGAATGTCGACCGTCTTCATCTGTGGTCGCAGGCAGCCTGGCGAGACGAACTGAAAGATCCCGACCAAATCTTCAGCGCTGTTCTCGATAGGCGTCCCTGTCAGCGCCCAACTGCGACGGCGTGGGATGGAACAGACGACTTCGTTGGTCGTGCCCAGACGATTCTTGATACGCTGCGATTCATCGATGATCATCAAGTCGAACGGCTGTGGTACCCGCGCGGCGAACTCTTGGTCGCGTACAAGCGATTCGTAATTGGAGAGTAGGACGCCCGTATGCACGTTTTCCCATATCCACTGACGGCGTGCTTGTTTACCCTCAATCACGGTGATTGGCAGTTCCGGTGCCCACAGGGCGATTTCGCGTTGCCAGTTGGTAACCAGCGGCTTCGGGCAGATCAACAACGCTCGCCGCACATGACCTTGTTGCGCCAACAACCGCATCGCGACGATCGCCTGCATCGTCTTGCCAAGTCCCATCTCATCGGCCAGCACGGCTTCTTGACGCGGGTAGAGAAAAGCAATTCCGTCCATCTGATATGGGAACGGATGAAAGGGAAACTCAAGGGATTCGTTCGCGAACAAATGCTCCAGCGGTGGCTGCAACAAATACAGCAGGCGATCTTCCAGTTTCACGACATCGCGCGGCGGACGAATGCGCGTGACCAGCGAGAGATCGGTTCGGCCGCTCGCGCTTTCACCGACGAGCGTCCGCGGACGAGGCGGTGGAGTGGTCACGCCTTGAAGTTTGTTGGGCATGAGCGCCGCCGCACCCTCAGGAAACAGGCAGCCAATCGTCTTGACCGTCGGCGGGTCCAGTGGCACGGACACAGCAGCAGGCTGCAGAACATCGCAGCTGACCGATGTCGCCGCCGGCTTGGCGATCTCCAATTCGACACTTTGCGAATAGACGAGCGGAAACCGCTGGGTGTGATCGAGTTGTTCAGGCGGCAGCGGAATGATCGTTGACCTCCGCGGCGGAGTGCTCGGTGGCACGCTGCGCCTCCTGAATTGCTTCGCGGATTCGCTCGAACGGTTCGGCAAGATCGACGTAGGAGACCAGCGGCGTGAGGACTTCATTCAGCGCGGCCGGCGACCAGCAACAAGTTGATGAGCCGGTAAGTTGGTAGTCATCAACTGCAAGACTAGGCCGTTCCGGAGTCGTGGGCGCAGAACTACTCTGGGTCAGGTCATTTGGTACGGGTTCGCGACAGCGAGACACCCATGCGAGATCACCGCGCCAGAACAGGCCTACGCCAAGCATTTCCTCTAAGTCAGTCAGCAGTACTTGCACTGGCAGCTGCGTTTTTTGAACCAGGGTTTGGCCGATTAATTCGCCCAAAACGAAAGATCGCAACGTACGGCCATAGAGAATCCGCTGCGCTTTGCTGGGCAAAACGGGCGTGGAGCAGTGGAATTCCAGAGGCCGCCCTAGCTCTGATAGCACCAAGTAGCCACCAAAAAAGCCGTGCTGCTCGTCCTCGACAACGGTCAAGAAACCAAAGGCTGGTAAGGAGTTACACAAAGCAGACACCGTCGAGGAGCAGGCAACAGCAATTCGGAGGCCAAGCGGAATAGCCTTCCGGCGAAATGCGAGTCGGCTACTCCAAAATCGATCCAGACCGGCCTCGGACTTTAGCCGCCTGGAAGTTTGCGAAAACGGCGGCGATGCTAGATATTTGCTCAAGTTCCACTAGAATAAGAACCAGGAGGCAAGACCGAACCATCCTCACCGACCCAGTTGGTGTCGGTGTATATTCAGCCCGGTTCTGAGGCGTGCTGTGTTGTTGCAGTCGCATAGATGGACTACCGCGAAATCGTCGCGGGGGCTAGCGGCCTACCCTCTGTAGATCGCCAATAAAGTTCAGCAATATGCAGGTGGCCCGTCCACTCACAGTTTAGATTCTCAGTTTCGAGTGATTTCGAACTGAGGTTCATCGGGAAAGGAAACAAGTTTTCGATGTCAAACAGTCACCAACCCGCGCCTCCTATTTTTTCCCAGGTAGACGTTTCCGCCGGCAGCGCGCCTTCGACGCGGTCGGGTGTCGATCTCGATCAGTCAGAGTTGCTGCGCGAGGTGCTCGTTGCTCAGGATAGAACCAACGAACTTCTGGAGGAGTTGGTGAGCGTCATGGCGAACACGCAGAAGCAACGTGCGCAAGAATTGCACCAGTGGCGCAATGCCAATCCTGAACTCGCAGAATCTTGCCGAGAGGCGGCTGAGTCGCTCAGCCGTGTGCAACTGGAGTATCTGGAACGCATCACCGAGGAAATCAACGACACGGCCGATGACATGATTGATGGTGAGTTCATGCTCAATGAATTCGTCGACCGCTTCGGTCCACGTCTTGCGCACCTCAACGGCGTGATTCAAGTCTTGGCTCAGCTCAGTAGCACCCCAGCACCGACTTCACAGCAAGGCTGAATTCGCCCGTTGCGATCGCTCAGTCCCTGCGGTATGGTCAATATCTAACGAGTGGCGGCTCAATTCTCAGTACGCTTGGGCCGCCAATGCCCTCCTAGCCAGTTCGCCCAGTTAACTGGTCACCGCTTGAGCAAGGTGCGTCACTGTGACTGAAGTAGATCCGCAGGCGCTGGCCGCCGCGCGAGAAGCTCTTGATGCCCACACCGTGGAGACCGTCGGTTGGCATTTCCACGAATCGACGGGCTGTCCGTTCTGGCTAGAAAAGAAGTCGGAGCTGAACTTTGATCCGCTGACCGAGGTGAAGTGCTACGACGACCTCAAGAAGTTTCCCTCGTTCGAAGACGAGTGGCTTCGTGGCGGCCCGGTACGCCGTTGGGTCCCTCAGGGATTGGCCGACAAGCCGGTTTACGTGTTTGAAACCGGCGGCACAACGGGAGTGCCCAAGAGTCGAATCGCAATCGACGACTTTCGTACCGACTACTCAATTTTTAGTGACACACTGCCGGACGAGTACTTTCCTAAGGGCTCCAACTGGTTAATGCTGGGGCCCTCTGGCCCTAGAAGGCTCCGACTTGCCGTGGAGCATCTTGCTCAACATCGGGGTGGCATCAGTTTCTGCATCGACCTCGATCCCCGCTGGGTGATCAAGCTGATCAAGAAGGGGTGGATGGATCATTTGGAAGCGTACAAGAAGCACTGCATTGATCAGGCGATCACGGTGCTCACTGCCGGCCATGACGTGAAGTGCATGTTTGGCACACCGAAGTTAATCGAATCACTCTGCTTGGAGCTTGAAGAGCGAGGCACGAGCATCGCGGAAGTCGGCATCACTGGGATCTTTTCTGGTGGCACCGAGTTCACCCCGCAGTGGACCAAGTTCTGTGTTGAGGAGTTGTTCGGTGGCCCTCCGGAAGAGAGTGGCATTTACATGACGCCCACTTATGGCAATACGCTCATGGGGTTGGCGGCCAGCGGGCCATGCAATGCGGCCAATGACTATAAGATAACCTACTATGCACCTCAGCCACGTGCCGTGGTTGAAGTTGTCGACTTCGACGACACCGATCAAGTTGTCGGTTACGGCGAAACTGGTCGGGCAAAGCTGACCACATTGACCAAAGAGTTCTTCGTCCCCGGCTTCCTCGAACGTGATGAAGGAGAACGTGAACCACCCTACGAAAAATACCCCTGGGACGGCATGAGCGGTGTCCGCCCCTTCCGCAGATTGGCCGAGGCGACGACGGTGGGTGTTTATTAGCCACAGATGAACGCAGATGCAGAGTTCTCCGAGAAATCAGATAGATCGCGAGATCCTCAGCATTGCAAAGCTGGAACGCAACACACCTGCGACCTACAACTGTGTCCATCGCGCTGGATGCGACTGGCTCGCGTCTTCGCAGGTCGTGCAGCATCAGAATATTGACAGATATTTCGCGCTCTACTGCGACTCCGAGTAGCAAGCGATTACCGACACCTATCATCACTCCATCCCAAAAAGCAAAAACGACAAACCGAGTTCGATTTCCCGAACCCTACCAACCACGCGACAATTCCTAGCTAACCGTCGACCGACAGTGTTCCTCTGCGGCTAAATCCGAAAGACAAATGATCGAACTACCTGCCATCCGCTGGGGCGAGCCCTATCAGTCGCTTGAAGTGGACGAAGTCAACCATTTCTACACTGGTGAACCTGTGGCCAAGGTGCACGCCGTCGGCTCGGGGATTATCAAGCGCGACGCGCGGAAGGCTCGCCATGCGCGGCGTGCTCTGCAGGCGATGTCGCCAGCGGAGTTGATCGAGAAGTGCAAAGCGGCGGGCGAACTGTTTGAATCCGGGACGCTGACCGTCGGCGACTCGCAGCAATCGCCCGACGACTTCATTCAACAGCAGTCGGCGACCACCGGCATGCCGATTTCGATGTGCAAGGCGAACGTCACCAAGAATGCGTTTGTGCTGAAGAACATCGATCAAATTCTCGATTGTCTCACGCGTGGGCTCGATCTGGAGATCCTCGCACGCGGCTATGGCGAGGAAGGTCGCGGCGTGACCGTAAGTTATCAAGCACAATGTGACGCGCTTGGTGCCGTATTGCCGTCGAATTCGCCCGGTGTCCATACCTTGTGGCTGCCGGTGATTCCGTTGCAGATGGGTTTGGTGCTCAAGCCTGGCAGTAGCGAACCGTGGACTCCTTATCGCGTGTTTGCGGCGATGGTTGAGGCGGGAATTCCGAAACAGGCGTTCTGCCTCTACCCTGGCGCTGGCGCAGAAATCGGCGGGGCGATCCTGACGAGTTGCCGGCGGAGTATGATTTTCGGTGGCCCCCAGACGGTCGAGCAGTACGCTGGCAATCCGATGGTCCAGGTCCACGGACCGGGGTTTAGCAAGATTGTGCTTGGCGACGATTGCGTCGACCAGTGGGAACAACACATCGACATGATGGCCGATAGTGTGTACCGCAACGGCGGTCGGAGCTGCATCAACGTTTCGAGTATTTACGCCTCGCGTCACACGAAAGAAATCGCCGCCGCACTGGCGGAGAAATTGGGACCGATCGAAGTCCTTCCTCCCGATGATCCCAATGCCGGACTGGCGGCCTTCACCATCGAAGGCGCCGCGCAGGCCATTTGGAAGGGCGTCGAGCGCGACGTCGACACGGCGGCGGTGACGGACATGACTGCCAGCTATGGAGACCGACTCGTCGAGAAGCCCCCCGTCGCGTACTTGCGTCCGGTCGTGTTGCATCATGGTTCGCACGATTCGGATTCTCGCAACAAAGAATACATGTTCCCACTGGTGAACGTCGTCGATTGTCCCCAAGACAAGATGCTCTCCGCCATGGAGTACACGCTGGTTTGCACGGCAATCACTGATGACGAGGCCTTCCGCCAAGACTTGATCGCTTCCACTGAGATCGATCGACTGAATCTGGGACCGATTCCCACCCCACAGCTGGACTGGCTGCAACCCCACGAAGGAAACTTGATCGAGTTCTTGTACCGCAGCCGCGCTTTGCAAGTTGCCTAGTTCAACTGTCCCTCCCCTCGCGCCCTCCCCAATGCCCTCCCTCAACCTCGAATCACCGACGCGTGTGCTGCACGGCGCAGGGCAAATTGCCTCACTCGGAGAAGCCGCCGCTTGGTTTGGGGCAGAGCGAGCTTTGGTAGTTTCCGATCCAGGTATCGAAGAGGTCGGACACACGCAGCGTGGGATCGACTCGTTGCAGCAAGCGGGAATCGAAACACAGATCTTTGACGGACTGCAGGAGAACCCGACGACCGAGCACGTCGATGCGGGACTCGCAGTGGCGAAGGAGTTCCGTCCAGAGTTAATCATCGCCATCGGCGGCGGCAGCTCGATGGATTGCGCGAAGGGAATCAACTTTCTGTACTCCTGCGGCGGTCGGATGCAGGACTTTTGGGGCGTCGGCAAGGCGACGGCCGACATGCTGCCGATGATCGCCATGCCAACGACCGCTGGTACCGGCAGCGAGACCCAATCATTCGCGCTGATCTCCGACGCCGAGACCCATGTCAAGATGGCCTGCGGCGACAAGCGTGCCGCCTTCCGCGTTGCAATCCTCGACCCAGAACTGACCGTCACCCAGCCACCGCGGGTAGCTGCGTTGTCCGGCTTCGACGCGTTGTCGCACGCTGTCGAGACCTTCGTGACGAAGAAGCGGAGCGAAGACTCCGCAAAGTTCAGTTTGGAAGCCTGGGAACACCTCGCACCGAACTTCTTGCGCGTGCTGAGCGAGCCGGAGGACATTAACGCACGCAGCGAGATGCAAGTTGGTGCCTGTTTGGCGGGTCTAGCGATTGAAAATTCGATGCTCGGTGCGGCCCACGCCTTG
>JANQQA010000292.1 GCA_028285205.1 Bythopirellula sp. | reverse complement strand
GACGTCTTCGAAGGTGCTTCCGCTGAGGTCGATGCGTTTCTGTCGGTCGCGTCCAAGGCCGCGGCGCTGGCGCTATTAGTGCGGGTTGGCCTGGGCATGACGCATCTCACTCCGGGCCCCGAAGAAGCAGTCGCGCTGACGCCGCTTCCGACGATGCTCGTGTCGACCGAGGTGCCCACGACGCAGCTGGTCGCCGAAGAATCCGCTGAAGCCGTCGAACCGCTTTCGCCAGTGCGTAACTTTGTCGTAACGATCATCGCGATCGTGGCGATGGTCACCTGCACGTTCGGCAATTTGGCGGCGTACGGACAGACCAACATCAAACGCATGCTCGGCTATTCGACCATCGCGCACGCCGGCTACATGATGATGGCCGTGGCAGCAGCGATCTCGCTGGTGGGCACCAACGTGGTCGAGGCCCACTCTGCGTTGTCAGCATTGCTACTGTACGTCACGCTTTATCTGTTTATGAACCTCGGTGCTTTCGCGATCGTGGCGTTCTTGCGCAACTCGATGCAGAGCGAAGAGATCGAGGATTACGCCGGGCTGGTGCGCACCGAACCGGTCGTCGCGGTGATGATGACGGCGATTCTGGTGAGCCTCATCGGCCTGCCGCCCCTGGCCGGCTTTTGGCCGAAACTACGCGTGCTCCAGGCATTGTACGAGGCTGGAGGGCCGCTGATGATTACGGCACTCGTAGTGGCCGGTTTGAACACCGCCGTGTCGCTGGTCTACTACCTGCGAGTGGCGAAGACTATGTGCATCGATGAGCCCTCGGATTCGCGGGGAGCGGTTTCGCTAGGATTCTTGCCCTTGGCTTACGTGCTGGTAGTTTCCGTACCCGTGCTGATCTTCGGCTTGTTGCCCGACGAACTTGCCCGCTGGGCCGATCAGGCCGCGCGGCAGTTTTTCACCTAAGTCACTTAACGCCCATCCCTACCGCAGCTTAGCGCATCCTCATCCAGAAGAGACCGTTGACGGCATGAGCCAACCTGACACCAATCATTTGCTGAATCGCCTGTTGGCCATCGTGGGACGTTCGTTTCCGCAGTACCTCCAGTATTCGCGACCCTACATACCGCCCGGTCGCGGCAGTGTGAAAGAAACTATCGACTCGATCGTCGCGGACCAGAACGTGATGGTTGAGCGGCTGACCCAGATGCTTAGCAATGCGGATGCACCGCCCCGCTTCGGCGAGTTTCCGATGCAGTACACCGACCTGCATGATCTTGACATCGACTTCCTGATGCGTGCTGCTGTCAATTACCAGGAGCAGGACATTGCCAGCATCGGCGACATCGTCGATCATCTGCAGCTTGCCCCAGCAGCCCAATCGCTAGCCGAAGAGGCTTTGGGAATGACCAAGGGTCATCTCGATCTGCTTCTGGAATTGCTAGAACCGGCCACGAAGTGAAACGATGCGCGATGAGCTCGGAACGATGAACGATTCCGAGTTGGCCCGTCAACTGCTTTCCAGCGTTCATCGTTTAGCGATTATCGCTTAGCGTTCCGCTTATGCTCTTCGATACGCACACGCATCTCGACCAATCAGACTTCGACGAAATCCGCGGCGAAGTCATCCAGCGCGCGGCCGACGCGGGAGTGACCCAGATCCTCGCTGTAGGGTGCACGGCCAACGACAGCCGCAAGTGTGTTTCGCTGGCGGCGGAATACCCAGAAGTCTACGCGGCGGTTGGCATACAGCCTAACTATGTCGCCGAGGCGCAAAATGATGATTGGGCAGTGATCGAGCAGCTCGCGACCGCACCGGGCGTAATTGCGATTGGCGAGACTGGACTCGATCGGCACTGGGACTATACGCCCTTCGATCTGCAGCGAGACTATTTCGACCGCCACATCCGCTTGGCCCAGCAGCACGATCTGCCATTCATCGTGCATATGCGCGATTGCGACGACGATATCATGCAGTCGCTCCGCGAGGCACGAACGCGAGGAATTCTCAAAGGCATCATGCACTCGTTCACTGGCGACACGGCGATGGCCGCCGAGTGTGTGGAGTTGGGCATGCACATTAGTTTCGCTGGCATGGTCACCTTCAGAAAATCGCAAGCGCTGCGGGATTGCGCCGCCACGATCCCGGACGAACGTTTGCTAATCGAGACCGACTGCCCGTACCTCTCGCCCGAACCGGTACGGGGCAAACGGCCGAACGAGCCTGCGAATGTCCGGCACACTGCAGAATGCTTGGCGCAAGTTCGTGGAGTTTCGTTGCAGCAGCTGGCCGACTTGACGACCGCCAACGCGCGTGCCTTGTTTGGACTGTGATCAGCAACTTGGCTGGCGACGGATAGCCGCACTCGGCTTAGGTTCGCCGTGTGTTCACACCTCCATTCGCTTTTTCCTCGTGGACGCGATGAAGGCATTTTGAGAGTCTTTATGATGGAGTCACTCTTGTTGACCGGGAGTGCCCTGGTTAGATTCAACTACTGTATACCCGATATTTGCTCTGCCAGTTCAGCAAATCGAACGCTGCGGCATCAAATCTCGGTCACACTCGTGCTTTGTCGCGCTCGCTAAAATCCACCAACTCATCAAGCACTGAGCTTCACCGCGCAGTGCTGGCGGATTCCCTCATGGGCGGCATTGCGCAATTTGATTCGATGTGAGATCTGCACCAGAGAGAATGCACCATGCTCAGGACCTGGAATTCTTCAATCGTTCCACTCGCTTTGTTTCTTGCCGTAGCATCCAGTACTGCATTCGGTCAGAGTTACATAAACAACGACCTAGTGTTTGCTACCAATCAAGGACTGTTTCAGAGGGTTAGTGGACAGACGCTACAGATTCCCACGTCGCCAACGACGGGGCTGTTTCCCAATTACTCACGTGATGGACGGTTTCTCACTTACAGCAGGCCCGATTTAGGGAGTAGCGGAGTTAATCCTAGTTCCGACCTCGTGGTGCTAGATCGGACGAGTGGCCAGCAACGAGTCATCATCAACAACAACACCGCCACTGCGGGTGGTGATTTCGATCCCCTCTCCAGCCAGGTCTCGCCCAACGGACAGTTCGTCGCGTACGGCGTCCGTATTGACTCACCCTTTACGTTCGACCAGAGCAGCCCAACGACGGAACTAGTGATTGCCAACTTCAACACGGGCGTGGCGGTTTCCAGTCCATTCGCGGACCGCATCAGTCAGCTCGGCCCGACGAATGATGCGCTATCGGCGGAGTTTCGCGGTCTCTCGTTTCTTCCCGACAGCAATTCGTTCGTTACGCCCGTCCTCGATCTGATTTTCGCACCGGGCTCCGCGGTCCCCGATCCGGTAACTTCGATCGTCCGCTTCGATCGTAACGGTGCCGGCCAATGGATTCCTGGAGCAACCCTGTCCACACCCACAGTGACACCGACGAGTTTTATCTCTGGTATCCCAGTGGACGTCGCGACGACCTATCAGACCTATCCGGCAATCTCTCCGAGCGGAGCGGGCCTAGCGTACTTCGATGTCTTCAAACCGACCCGGACAGGTTCTTTGACCCCGCAAGCCTCTCAGAGCCGCGTGATACTGGCGAATTCTGACGGCAGCAACGCGAGTATCCTGACGACGTTCTCACCAGGCTTTTTGCCGACTGGTTTGACCTGGGCCCCAGATGGTTCCGCGC
>JANQQA010000247.1 GCA_028285205.1 Bythopirellula sp. | reverse complement strand
TCGAAAGGCAGTACACCTCTGCTTCGAACTTGGTGTGCGGGGTAATCGAACCCGGCTTGGCCAACACCTGGCCGCGCTCGATCTCATCACGCTTGACGCCACGCAACAGGCAGCCGACGTTGTCGCCCGCCCGGCCCTCGTCGAGCAGCTTGCGGAACATCTCGACGCCGGTACAGGTCGTCTTGCGGGATTCGCCATGCAATCCGACGATTTCGACTTCCTCGCCAACCTTGATCACACCACGCTCGACGCGGCCGGTGGCAACCGTTCCACGACCCTCGATCGAGAATACGTCTTCGATCGCCATCAAGAATGGCTTGTCTTCTTCGCGCGTCGGCTCGGGGATGTTGGCATCAATGGCATCCATCAAGTCGTCGATGCACTTGCATGCCTCGTCGTTGCTCGGATCCTGATAAGCCGGGAGGCTCGAACCGCGAATGATCGCGATGTCGTCGCCGGGGAACTCATACTTATCGAGCAGCTCGCGAACTTCGATCTCAACCAAGTCAAGCAACTCAGGATCGTCGACCAGGTCGATCTTGTTCAGAAACACCACCAACGCCGGCACGTCGACCTGACGGGCCAACAACACGTGCTCCTTGGTTTGCGGCATCGGGCCGTCGGCCGACGACACCACCAAAATCGCACCATCCATCTGGGCGGCGCCGGTGATCATATTCTTGATGAAGTCGGCGTGGCCCGGGCAGTCGATGTGGGCGTAGTGCCGCTTGTCAGACTCATACTCGACGTGAGCAACGGCAATCGTCACCGTCTTGGTTTCGTCGCGTACCGTGCCGCCTTTGGCAATGTCCGCATACGACTTGAATTCAGCAAAGCCTTTATGCGCTTGACGTGCCAAGATGGCGCCGGTAAGGGTCGTCTTACCATGGTCGATGTGGCCGATGGTGCCGACGTTGACGTGCGGTTTTGTCCGCTTGAATTCCTCCTTGGCCATGCTTTTTTACACCTGCATTACTTGTTCTTTGTTGTCATTACTAAAAACACGGTACGAAGCGAATTATTCAGGGCAATCGCCCCGAAAAAACGAGCTGCTGACGGGACTCGGACCCGTGACCTCGTCCTTACCAAGGACGCGCTCTACCAACTGAGCTACAGCAGCTAATGCCACTCTTGTCTCTCTCTTGGCGGGAACCTATTTTCAATCAGCAGCAGTCGTGAGAGCGGGTGAAGGGAATCGAACCCTCGTCTTCAGCTTGGAAGGCTGTGGCTCTACCATTGAGCTACACCCGCACATGGATGCTTCCACAAAAGGATGTCCACAAACTCCCTCCCCATTTCACAGCAGCCACCGAACATGAAATGGGGGGTGCAGGATTCGAACCTGCGAAGGCATTGCCATCAGATTTACAGTCTGACCCCTTTGACCGCTCGGGAAACCCCCCATGGAAAATCGTTTACCTGACGAACATTAAAGGCCAGTCACGGAGCCAGCGGAGGGACTTGAACCCACAACCTGCTGATTACAAATCAGCTGCTCTGCCAATTGAGCTACGCTGGCCTGCTTTGTATCTACGAAAACCAGTTAATATAACGAAACTTACGTGTCCCGCAAGGCGGAAATCAAACCGTTTGCACAAAAATAGGGAGACGCGCAAAGCCGCGGAAAAGTCGACACACCTGCCGCGCAAAAAGCTCGCGCGAACACTAATGCCGCTTTTCCGCTCGACTCGACGCACCTCCCTTGAGGTTGGATCCCCTATCTCGGGGCACCAAGCTGCTGTTCTAACCGACCTTAGTCGGGCAATTCAATCTTCTCTTCCTGAACCGCCATCCGCAGCTTGTTCAAAGCACGCGCTTCGATCTGGCGAATGCGCTCTTTGGTGACGCCCATCTCGGCGCCGACCTGCTTGAGTGTCTGCGGCTCCTGGCGATGATCGAGCCCGAAACGGCTAATGATAATTTTCTGCTCGCGCTCGTCAAGGCGAGATAGGATCTTGCCGATCTGCATCTTCCGCAGATTCTGAGCCGACTCCTGCTCGAATACGTCGCTGCGGTCGTCTTCGGTGGCAGAGAACATCTCGTCGCTGCTCGTCCGAAAACGATCCCGATGCTTGAATTCCTCGGGAATCGTGCGGGCGAAGTTCTTCATGATCGCCCAGCTAGCATACGTGCTGAACTTGTTGCCGCGGGCATAGTCGAACTTCTCCACCGCGCGAATCAACGACATATTGCCGTCGCTGACCAACTGAAAGAACTCCTCCGCGGCACCGACGTGCCGCTTGGCAATCGACACAACCAGACGCAGATTCGCCTGCACGATCTGATTCTTCAGCTTGACGGCCTGATCGTACAACTTCTCGATCTTGTCCATCACGCTGCCGCGAGCGTGCGCCGGGTCGAGCCCCTCGCGCAGCTTGCTAGCACAATGCTTGAGGTAGTTGAACTGGCGAAACAGGTGGTATTCCTGCTCCCGCGTCAGCAGCGGAACCTCGTACAGCGACGCCAAATAAGGCGGCAGGCCCGACGGCGGGCGGGTCTTTCGAGTTGCCGTCTCGCGCTCGGGCAACTCTGACATGATCTCGGATTCGACGCCCGGCTTGTCGAACGTTTCGTTGTAGATGTAGTCCAGCGGCAAATCCAGAATCAGCTTTGCCCGCATCTCGTTGATCACGCGATAGATGCTGGTGCGCGTGCGGCAGTGGCGCTTTGCCAGCAGATCGACCGGCGTGCCGCGGCGGTGCTGCTGGTAGATCTTGCGCTTGGCGTCGTCGTCCAGCGGTCCCGTCTGATGCGGAAAGATCGCCAAATCGGGATGCTTGCGATCGAATTGCTTGAGCGTGTAACGGATCGTCTCCACGCTACGACTCATGTGCTTGGCAATCCGGCGGGCAACCTCAGAAGGGCAACCGCCGGCGCGAGCCAGCCGCCGAGCGCGCT
>JANQQA010000238.1 GCA_028285205.1 Bythopirellula sp. | reverse complement strand
TGGCTGCCAACTGGCGACAAGGTTTTCGACGGAGTTTTCCAGCTCGATCACATTCTTGCTCAAGTCGGTGTCGTACGCCTTACTGTCCTTGGATTCTTTGATGACCGGCGCCAGCAACTCGGTTAGGCTGGCCAATTTTTGCTTGTCTCCCTCGGCGAGACCGGCACTCAGCGACTTGGCACCCTGGTCGATTTGGATCAGCCGCGATAGCAACTGTCGACGTTCTAGCTTCGGCCCCGTATCTTCGCCTCGTCCCAAGCGGAACGAAGGCGAACGGCGAGTCGTTGGCGAGTTGCCCAAAATGAGGTCTTGAAACTCACGCGCCACGTCTGCCCCTTCGTCGACGACCGCCTTGGTCAGGTTGCCCAGCGGCACGATCGCGCCACTCGCATCGCTGCCAGCCTGGTAGGTCATCTTGTCAAGCAAGCCCGAGACAAGGCAGCGATCGTCCAAGCCCATATCTTCGCTCGCGATCAGTGCCGTCAGCGCATCCTGGACTTCCTTGGTAGGTCCATCCTTGAACTGACGCGCTAGCAGGCGGGCAGCTTGACACTTCATCCAGCTGTTCACATCGTCGTCAATCTCCATCGCTTTGGGATCTTGGTTCAACACACCAAGTGCCGCCTTGGTAACGCGGTCGCCGTACTGGGCATCCATACCGAACTGGACGTGACGTTCCAGTCCTTGCAGGGCACCGACTTTTACCGAGGGATGTACCGGCACCCCTTCAAACTCCTCTGCTTCCAGTAGCTCTAACAGTGCATTGGTCCCGGCAGGCAATACCACTGGGGCAGCCGCGTTCCCACCCGAGCCGGGGTACTTCTGGTCGAGCAATCCTAAGACGAGCGATGCGTTGTAACGAACCGCAGGATGAAAGTCGTCGCGGGCCAGCTTACTCATGACTCCCAACGTGAGCGTCGTGAGCTGCTCTTGGGCCTTGGGAACGGTCGTGCCCCGCAAGAGCTTGACGATTTCTTCACGTCGCTTGCCAATTTCTGCCAGTGCCCCAGGATTCCACTGGGTTCGCTGCGGGAAATAGTACTGCTTGAAGTACTTGTCAATGTCGGCGGCACCGCCGCCATTGTAGGCGCCAGGGTTACGTAGTGCCGCGTTCACTCTCGTTCGCAACGTTCTTGCTTCGCGGAACTCAATTCTCGGCTCAATGGATTTGTATTTCTGAGCACTCGCAAGATCGGGCAACGCGGCTATGACAAGCGCCGCAACGATCGCCGCTCGAAGGAAACTAGCGGTTACGACACGGGACACTACGAATCGAGTTTGCGTTGCGAACATAGCCTCTGTTCCTTTTTCCGAGTTCAGGTTCCGTTGCCTACGGGCTCGCGGGTGGACGTTCCGACTTCCCACCCACAAAAAAGCCTTGCCAACGCTCAAGTTCATTTGATACGCCGCTGCCAATGGCGCAATGAAGACGAGGGAAAACGCCTCGAATCAGCGTTCGATCAACGTTTTGCCGTACTTTTAGCCTACTCAGCGGCCACTTTGGGTGTCAAGCTAACTACGATTCTCCCGAGTTCTGCGAGGTATTGGCAACGACCCAACCGATCGCCAACACGCTGCACGGTGCAACTGAACTATGCTGCTCTACTACGATCCACGCTTCCTCGACCACGAGACGGGCTCGCATCCTGAATGTGCCCAGCGGCTCCGCGAAGTGATCGGACACCTCGATACCGAGCAGTCGGCCCTCGACGCCCAGCGTCCCGTGTGGCAGCCTGCGACCGACGAGCAGCTAAACCGCGTGCACGCCGAGTTGGTCCTCCGGTTTCTGCAAGACCTGGCCGACTCGGGCGGTGGCCACGCCGATCCCGATACGGTCGTGTCACCGGTGTCGGTCGATGTCGCGCGGCTGGCTGCTGGGGCGCTGTGCGACGCGGTCGGGCGGGTGCTCGCTGGCGAAGACCAACGCGCGCTGTGCCTGGTCCGACCGCCAGGGCATCACGCACTCGCCGACCGCGTGATGGGCTTCTGCCTGTTCAACAACATTGCCGTCGCGGCGGAGGCCGCACTCGCGGGCGGATTGGAGCGGGTGATGATCATCGATTGGGACGTCCATCATGGCAACGGCACACAAGCCATCTTCTACGACGATCCCCGCGTGGGATTCTTCTCGGTGCATCGTTGGCCGTTTTACCCCGGCACCGGTGATGTCGATGAAACCGGCATCGGCGACGGACTGGGCGCCACCCGCAACTTGCCTGTGAAGTTCGGCACCTCGCGGGACGATTATCGCGCACTCGTGCTACGCGAACTGGAAGACTTTGCCGACCGCATCAAGCCCCAGCTGGTACTGGTCAGTGCGGGCTTCGACGGCCATCGTGAAGACCCGATCGGTTCGCTGGGGCTGGAGACCGAAGACTTTGTCTGGCTCACGCAGGCGACCACACAAATTGCCGACAGCTACTCAGACGGGCGGCTGGTCAGCACACTAGAGGGTGGTTACAACCCGCCAATCCTGGCAGAATGTGTGGCAACTCACCTGAAGCACTTACGAATCAACTGAATCTCCGCATGGCGGTTTCACCTAATTCACTGAAAGGGCACAACATGAATCGGTTTCGAGTTTTTGGGGGTTTGTGCGTACTTGGCTTACTCGTTGCCTCGTCAATTCACGCTGTTGCGGAGGAAGCTGCACCCGACGCGTCGCGTAGTTTGTTCAACGGCAAGAATCTCGACGGGTGGCACATGGACATACCGGCGAAGGATAAAGACCCCAACGTGCGAGACTCGTTCATCGTGCGCGACGGCATGCTGGTCAGCCTGGGCAAACCCGGTGGGCATCTGATCACCGACGAGGAGTTTCAGAACTACCGTCTCGAGGCCCAGTATCGCTTTGCCAACAAGCCGGGTAATTGCGGCATCTTGGTACACGCATCCACGCCGCGGTCGCTGGCCGGCATGTTCCCCGCGTCGCTGGAGGTGCAGATGATGCACAAGAACGCGGGTGACTTCTGGTGCATTATCGAAGATATCGAAGTGCCCAACATGGTCGAGCGACGCGGACCCAAGGACCAGTGGGGCGGGACCTCCGGCAAGAAACGCCGGATTCTGAACCTCACCGACGACTCCGAAAAACCATTGGGCGAATGGAACACCATGGTCATCGAATGCCTGAACGACCAGATCAAGGTGTGGGTCAACGGCGATCTGGTGAACTACGGCTCGAAGTGCACCGCCACCAAGGGCCAAATCGCCGTGCAGGCGGAAGGCTCGGAGGTCGAGTTTCGCAAGCTGATGCTCACGCCCATCACCAAACTTTCGGGTGACATGTCGATGAAGTCGACCAGCGCCAAACAGGTCCTCGAACTGCGGACCTACACGTTACTTGATTCAGAAGCTGAACAGCAGCTCGACCAGTACCTTGAGCAAGCCTTGCTGCCAGCGCTTGTGCGACAGGGCTTGGGTCCGATCGGCGTATTCGATCAAGCGAATGAGCCGAGCGAAGGCGCGATCGAAGTGATGCTGCTGATCGCAGGTCCCAGTGCCGAGGCAGTGACCAGCGCAACCGGCAAGCTCGCCGACGACGCGGAGTACCAGAAGGCCGCCCAGCCGTACTCGGGAACTTCTTTCAAGGAACCGTTGCTGCAACGCATTCGTAGCGAGCTGTTGATGTCGTTTGACGTGTGGCCGCAGGTCACAGTTCCGCAGCAAACGCAACGCGCTGTCGATCGTCTGTTTGAGCTACGCAGCTACGAGAGTTCCACAGAGCAATCCGGCCACGTGAAAGTCGACATGTTCAACTCCGGTGAGGTGCCGATCTTTCTTGACAGCGGCATCATGCCTGTGTTCATGGGCCAGGTGTTGATCGGCGAAAAGATGCCGAACCTGACGTACATGACCGTCTACGACGACACCGAGTCGCGCGACAAAGCATGGAAAACCTTCATCGCCCACCCCGACTGGCAGGTGCTCAAGGAAGTCGAAAAGTACAAAGACACCGTCAGCCGTATCCACAAATCGGATTGGAAACCCAAGAGCTACTCGCAGCTTTGAGGGCCCAATCGCGCCACCGCCAATGACGTTACCCCAGCCGCGACCGTCAGGGCGACGGATGACGAAACTCCGCGGGAACTATCCGACTCCCTCACGGTCGCGGCTGGGTCGATCCCCCCGAGTGGATTTTTGACACGCGCGTCCCAACCACGCTTGGTGTCCGAAAAATCCCAGCCCACGCGGATCGCTAAGTCCTTTCAGCGCAGGAACTTGTGTGTTCTGCGGTGGCAATTTCGAGCCGCTTTTTCGGACTTTCATGCGGTTGTGTGTCGTAAAATGCCGTTTCGCGCGCGAGCCCAAGTCGTTAGCAGGAAACGCCTTACTCCGTGATTCAATAAAAACGCACGTGTCCTAAAAATCCTGTGGCCACGGAAAACGCACCTCGACGCGCGCAGTCTCCCCGTCGAATCGATCTCAGTCAAGTTGCCAAAGAACGCACCGCCCATTTCCAGGCACGCTGATTCTACTCGAACCGTTGGCACAATTTCAGCAATGAATTTTGGCCACGCAAGTGAGCCGGCGGCGCCAGCCGCGGGTAATGCCAAAATACCATTCATCGAGTCTGGTGATGTGGGGCAAATTGCCGCTGCCCAACGAGTCGTTGGAAGCCGTGGAGACCGATAACCAACTTGCCAGATCATTTCACAGCGTCACGTAGGACGGCCACTCTTGGCCGTCATGCAAGAATCCAAGCACCGACGGGCAGGAGTGCCCGTCCTACGGTGGTTGGGGTAGAATGGGGTGGTGGGTATTGCATCGTCGTTTCATCTTCCGCCACCCCCTGGATTTCGCGGATGCCATCCTGATCTGCCGATCCGGCGATATGCGCGGCACCTACCTCATTGGCGGCAGGCGGGGGCAACTTATTTTGTGACGTTTCGTCTTGCCGACGCGCTGCCGCAGGCGAAGCTGCAATTACTCCGGCGACTCCGTGCCGACTGGGAACGTACGCATCCATCGCCGCGGAGCGAATCGGATTGGACCGCCTATGCCCGCGAAGTGACGACCGCCGTGGAACATTCGCTCGACGAGGGCTATGGCGGCTGTCATTTCCGAGACGAGCGTTGGTGCAAGGAACTGCGTTCCCGATTGCTCCTCTTCCAACAGCAGCGCTATCAATTGGCGTGCTGGACGATCATGCCAAACCACTGCCACCTGGTGATCCGGCCTTTCGAGGGATACCCGCTAGAAGACCTCGTCGGATCGATGAAAGGTGTCGCAGCTCGCCACATCAATTCCGCACTGGGATTGAGCGGTCAGCTGTGGCAAGAGGAAAACTATGATCGTATCGTGCGGGATGAGGAGCATCTCTGGCGTGTGATCCAGTACATTGGCGCGAATCCCCAGAAGGCTGGATTGGCACATGAGAACGCTTGGCGGCGGTGGATCCTGCCGGATTGGGATGCCGCCGGTTGGGGTTTTCGAGATCCGTAGGATCGCGGTTCCTGGGCGACGTGCGTTTGGGGCTACGCGAAATCCGTAGGACGGCCACTCCTGGCCGTCATTCAGAATTCCAAGCGCCGACGGGCAGGAGTGCCCGTCCGACGGTCTGTGGGGGAAGCGTCGTTGCGCACAATGACGCCACGCTTACTCGTCGGCGTAGACCTTGGTGCTGACTTCCTTGGTGATCGGCTGCTGCAGGTCGTCGGAGGTGACTTGCACGCGGACGCGCTGGTCGCCGGGGCGGACGCCTTGGGCTTGGATGCGGAAGGTCGTGTCTGACTTGGGTGCCAGTTGCGGCAAGGGAGCGAACACCACGCGCTCGCCTTGAATCGCGTGACGGGCTTCGCCCTGTCCAGACAGCGGTCGGAGTCCTGGCTGTAGCAGCGCGACGACCTGCACGTTGGTCGCGGCCTTGGAGCCTTGGTTGCGAACACGAATCTGATAGGTCGTCTCGCCGCCGATTTCGATCAGTCCTTCGACGTCTTCAACCTCAAACATCAGCGCCGACAGACCCTCGACGAGCACCTGCTTGTCGGTCGCGTCTTCCAGACCTTGCCGTGCCTTGGTGGCAACTTCCAGAGTCTGAGCACCAGCTTCGATCGGCAGCGCCACTAGCTCGACGGTGCCGCGTTCGTTGGCGGGCAACTCGGCGAGACTCCAATGCACGCTATGGGTGGACGAGTCGTACTCGCCCATGTTGTTGGCGCTGACAAATTGCATACCCTTGGGCAGGTGCGTGACGAGTTGGACGTCCTTGGCCGCAGCCGTCCCAGGATTGTCGATGCTGACTTTGTAGGTTGCGGGTCGCTCGAGGAATCGACGTTGCGGGCCTTCGATCGACAGTTGCAACTCGGGCGCGATCACTTCGAATTCGCAAGCCGCTTCTTCTTGCAGGCTCGCATCCGCGCGGGCGACCATGACGTTGCTCACTCGACCGGCTTGTTCGGCGGTGAGTACGAGTTCCATGCGCCGCGTCTCGCCGGCTTTCAGCGTCCCCACTTCAAACTCCAAAGCGGGGCCCGCTTCGTGGCTCACGCCAGCAGGGACCGTTTCTAGCAGCATTACGCCCGTCGCGTCGCCGCTACCGGGGTTGGTGAGTTCGATCTGCACGATGTGCTGCTGACCAACGTGGACCTGCGGCTTGGAAGTCAAACGCAGAGCCAGTTCGGGGCGTGTGCACAGCGACTTCGCGGAAGCCTGAGCAGCAAAACTGACGGTGGCAACGCTGCCTAGTTCGCCTTCCTCCTTGGGCAGCAGCTCCATCTCGACGGTGCGTTGTTCGCCCGGCGAGAGCGTGCCCAGATCCCACATCACTTCCGAGCCGGAAACATTGGCACGCGGCGCGGTCCCGATCAATTCGGTACCCAAGGGGATTTCGTCATGGACTTGGACGTTCTGCGCTGTTCGTTGACCCGTGTTTTGAACACGAATGGCAAACATGCATCGTTTGCCCACTTGGATTTCTTCAGGCGATAATTTTTGAATGGTGATCGAGGGGCTTTGTGAACCTTCGAGCAAGCTTTCGCCGGGGCGACCGGTTCCTGGATGGTTGTCGATGCCGGGCGTGGGGGTGAGGCCCTGTGGAATTAGCCCACGCTCGACGGGTGCCGACGGAGCGGAGGGGGTTCGACTCGCCAGGCCACCTGAGGGAGGGCTCGTGGACAAAGCGGCGAACGGGTTGCCCGCAGGCGTCGGTGCGGCCGGCGTAGGTGCCGCAGGCGTAGGCACTTGAGCTCGCCGTTGCGGTGGTGCAGCCTGACTCAATGGTGGCGTCTGGATGTCCAGCGGCGGTGCTGGACGTTGTAGTTGAACTGGTGGCGTCGCAGGTGGCGGCGTGGTGGTCGTCGGTGCGGCCGATTGGTAGCGATTGTTGGTCAGCCCCGCAGGCGGCGCCGGTTGCAGTGGACGGGCCTGCTGCAACGCGGTGGCGAGGTTGTCCGATGAACTTGCGGAGGGTTGCTTCAGCGGTGGTTGCGACGTTGGTGCTTGGGGTGCTTGTGTCAGCGCTTGTCCAAACGCGGCGCGAGCGTCGAGATCGGGAGGACTCGTCGGTGGGCTGGCAATCTGCAGCGATGTGGCGCCCGGTTCTTGACCGCGGGCGACTTCCGAATCGCTTTCGGTGGATGGCTCCGCAGGCTGTGGTTGCTTTGATTCTGCTGGCTCGTTGGACGCTGGTGTCGAAATCGTGGTCATCGCTTTCGCATAACGATCACCGACGGCGGTCGACAACGAAGTGGACGGCGACGCGCTTGATGGCTTCGTCGCGGCAGTTTGAGGTTCGTCTTCGACCAGCGGCGGAAGCTTGGGCGTCTCCAGCGGCGCTGTGGCCGGATCGACCTTCGTCATCGCGTAGCGATCGGTTTTCGCCGTGTTGCTCATCGACGCGAATGGATTTGTTTTTTTTGCCGGTTTGGCAGCGACCGGGGCAGTCGATTCGCGCTCATCGGAGCTGAACAGCAAGTCGAGTTCTGCCTGGCTCGCCGACGCGCTGTGAGCGACAGGGTTAATGTCGGTTTCAAGTTCGGCTGCAGCCGCGTCAGAATTCACGTGGCTGTAGTATTGGTAGGCTCCCCAGCCACCGCCCCCCAGCAGCGACAGCGCCGCGACAGGGACAACGAGACGACGAACGAGCGAACGCTTGGGACGTGTGCGAGTGACGTTTTGCATTGGGAGAACCCCGACTAAACCTGAAGATTAGTTCTGGCAAACAGCGAGCGCAGCAACTGCCGCGGCAGGCATGGCGGGGTAAATAGCAAATCCACGCAGCCGGGCAAAGACCAGCTGCGTGGATTGCTAGCAAGAATGAAATGGCGCCGGTGCGCGAGAGTCTTACTTCGCTGCGTCGTCGTGGCAGTACGACAGCGTGAGCAGTACGTAGCCGGTCACCAGATTCGGATCGCTCTCCAGCCAACGCTCGTTACTGTTGAGCCAGCTACCGTCGGGTTGCTGCCGTTGACCGAGTTCGTCGATGAGGTCCTTGCGCCAATTGTGCCGGATGCCGTCAGCGGTTTCGATTTCCGCTTCGCCGATCGCGTCGAGGGCCTTGGAGAACGTGTGATAGTAGTAGAACAACCCATTATCGCCCATGCCTGGGTTTTCCGACACGCTGTAGTTCTTCTGTGCCCAGCGAAATGCGGCTTTCACGCGCGGATCGTCCGGCCCGACGCCGGCGTAGATCATGCTCTTCAGCCCGGCATAAGTCATCGAGCCGTAGCTCCTGAGTCCACCGGTGGCTGTTTCGCCAGCTTGGCTTGAGCCACCCGCGGCGGCGGTGTAGTAGAAACCACCATCGGGGTTCTTGGCGGCGAACTTGGTGTCGTTGTGCTCGGTCTCCAGGTTTTGACAGCGTGAAACAAACGCCAGGGCACGCTGCATAGCCGGATCGTCGGGGCCGTTACCGACCGCTTTGAGCGCATCAATGAAGAAATTCGTGTTGGACATGTCCGGCCGTTTGTGTTTGCCGTAGCCAGCTCCGCCGTAGCTCGTGCTGGAGGGATCATGATTCTCGCCGCCGTCCCACTGCATCTCTTTGACGAACGTCTCGGCATTGTCGAGCAGCTTGTCGTACTGCCCATCGACGTTCGCTTCGCTAAAGCAGAGCATGGCCAGGCAGGTTTCGTAGTTTCGGTAGCGACTGCCCGTCTTGTAGATGCCACCGTCTGGTTTGACGTGCGTTTGTAGGTGTTCAAGCGACCGCGCGATAAGCGGATCGCTGGGTGTTCGTCCGTTACGCAGGAGAGCAGTGGTTACCAACGAAGTGACTCCGGTCCCTGCAAAACTGCTGTACGAGCCGTCCTCGTCCTGAGAGGCTTCCAAAAAGCTGGCGCCGCGCTGGATCATTGCCGCGAGGTCTGCACTCACGGCCTGTGTGGCGGTCGCGGCTCGGGCAGTTGGGCAGAAGCCGAGTAGCGCTTGCCCGCCAATTGTGGTTGCGACACAAAGTAAAACGATACCGCTTCGATAGTGACGCATGACTGAGTGCCTCCGTTATGTGGTGAGTTCGTCGCCCGGGCACCGTTAACCGGAAATCGCGATCCAGGCCAGAAACAGAATCCAACACAACAACAGCATGCTCGAGACTGTCAATTGCCAGCGGCTGGGGTGGGGCCCTGGTGTGGGGACACCAGTTTGTTGGAACTCGGTGGGTTGGGTGTCGGCGGGTGGGATGTCCGCGCGTTGTTTGGCGGATGACTGATTGTCGGTGCGTGGTTTACGAGCCCGTGCGGCGCGGCTGGCCATCAGGACCGACGCTCCTCGGTGGAATCAGGCAGCGAGAACTGAAAGCTATGCTGAAACCCTTCATCGAAGTCGAACACGTTGTCGAAGTCCTCGCGACGGTCGTTGGGTGTCTTGCGCATCTGCTCAATCTTGATCAGATTGAATACCAACTCGCCAAAGTCGCTCGTCGAGTGAATCGACCAATGATTCAGTACGCTCTTAGCCATGTAGCCGTATTGCTCGTGGGCATACTTCCGCATGGCTTCGCAAAGCTCTTGCCCAGACACATGTCGCTCGGGCTCACCTGCTCCCTCACCTTCGTCGAGGTCAGAGCCGAGATCTTCGCCCAAATACTCCGTGCCCAGTCCCATCTTTTCCTGGGCGTAGCGAAGTGCTTCGAAGACGAACACGTACGCTTCAAACGGATAGCGATCGTCGCGAGCGAGCAGTTCGGCGATGGGGTGGTGAGGATCGAGCATGGTTATTCATAGACCGTAGCACGGTCGTGGACAGGTGAATCTCCGCACGAAAACGTGACGCACTCCGTTATTTTAACCATCTGCGGAGGATGCGTCTTCGTCCGGAGGCGATTTTTCTGGGGACTCTACCTCAGATCTTGGCGGGCTGGCTTCGCCAGATCGCACATTTTGGGGTCCTTGGGCGTCTTCAGCAACAGTTTCCGCCTGCTGAGGTTTTTTCTTCCCGCCAGATTTCTTCTTTCCGCCGCCCCCTCGTTTCGTCACGGTGAGCACATCAGACCCCTCGATGACGATCCGCCGCATGTCCTCGGTCTGCACCAATAGCCGACTGGCCAAGATCTCTTGAGCTAGCACTTTGGCTTTGCCTTCGTTGGTCACGATTTCAGAGCCAATCGGTGGCAATTCTCGTTGTAGTTCCTGATAGGTGTCGTATTCGTACCGCAGGCAGCACTTCAGCCGGCCGCAGCGCCCTGAGATTTTGCTGGGGTCGAGGGTCGCCTTTTGCAATTTCGCCATGCGCATCGAGACGGGCGGCATTTCCGACAAATGATTGTTGCAACACACCGGCTTGCCGCAGTCACCGTAGTCGGCCAGTAGTTTGGCCTCGTCGCGGACGCCAATCTGCCGCATCTCGATTCGCGTTTGGAATTCGCTCGCCAGTTTCTTGACGAGTTCGCGGAAATCTACGCGTTCCTCCGACAGATAATAGACGATCACACGCTCGCCGCCGTAGAGATGTTCGACATCGACCAATCGCATGTCGAGATTTAGTTCGACGATTCGCTGTTCGCAGATTTTGTGCTCTTCCTGTTGCTGCTCCAACAGGCGGCGCAGCTCACCGGCATCGTCGTCGGTTTGCTCACGTAAGATTTGGCCCGACTTGGGAGATTCCATGTTGGCCAGCGCATGGTCAGTCGCTTCGCAGAGCACCTCACCAAGTTCCAAGCCACGATTGGTGCGCGCGATCACCTGCATACCGCGACCGTAGCTGTCGCTACCGCGCGAGGAGAAGACCCCCAGATGACGCATCACACCATGTCGAACTACGTATTTTGGCATGGCGAACAGTATAGCTGATTCAACCTGCTGAGAGTAGACAACCTGGTTGCCGCCCCGCAATCACTCGATTCGAGCGATCCGACCGAACTGGCTAGTGGCGTTTCCCTGGCCGGTAGCTCTCGACTGCCTTTTGCACGACGCGCGATTTGCGAAACAACTCGGGCTTGAGCCGTTGCTCGGCCAGCAGCTTTGCCTGATCGAAAAAGTGCGGCGATGTCGGATCGCCACTTGTCCCATACGGAACCAGGCTCGCTCCGCGGACGCCTTCGGGCGTGAATTCGAAGGCTGCCAAATACGAAGTCCCCACGATGCCGTAACGACGCGATTGAGAGACGACAAAAGGGATTTCCAGGCTGGGCGTGTAGTACTGTGTGAGTATCGTCCCCATCGGCCCATGTCCACCCAGAGAAGGAAGGCTATTGCCAGCATCGTTAAATCGGATATCCATCAAGTCGACCAGTTGGGCTTTGCGCAGACTGCGATAGATCTCTCCGTAGGGAACCTTCCAGCTGCCGTGCATCGATTGCAAACGTTTGGCAGCCCGCGCCAACGCTTCGAGTTGTTTCGCCGGTTGTCCCTCATACTGCTCGCGAAGTTGCTGACCGGGATATCTCGAGCCATAGAGCTGTTCATACCATGCGTGACAGAGCGTCGCCGCCGTCGAATCGGCAGTGATCTGAGCGTCCCAAGCGAGCAAGTGCTCGAGATACGGCCGCACACTCTTGGCCAGTCTGGGTTTCTCGCGCTGTAGCGTCTGAAACGCCTCGGCGTAATGCGGCAGTTGCTGCTTCGCCCAGTAGACCTCCGTGTCGAACGCGGCGGCCTGCCACTGATCGAACGTGACATCATTCATGGCCCGTAAGATTTCCAGCGATCGTAATGCGCGGCGTCGGCGCTGGCTGGCGTCGCCGATCATGTAGCTTGGGAAATCCTCCAGGCGAGGATTATCACCGTCGGTGGAAATCAGTGGCGTCGAATTGCAGTTCTGCAAGAAACCGGCCGCCGGGTTCAGTACCTGCGGCAATTCGTCGAGCGTGTGGAAACCGAGCCACTCGGTCGCCGGGTCGCTGCCATCAACGGGCTTCGACCAATCGAAGTCTGGATTACGACGCGGCACGTGGCCTGTATAGACGAAATGGATGTTGCCATCGCAATCGGCGTAGAGCACGTTCATGTAAAGGATTTGCATCAAGCTAAGCGCCTCACGAAACTCTTCGAGGCTCGCCGCGCGCATCATGTTCAGTGACTGTCGGAGCGGGATCGTCTCAAAAACTCCCGCGATCCGCGCCGCCAGCATCGATCCGTCTTCCTGCTCCGCGACGATCGGTCCATGATGAGTTTTGCGAAACTGGAACGTGCGCGCGTCCAGGCGGCGCTTCTTTCGGATGCGGATGGTCTCGGTCCACGTTTCTGCCAGGCGATGCCCCTCTCCGTACCGATACGCCAAGGGTCGGTCGAGGTCGTCAAATGTCACCCGCCACGTATCGGCGATATCGGGCTCGTTGGTGACCAGCGTCCAGCCCAGCCGTTCGTTGTGCCCCAACGCCAGCGTTGGGCACCCGTAGAACCCGGCGCCGATGAAGTTCCACGGCTTACCGCTCGTGCCACCTTCGCTGCAGAGGTGCGCTTCCGCGAGCTGGGTGAAACCAAACGAGGGCATATGCGGATTCGCAAGCAGCATCGGGGCTCCCGAGGCGGTGCGTTTGCCATCGATGACCCAACCGTTTGAACCCGTGGCGGCCCAGATGTGAGGGTTGCGCCGGGGCATGTATTCGTCACTTAGGCCTGTGAAACGAAAACACAACTCGAGAGCCACCTGACGATAGTAAGCCAGCACGTGCCAGGGTTCGAAACGGGAAATCAGCCGAGGGCGGACCTCGGGGTGTGTCTCAAGGTAGTAGTTGATCCCTGCGACGAACGCGGTGTACAGGCGCTTCGACGTCGCATCGAGCGCCGCATAGTCGCGTCGGCTGCGGGGAACAATCTCAAAGGCACGATTGAGCTTGTCAGAGTTGAGCCCTTTGGGACCGTGAACTTCCGAATAGCGGCCCAACGCCAGGATATAGACGTCCTCGACCTGCCAGAAAAAATCCTCGCACTGGGCGTAGCCGAAGCCGAAGATCGTGCTTTCGTCTGTGCGACCCAGCACGTGCGGCACGCCATACTCGTCGCGATGAATCGTCACCTGCCCCGCCAACCGGTCCGCCGCGGACACCTGGTCATCCTCCGCCGCTCGGAGCGCGGCACTCCAGGGAAGCACCCATAGCAGGATCGCAGCAAGATGGAATGCGGGAGTTGGACGCATTAGGGTACTCAGGATGGGAAACTCAGCACCCAATCCTACCCTGTAGCCACGCCCGATGTCATCGATTCCCCCGGCCCAGACGTAGATGATCACGGAGCGGCTTACCCTCGGTGATATTCACGTAAGTCGTTTACTGGAAAATACTTAAGTAAATTCTTATGGCGATTTCGATTTTCCGGTACCAATTCCCGCCGGGTTGCTACTTACTTACCATAGATCGAAAGCTCTTCCACCGACAATCTTCATCCCCAAACGATCCACATGTCGCCACGGGACCAACAATTCGACGACGAGTCGCCAGCTGACGGACGGCCTCTCGACAACGAATCAGAGCGACGCGAAGCGTTTGCGAGATTGTTCGCGCAGCACGACCGGTGGCTGTTTTCGTATCTCGTGATTCTGCTGGGTAACCCCACAGACGCGGAAGAGGTATTCCAGGAAGTATGTGTAGTGTTGTGGCGGGAGCACGAGAAGTTCGAGTTTGGCACCAACTTCGTGAAGTGGGTCAGCGTGATCGCCAACAACCAGGTCCATCGATTTCGTCACAAGACCAAGCGAAAGAGCTTCCCGCTCGACGAGGGCCTGATTGGCCAAGTGGGCGATGCGGCAGTCGGCCGCGCTGACATGTTCGATGTTCGGCGCGACGCACTACGCAAGTGCTTGCGAAAACTGTCGAGCGAGGATCGCCAAGTGGTTCAGCATTGCTATGACCACGAAACCAAGAATTTCAAGGCAGCTGCGGAGCAATTGGAAAGGCCGGTCAATACCGTGTACAAGGCACTGAACCGAATCCGACGGATGCTGCACCGCTGCATCGACCAGACGCTCGCCCAGGAGGGACTCCAGTGATTCACACCAGCGACGAGCGACGACTGCTTCGTGCGATCGGCAATCTGTGCAACGACACGCTCAAGGAGAGCGAAGGCCGCTGGCTCGCCCAGCAGCTTCGTGACAGCCAGGCGATGCGCGATCTCTATGTCGACTATATGTCGATGCACGCGAACCTGTCGTCAGAAGTCGCGCTGCTGAATCCGGTACTCTCCGAGTCGGCGGGCTTCGACGCCGCGCAACTGGCCACCCCCAAAACGGCTCGCAACAGCGCGCTTCCCAACTCGCGGATGCGTTCTTGGTTGTTCATGGCCGCTTCTCTGCTTTTCGTGTTCGTGCTTGGTGGAGCCCTGAGTTACTCGCTGATGAGCAACGACCAGCAACTAGCTGGCGGGGTGGACGCGAACAAGCTGACGGCACCCGTAGCCAGAGTCACCAGCACGCAAAATTGCCGCTGGGCAGAATCCAGCACCGAGATCGGCTATGGCTCGGAGTTGCACGCTGGGCAGGAAATCAATCTCCGTGAGGGACTCGCTGAACTCACGTTTGCAGACGGGGCGACCATGTTGTTGGAAAGCCCAGCGACCCTGGTGTTGGAATCCGCCGACAAGATCGAAATCCGCGAAGGCCGGCTAGCCGCGCGAGTACCACCCGAATCGAGTCGGCTGTCGATTCACACCAAGACACTCAACCTCTGCAACGTCGATGCGGAATTTGGCTTGCTCGCACGTGAGACCGGTGCCTCGGAGTTACACGTATTCACAGGCAGTTTGGAAGCGAATTTCTTGGATTCCGCTGGCCAACAACGCGAGCAAATGGAGGTGCGTGGTTCTGAGGCGGTACGAACCAGCGCGTCGACCACCACGATTTACGAGTTCCCGGCAAACGCTGCCAATTTCGTGCGGACGATGACGCCCACGCAAGGGCCACACGATGGGTTGCTGGCATACGAAGGATTCATCTATCCCGAAGGTCCGCTGACGGCGCAGAACGGTGGGTTTGGCTGGGCGGGCCCTTGGTCGACGATTGCCGCCGACCGTGACGCGGGTCCAGACTCCAACAGCGTCAGCGCGCGGAGCCTGTCGACCAGTGGCATGGTCCCTCGCGGCAATCACGCGGCCATTGTCGCCCATCAGAATCGCATTCGCCGCACGTTGGCGACCTCGGTCGGTGGTGTGTTCGACGTAGCGGGACTGGTCGAAAACCGCGATGCCGTGCGTCTGATCGGTCGTGACGGCACGACGCTCTATGTCAGCTTCTTGCAACGCGTCGACAAAGTCGATGACGGATTCTACGGACTGGAGTTGCATCGTGGCGATGGCAATCACAACCGTGTGCTGTGCCTGGGTAATGGAGCCGACGAGACCGGCTACGGCGTTACCTCGGCCGTCAACGTGTATGGCAAAGCAAACTTCCCGTCGCTTGGTAGCGAAGACACCAGCGAGAATCTGTTCGTGTTGAAGTTCACGTTCGGATCGGAAAACCGCGACACCGTCGAGGTGTTTCGCAACCCGGTATCACTGCGAGATGAGCAGAAGTGTATCCCCAGCGCGGTGTTGAAGGGCAACTTTGCCTTCGATCGCATCAGCCTGGCAAACTTTCATGGGTCGAAGATTCACGAAGTCGACGAGATTCGCATTGGCACGCATTTCCTGGCGGTCACCGGTCGCTGGGGAGGCGAGCGGGGCCGATTGCTGAGGGGTTTGACCCATATCGAGACGCCGTCGCAGGCACCTAGAACAACTACTTTAACACTTCAGTATTCCGGTAATTCCCGCAATTTTCTCCCCTTAGGAGTGATTGCTTACTAAAGAACTTTAGTTTGTTGCAACAATGGAGGTACCGCCTTAGGCGATGCGCTTTTCCAAGCCCTTTTCGAATGGCGGTTTTTTGTGGACGAAGTGACGTGTCTGGTCGACAACCGATCGGGTCGATCTCTGTACGTGGCTTCATAGTTTTTTTCTTGTTTTGTGGGGAGATCCCCCGGAGGTAGAGTTCTCATGAAAAGAATCTTGACTCTTGCCATCATCTGTTTGATGGCAACCCAAGCGGCGGCTACGCCGATCATCGACGGCATGCGCGACGCGTTCTATGGCGCGCCATTGGCCGTGCAGACTGTGGAAACACAGTTCGGTGATGCGAGCGACCCTGCTGGACTCGGTGGCGGCGGCGAGTTAGACGCCGGTTATGCGATGGCAGTTGCGGGCGGGCGTTTGTTTGTAATGCTCACCGGCAACATTGAGCCGAACTTCAACAAGGTTAGCGTCTTCATTGATTCGCAACCCGGTGGTGAGAATGTGCTCGATGGTTCGTTGGCCTATGACTTCGCCGACGTCTCGTCGAATTTCGGTGGCCTGACTTTTGACGATGGCTTCGAAGCTGACTACCACTTGTTCGGTCGTTGGGGCGGAGGCGCCTTCGAACTCGACATCGTTAATCGTGCCGCGAGTACCGCCGGTGCGGAGTTGGGCAACTTCGGTGCCGCAACTTCGGGTGCTGGCACCGGCATGCAGTCGGGTGCCATTTTACCGGGCGGAACTGCCACAACGGGAGCCGATGCAGGAGGGTTTTTGACCCAAGGCGTTCCGTTTGGCTTCAACAACACCAACACCGCAGGCGTGGCCGGCGGTACGGCAGCCGCTAACCAGATCAATGCAGCATCTGTCGTCACTGGTTTGGAATTTTCGGTCGCCCTAGCTGATATCGGAAATCCCGGTCCTGGCGAATTGATAAAGATCCATGCCGTATACGGAAACGGCGATAACAATTTTCACTCCAACCAAGTCCTGGGCGGTTTACCGGCTCCTCAGGGCAATTTGGGGGGAGATGGCAGTGGCGGCTTCACGGGCAACTTGGGCGGAATCAACTTTAACCGGTTCGATGGTCCGCAATATTTCTCCGTGAGAATTGCTGTCCCCGAACCGGCCACCTTGGCCTTGTTCGGATTGGCTTCGATCGGTGCCCTTTGCACTCGTCGTCGCTAAGCGATTTGATGATGAAACCGTTGGCAAGCTCGCCGGTTCGATCCCGGACCGGCGAGCAGCCGCGGTTAACGATTGGAAGGGTTTCCTCTAAGTACAAAACAAAGGTCGAACACAGACATGAACAATCAGCACCACTATTCACGTCATCGGGGGTTTACGCTCGTTGAGCTCTTAGTTGTCATCGCAATCATTGGGGTGCTGGTTGCTTTACTTCTTCCCGCGGTACAAGCCGCGCGTGAAGCCGCGCGGCGGATTAGCTGCTCGAACAACCTTAAGAATCTAGGTCTATCAGCCCTTAACTTTGAGGGTTCCGCTGGACGTTTGCCCCAAAGTGTGACCATGTGGGGCTGGCAAGAGACCAGCAATCACCAATCACAAGGCATACTCGGCGGCCAGAACGGTGGCCCCGGCTACTCGGGACGCGGCTGGATTGTGGATGTGCTGCCCTACATCGAACAACAGGCGAGCTACGATCGCATCCTGGCCGCCATCGAAGCCTCCGACGGTCGCGACTTTACCGTGCAGAGCAAAGGTGGTTGGGGCATGGGCCACAACGACATTCGCGCTATCGTTGCACAGCAGCTTCCGTTGCTAACTTGCCCCTCCGACGGCAGTGCTACCCCCAGTAACAATCAGTGGCACTGGCGACACGTGGCGGATCTGGAAGTCGCCACTACTAGTTACAAAGGCGTCATGGGCGACAACGTTCTGTGGACCGGTGAAGACGAAGGCGGCGGCAGTCAATACTCCGCAGCTGATGATTTTGGGAGTCGACCGGATTGCCACAACAACACACAGGACTGTAACGGCCTCTTCTGGCGGATGGCCTATGTGGATCCGGTAACGCTTCGCAAGATCACCGATGGGCAAAGCAACACCTTCATGATCGGGGAAACTGTCGTCTCTCAAGACCACCATAGTGCCGCACTATTTGCTGACGGTGACTGGGCGACCTGCAGCATTCCCTTGAACGTTTTCCAACCCGAAGGACTGGACCCTGACCGAGTGGAAATGGATTGGTTCGTGGGCCGATCATTCCGCAGCCTGCATCCTGGTGGGGCTCAGTTCGTGTTCGCCGATGGATCTGTGCATTGGGTAAACGAAGGTGTTGACCATTTGGCCTACCGTGCCTACGCGACCCGTAATGGCGGCGAGACAGCCTCGTTGGACCAGTAGACCGTTTTTTTACTCGCATCGGATGGAAACCATGCCACGAAACATATTTCAAATCATGCTCGCTTGCCTGCTGCTTGTCGGACTTCCGTCGCTGACGGGATGTGGCGATTCAGGCGCCGGCGATGCCATTGTGCAAGGCACTGTCACCGTTGATGGGCAGTTGGCCGAATCGGGCTCCGTCGTGTTTCACTCCCAAGGCGATTCACCGGCGGCGTACGGCACCATTCGAGAAGATGGCACCTACGTATTACGCGTGGGACGTGGAAATGTCGACAACGTGAACGCCAGCAAGATCATGTCGGGCGACTACGTCGCGACGGTGCAGATCCGAGGTCCGTCGATTCCCGATGCGGAGTTTGAAGGCGCTCCGCCGAGGCCGGGCCCGCTACTGATTGCAGAGAAGTTCACCTCCAAGGCGACATCGGGTCTCGCGCACACGATTAAGGCAGGACGCAACGTCGTGAATTTGGAACTCGAATCGCCGTCGGAAGAAGAACTCCAGGCACGCGCAGAAGCTGCCGCAGCCAAGGAGGCTGAGGAAGCCGCGCGCAAAGCCGCCGAGGAAAACACAGACTCCACGCCAGCGGAGGAAGCTACGGAAACTGAGGCCGAGACCACAGACACAGAGGAAGAGGTCTCGGAGGGGGCACCCGCAGACGCCGGCGACGAGCAGAACACTGAGGAGGAATCGAATTCGTGATCACTCAACAGGAGCGAAATGTACGCCGACAACTCGTTTGGTTGGTGGCCGGCTGCACGCTGCTCGTTGGTTGCGGTGGCACATACGACGCGAGCGTATCAGGAGTAGCCTCGCTTGATGGCGCGCCACTGCCAAGTGGCTCGGTCGCCTTCATTCCAAATCAAGCTGGGCCCGCGTCGTACGCTGCAATCCTCAACGATGGCAGCTATGTCGTGAACACGGGGCGAGAGGAGGGACTGCCTTCCGGCAGCTACGTCGTGACCGTGGTTGCTCGCGAGAAGGCGATCGAAGACAAGTCCGGACGTGGCTTGCCGCCAATGCCTGGCAAACAGATTACTCCGCCATGGTACGCGGCAAAGAAAAGCACACCACTGAAGTTTGATGTTACCTCGGGGTCAAACGAAATCAATTTGGAACTGACCTCCGAGCCACCTCCCGATTGGCAGCCCCCAAAAACGCGCAGGCGTTAGCAGGGACGAGGAAGATGTAGTTCATGCAGTGGCTGTCCGATCAACCAGACGAACCAAGTGAGCAAGAGACCGAGGCAATTGGCGCGCAGTCGCCTGAGGGGAAACGTGAGATATTTTTGTCAACTATCGAAGCTTATGCATCCGGTCGCCGGTCCGGTTGTCCGCGCGGTGCTGGCGATCGCTGTGACGGGCCCGGCACTAGGCTTAATCTGGGCAGCGGCACCCGCGGCTCGCGGCGAGGACGTTTCGGCCACGCCGTTTCTGCAGATCTTTGATGCCAAATGGGACACCATCGACGAGCGCATGCCCGATATCTTTGCCGCAGGATACGGGCGTCTGTGGCTGCCGCCGCCAGCGCGAGCTGATTCCGGGAGCTTGTCGGTAGGCTACGACGTGTTCGATCGCTTCGACCTGGGTCAGCCGCGAAACGAGACGCTCTACGGCACTGAGGCCGGACTGAAGCAACTCGTGCGTAACGCTCATACCGCTGGTGTCAAAGTGAACACCGATTTCATCGCCAACCATAACGGTTTCAGCGACAAGACCACCTTCGACAATTTCGGTACCCCGGAAGACCCGTCTGACGATGTGACGTTCCTGGAGGCGGGCGGCTATCCCGGCTTCGTGCTGACGCTGCCCGGCGTGCCCGACGGTGATTTTCACGATATTGCATTGTTTGAGGATCAACTGACTGAACGGCTGGCCGGTTTGATCGACATCGATCAATCGCAGAATCACCAGTTCATTCGCCACCCGGTTAACCCCAACGATCCGCTGAACATTCCCGCCGTGGGAACGACTGGCATCTTCGGTAGGCCGCCGGCGAATGTGCCCGACCCCAACAATGCCCGCTTCTACCCCGATCAAGATCTGGGTGGCACAACGGTATTTGACCCAGCGAGAAACCAAAACGTCACGCTGTACGACTTCAACACCGCGACACCATTGGCCGGTGATGCGGTCACTGACAACGCGACTGGCCTGCTAATTCGCAACGCACGCTGGATGATTCAGGAAGTCGGCGTCGATGGGTTTCGGTTCGACGCAACGCGCCACTTTGAACGCTATGTCCTGGAGTTTCTCGACCAAGGGATCTTTCGCTCGAAGCAGGATACGCTGCTCGATGGCAGCCCCAATCATCCTTTCTCGTTCAGCGAAACCGGCGGCGACACCGATGAGTTCGTCGCGAGCTTCATTCGCAAAGACATCGACAACAACAACCTGAATCAACTCGGCGGCAACCGCGATTCGCTCGATTTCAACCTGTTCTTCAGCATCCGCGACAACCTATCGGACAACGGCTTCGCCAACGATTGGCGAAACCTCAAGAATCGCAGCGTCGACCGCATCGACGATGGATTCGCGAACAACGGTTCGCAGGGCGTTGCGTTCGCGCAAAGCCATGACGATGGCCCGGCGCACCTGAACAATGTGGCCAATGCCTACCTCGCTATGCGACCTGGCAACTGGAACGTCTACATCAACGCCGACCAGTTCGATCATCCCGATCGTGATTTCCCCAAACCTGGTCGGGAAGACGCACTCGGCGGTCTGTACGGCGAAACGATGACCAAGCTCGTCTCGATTCGCAATACCCACGGCCGCGGCAATTACCTCGATCGCACGCCCGGCGCCGACGAGAAGGAAATGCTGGTTTACGAACGCGAGAATTCGGCACTCGTCGTGCTCAGTAACCGGCTTGATGATGGATTCGATTCGCGCACCGTGCAGACGAGTTTCGCGCCGGGAACGCCACTGATCGAACTGACTGGCAACGCGGCCGACGCGACAGTCGACCCCAACGACGACATTCCTGAGCTGTTGATCGTCAATCCCGACGGAACGGTCGATTTGAACGTCGTGCGGAACCGATCGGCCGGCGTCGAGCACGGCAACGGCTACTTGATCTACGGCGTGGCTGGTCCCGAAGGCGAAATGCGACTCACCGATACAAGCGGCAGCGATCTGACCAAGTTGCTGGCTGGTTCGACACCGACACCTGGGCAGGGAGGTGTAAATGGGCCGAGCGACAACACACTCAACGGAACCACCCGCCTGACCGACATCACCGTCGTGCACGATAGCAGTTTCAAGCTGCGGATCGAGACCGATCCGGTGACGCTCGCGGGCACCACGCGCGACCGCCACGCGGACGGAGATTCTGCCCAGTTCATGATCGATGACGGACGCGACAAAGATGGCAATGTGATTGCCGACGTCGTGACTCCGGGCGACGTGGCGTACGGCTTCACAAATTTCACCGACGTGAATATGCCGGGCTTTTTTCAAGCCAACGGCGAAGGTTTGTACGAGCAGACGATCGACGTAACGCAGCTGAGCGAAGGTCGACACTACCTGACCGGTCGCGTTTATCGCCACCGAAATCCAGGTACAACCACCGACGACGATCCGAGTACGGCGGGCGATGGCGGCCCGGCGGTGTTCACCGACTTCCGTGAGGTGATCTATGTCGACCTGTTGCCTCCTGAAGCGGAGGTCGTCAGCTTCGAGCCGTTCGCCAGCGATCCCAGCAACCCCGACGAGCGCGATCTGATCGTCCGCTCGACCGATGGGACTGCGGACAACATGCATTTCTTCCTGGACCAGGGTGCGGCCAAGACCGATGCGGAACTGCTGCAGATGGCGCTCAACGGTCAAGGCGACGCGGGTGAACACGATATTGATTCGTGGATCTTTGGATTCTTTGGCGTCACCAGCGGAAACCACGCCGTAAGCGTCGTCACGTTCGAGCCGACCTTCGACGGCGTGAACGGCTTCAACGTCCAACGATTCGCCGGACTGTCAACGACGACCAACATCGGCGCCGGCCTCGGCGACTTGGACGCAGACGGAGTTTTTGAATCGTCCGACCTGAACGGCAGCGGTGGCTTCGAGGAAGTACTGTACAGCGAGAACCAGCTGTTCAATGCCGCGGCTGACGTGAATGCCGATGGCTTGATCGACAACCTCGATTTGTTTGATCTTGGTGACGAATTGCTCGCCGGCGGAGCGAGCGGTGCGGTACTCGATGAGTATCGCGAGGTGTTACGTCGCAGGGGCGACGTGAACGAAGACGGCCAGACCGACGGCGACGACGTCGTCCATCTGCACGCGAACTTCGGTGGTTCGGGATGGCTGGAAGACTTGAACGTCGATGGGGTGGTCAACATCCTGGACGTCGAGACGCTGATCACGGAGTTGGCGCTGACGAGCTTCGCCGACTTCAACTTGGACGGCCTCGTCGGTGGTAGCGATTTCTTGGCTTGGCAGCAGGGCTTTGGGACCTCGCCATTGGCAACGTTCAATCAGGGCGACGCCGACCTAAGTGGCACGGTCGATGACGGCGATCTGGCTACTTGGCTGTCGCTCTTCGGCACGTCCGGTCCACCGGCAAGTTCGACTTCGTCGTCGGTACCGGAACCGCTCTCCAGTTCACTGATCGTCATGGCGGCGGTCCTCGCCGTGGCATGGCGCGAGCGGAGAGCTAATTGAGCAATTGGAGTTTTTCAAACATTCGTTTCATTGGGGTCAACTCTCGTGACCGAGTCGGCCCGCAACTTAAAGAGAGGGAAACTATGAACACGTTTAGGTGGATGGCTGCAGCGCTGGCGTTGCAGCTGATTGCGATGTCGCCAACATCCCAGGCACAGCCGACAATCGATGGCACGGCCGACGCGTTGTACGGCGGGGCACTGTCAACACAGAACACACGCTCGCACTTTGGCGACGCGTCGAATCCCGATCCGATTCAAACGCGCTCCAACACGAGTGGCGGCGGCGGGTCCGAAATTGATCAGATCTTCGGTACGATCACCAACGACCGTCTCTATGTGACGATCGCGGGCAATCTGGAAAACAACTTCAACAAGCTAGTCGTGTTTCTTGATTCGGTGGAGGGCGGTGTCAACACCATCGATGCCGATGTGTTCACTCCCGATGACAATAATGTGCCGTTCGGGTTGGACTCCTTCTGCTGCGGCGGATTTCCGCCACCAGACGGCGGCAACACGGATAACGTCGGTGGTTTTCAACGGATGGATTTGTTGACGTTCGACTCAGACTTCAACGCAGACTATGCCTTGGTGTTCACGCATGGGCAGGAAAGCGTAGGTACCGCAGGCACGAATTTCTGGGCCCTTAGCGCTCACTATGCGGATATGACCCAGGGCACGGATGGCGATGTCGTCCGCGCGGGAATCTTGCTCGCCCCCCAAGGGATGCCCAACGTCTTGCGTGCTTCGGGCGACGGACTGGGTGATGCGCCTGCTTCGATTCGTAACGCTAACGATGAAACGCAAGCGGGTGACGTCGACACGACATCCATCGGACCTGCTCTTCCCGGTTTGGGCTCGGGTCAGCTGATCGACCGTGACTACGCTGTGAATGGTGGCGGTGGCTGCAACGCTGACGATAGCGGTGCCGGATGTATCGCGGCTGAGCTGGAGTTTGTCTTGGGTGTCGATCCCACCGATGCGGGGAACACCAAGAACCACCGCGATTTTGAAAACACGGTCGACCTGGAAGTGGCCATCGACAACAGCAACACGGCTGGCGTGGTTGGCAGTGGCGATGCGCCGTGGGAAACGGTCGGCGGCGAAGATGATCCCGAGAATGTCGTCACGGGCATCGAGTTCTCGATTCCACTTTCTGAATTGGGCGGTGCCACTGGTGACATCCGTCTCACTGCGTTCGTCAATGGTGGCGGCTACGACTTTGGGTCCAACCAGTTCGGAGGTGTTGGGATCTTGCAAGGGAACGTCGGTGGCGATGGTAGTGGTGGTTTCACCGGCGATTTCTCTGGTGTGAACCTATCCAACATCGACGGCGACCAGTTCGTGACGATTACGGCTTCGGCGCCCAGTGCCGATTTGGATGGCGATGGCGATGTCGACGGCGCAGACTTCCTGTTGGCCCAAGCAGAGCCTGATCCCGCTTCGGCTATCGCCTTGTGGCAAGCGCAGTACCCGAGTCCCCTGGCGGCCGCGACCGCGGTACCCGAGCCAACCACTGCCATGTTGATGGTGCTTGGCGCACTGGGGATCCTGGCACGACGCCAAGGTTAGAGGAATTTACGGCTGGTCGCGTCGGGGCAGGCGCGGCCAGCTCTATTTACAACACCAACTAATTGGATTTGTTGGAATGCGGACTACTATGAGGCGCTCGATCGCTTGGCGAATGATTTGGGTGGTGTTGCTGATTGGGTCGACGCTGTCGGGTTCGGTCGGCTGTCAGGCTGAAGATGTCGAGGTTGACCCGCCGAAGTTGGCAGCGAACATCATCAAGTCCGCCCCCGGCGACGCGATTGCAGAGCCACCGACGTCGGATGACACGCGAGCATCTGAAGACGAAGTCGTCGCGCCGTACGTGCCCGCTTGGGTGACCGACGCGATCTTCTATCAGATTTTTCCCGAGCGGTTTCGCAACGGCGATCCGACCAACGATCCCACGCGAGAATCGTTGGAGTCGCCCCATGTGACGTCTTCCTGGAAGATCACTCCTTGGACAAGCGACTGGTACCAGCAGAGTGATTGGGAACAGGAAAGCGGCAAGGGATTCTACGAGGGCGGCGTATTCAATCGTCGGTACGGCGGCGACTTGCAGGGAGTGCTCGACAAGCTCGACTACTTGGAAGAGCTCGGCATCAACGCCATTTACTTCAACCCCGTGTTCTACGGCCGCTCGCTGCACAAGTACGACGGCGCCTCGATGCACCATGTCGATCCGTACTTCGGCCCCGATCCGCAGGGTGATCTGGAGTTGATCGCCAGCGAGACGGCAGATCCGAAAACTTGGAAGTGGACGGCCGCCGACAAATTGTTCTTAAAACTGATCGAAGAGCTTCACGCCCGCTCGATCCGCGTCATTATCGATGGGGTGTTCAATCACACCGGCCGGGATTTCTTCGCTTTCGCCGACTTGCAGCAGAATCAGGAGAATTCGCCGTACAAGGACTGGTACATTGTCCAGCACTTTGACGATCGAAACACGCCGGGCAATGAGTTTCGCTACAAGAGCTGGTGGGGTTTCGAGACATTACCGGAGTTTGCCGACGACGAAACGCAGCAAGACTTGCATCCTGGGCCCAAGCAATACGTATTCGACATCACGCGCCGCTGGATGGACCCCAACGGGGATGGCGATCCCTCGGACGGCATCGACGGCTGGCGATTGGATGTGGCGAACGAAGTGCCTTCGGCATTTTGGAAAGACTGGAATACGCTGGTTCGTGAGTTGAATCCGCAGGCCTACACCGTCGGAGAATTTTGGGGCGACGCGCGGCAGCATCTGATCGACGGGAAGTTCTCGGGGACGATGAACTACCACGGATTTGCCTTCCTGGTGAAAGGCTTTCTCGTCGACGGCAAACTGACGGCGCACGATTTCGGCCTCAAGCTGGATGAGCGGCGGAAGGAGTACCCCACGCCGATGCAGTTCGCCTTGCAAAACCTGATCGACTCGCACGATACCGACCGGGTTGCCTCGATGATTGTCAACGCTGGAGGCGATCACTATCACCAACTCGACCGCTTCGATTACGACGTCTCTGAGACCGTGTCGCCGCGAGCGAACTCCAACTACAAAGTGCACAGTCCTGACCAGCGACAGCGCAGCATTCAGCGACTGGTGGCATTGATGCAGATGACCTATCTGGGCGCACCGATGGTCTACTACGGCACCGAGTCGGGCATGTGGGGCGGTGACGATCCCGACGATCGCAAGCCGATGGTGTGGGACGACCTCGTGTACGACGACGAACAAGCCGATCCACTCGGGCGGGAGCGTTCGGCCGAACCGGTCGCATTCAATCGCGAGCTGTTCGATTTCTATCGGAGCGTGATCCAGCTGCGCCGAGATCATCCGGCTCTTCGCCACGGCTCAATCGAGTTCGTCACGCACGACGACAAAGCGCAAGTCCTAGTATTTCGCCGCACGCACGAAGGCGAATCACTGTTGGTGGCGATCAACCGTGGCGACCAGTCGTACGAGTGGCAATTCGATGCGGGCGCAAACGCAGCGCCAAAGCTCCTGTTCCAAACGTCCGTAGGCAACACGAACCAACCGATCGAAACTGAAGGACAAACAGCAGTGCTGACCATTCCCGGGCTCGACGCGGTCGTGGTCTCGCTGCTCCCGACTGAGGAGTGATGTCGGTCGATGCCATCCGCAAGGTTCTCAATGCGTCGCGGCCAAGCTGGCAAGATTCTCAGCTGCGGACTGTTGGCGCTGCTGCTCGGCGGTTGCGGCTCGCAGAGTGAACGAGAAGTCGTAACTCTCTGGCATCAAATGCGCCCTGCTGATCGGGCGATTCTAGAGTCTCGCGTCGAGGTCTTTGTCGACAAACAGCGCAACTTAGGCAACCACCTTGAAGTGCGTGTGCTCTACAAGGAAAACGAGGAGCTGCGGAGCGGCATGGAGATGGCCGTCCTCGTGAATTCGGGGCCAGACATTATCTATGGCCCGTCCGATCCGCTGGGCGTGTACAACGAAATTGGCGCGCTGGCGAACATGTCTGATTGGTTCCCTCCGGAGGACCTGGCGGATTTCGATGAGCGCACGCTCGCGTATCGCCCGACGGACGAGAGCAATCCGGAGAGCGAGGAAGAAAGCAAGCAAGAGTTGATTTTTGTCGGCGATCGATTCGGCAATCATCTGGCATTGGTTTACAACAAGAAGATACTGAAAGAACCACCGCGAACCGCGCAAGAGTTCGCAGCGTTGGGGCCACAGAAATACCCGGACGGCACAGAGGTGCCATACGTGGCTGCGTGGAACTATACCGAGCCGTTCTTTGTGATCCCGTTTCTGACGGGCCATGGCGCGTGGGTATTTGCCGAGGACGAGACGACACCGACGCTTGATACGCCAGAGTTCATTGACGGACTGCAATTCGTTGCGGACCTGAAGTCGAAGCAGCACTTCTTGCCGCGTTCGTCGGACTACAACGCCGCGAACGAACTCTTTCTGGCCGGCAAGGCAGCGATGATCATCAACGGCGATTGGAGCTGGCAACAGTACATCAATGCCGAAGGCATCGACGCTGCGGTGACCACTTTGCCTGTTGTCGAGGGCAACAGTCCCATGGCTTCGATGGTTTCGCCGAAGGGATACAGCCTGAGCATCGCGGCGGTGAAACGAAATGAAACGCAGCCCACACACCTTGAAAACGTGATGGCGCTGGTGAGATTCCTCACCGACGAGGGTACGCAGCGCAAGTTCCTGAAAGAACAGCTCATCGTACCTTCCCGAATGAGTTTGCGTGACGAGCCGATTTTGCGAACCGACGAGACGCTTAGGGCGTCGGTGCAAGCTGCCAACACGGGGCGACTCATGCCGACGCAGATTGAAATGCGGGCCGTGTGGGACGCGATGCGACCGCCGTATCAATCGCTGATGGCGGGCAACATCTCGGCAGAGGAAGCTGCCGCAGAAATGCAGCGTGCTGCCGAGGACAAAATCGCCACCCTGTCCACCGTCGCCGAACCCGATGCGTTCGCGCCGGTCGTGCCAGTCATTGGCCTCGTGGCGCTGGTTGGCCTGCTGTTCTGGCAACGCAGGGCGCTCGTTGATTTTTGGCAGGATCTTGGCAGGAACCGCATCGCCTACTGTTTTGCCTTGCCGTCGTTACTTGGCATCTTCGTGGTCGTGCTGTTTCCGCTCGTGTTCAACGTCGCGCTATCGTTTTCGAATATGTCGCTGAAGAACTTTAACGAGTGGGATATTGTGGGGTTACACAACTATGTATCCCTGTTTGTGGGAGAGAATGCTGAGAATTTCTGGATGATCTTCTTCAAGACGATTTTCTGGACGGCGATCAATGTTTTCTTTCACGTCACGCTAGGGGTCCTGCTAGCCGTCGTTGTCAACGGTCCGGTATGTGGCAAATCGATTTATCGCCTATTGCTGATCATTCCCTGGGCGGTGCCGGCATACATCACAGCGCTGACCTGGCGCGGGATGTTCGACTTTGAGTTCGGCGTCGTGAACCAATTGGTCGAAGCAATCAACGCGTACTTGCCGACGATGTTGCACTTGCCGCTGCTCGATTGGCTGAACACGCCCAATCCGGCCTTCGCGGCGTGCATTATCGCAAACGTGTGGCTAGGTTTCCCGTTCATGATGGTCATCGCGCTGGGGGGGCTGCAGGGAATCCCACAAGAACTCTACGAAGCCGCCCGCATCGATCGAGCGAATCGCTGGCAGCAGTTCTGGAGCATTACGGTGCCCATGCTCAAGCCGGTGATGTTACCCGCGATCACGCTGGGCGCAATTTGGACCTTCAACAATCTGAACGTCGTGTGGCTCGTCTCGAATCGCGGTGAGCCGGCGGATCAGACGCACATTCTGGTGTCGTATGTTTACCGAGCGGCGTTCAATCTGTATCAGTACGGCTACGGAGCCGCGCTGTCGATGGTCATTTTCCTCATTCTGCTTGTCTTCTCGATGCTCTTCTTGCAACGCACCAACGCGACGGAGGGCGTGACGTGAAAGAACCCCGCTATCTGACTGTGCTGCGCCACATGGTGTTGCTGTTGTTTGTCGCACTCGCGCTGTGGCCGATCCTCGACGTCGTGTCGATTTCTTTGCGACCCGGGAACCGCCTGCGTAGCACCGAGTGGCAGCTGATTCCCGACAACTGGACGTTCGATTCGTACCGCCAACTGTTTGCTGAAGGGGATTTCATCCGTTGGATGCGAAACTCGCTGCTTGTCTCGGCAGCGGTCACAACGCTCGGCGTGGCGCTCGCGTCGATCGGCGGTTATGCATTCAGCCGCTTTAAGTTTGTTGGACGTCAGACGATGATGTTGTCGATTCTCACGACGCAAATGTTCCCAGCGACGATGCTGCTCCTGCCGCTCTACATCATGATTGCCAAGCTAGGGCTGATTAACACGTTTTGGGGCCTGTCGATCTTCTACGTCTCGACGGCGCTACCGTTTTGCATTTGGCAGATGAAAGGCTTCTACGACACGATCCCCGTGTCGCTGGAAGAAGCGGCGAAGATCGACGGCTGCACGCAGTTCGAGGCGTTCACGAAAGTGATCCTACCCGTCGCGCAACCGGGACTGGTGATCACGGCGCTGTTCAGCTTTATGACCGCCTGGAGCGAGTACATCGTCGCCGCGCAGGTACTACAAGATCGCGAAATGTTCACGCTGCCGCTGGGCATCAAGAGTTTTCAGGCGAGCATGACGACGCAGTGGGGACTGTACGCCGCCGCGTCGATCCTGGTGAGCATACCGGTTGTGCTCGTCTTCATGGTGCTCAGCCGCTATCTCGTGTCAGGCATGACGCTGGGCGCGGTGAAGGAGTAGCGACCCGGAATCGGCATGACTGAGATTGCCTCCAACAGGAGACAACAGCGTTAACGGAGTCGAATCTCCCAGCAACACGCGCCTCCGTTCAACGCTACTCTAGCGGCATCACTAAGAACTCGTACTCGTGCGACTCCATGCCGGAGAGCGTGTATTCGGGATGTGTGCGTGCTCCCCAGCTGTCGTCACCTCCCACGCCATGCAGCTTCCAGTCGATATGTATGGTGTTGAAGTCGCGGCGTGGCAACTCGTGAGGATGCTTGGCTGCCGCCAAGTCGCTCAACGCAAAAGGCCAAGCGCTGACGCTCAAGGGCTTGGTACCGACCACTTTGAGTCCAACACCTTGGTCATTGGCGAACGTAATCCACCGCACGTCGGTGCGATTGCCGACGTCCTGCGGATAGATGTACGGGTAATTCCATTCGTCGACCGTCGCGCGGTAGACGCCGATTTCTCCGCCCGTTTTGCGGTCCCAATAAGTCTCCTGCGGTCCACGACCATACCAGTGAACAGCGCTAAACTCGGCGGGCATCGCCAGCTGCATGCCGAATCGGGGCATCGGCGGCAGCTTCTTGCCACTCGGTTCGTACTTCGCGTGCACGAACAACTTGCGACCCGGCTGGAAATCGTAGCGCAAGTGGTAGGTCGCCTCGACCGTTGGCAGTTCGTACGTCGCCTCGACAGTTACGTGACCGTTGAGATCGGTAGACTTGATTGCAGTGAGCTTGCGCTGGTCCGCCGCGTCGGTCCAGATCTTTAGACGTTGGTCGTATTTGCTGCCCCACTGGTTGTTGTTGGGGTGCTTCCACAGATTCGGGACCAGCGGTTGGCTGAGCAGTTCGAGGTCTCCGGCGCGATAGGATGTCAACGCACCGGTGTTCTTGTCGATGCTTGCCGCGTATCCGGAATCTGAGATTTCGTAGGCTCCGTCTGACTCGAGTAGTTGCGGCACTTCGCCTGCGGGGTCGAGAGTTGGTTGCTGTGGCGGCGAGAGTTGTAACTGATCCCAGGCGACGACATGACCGCGCTCCGCCCAGGCGGTCGTCTCCGCCAGTTTGAATTGAATCGTCAAATGCGATTCGCCGTCGCTCTTCGCTGCGGGAAGCGAGAGCGTGAGGTCTTTCGTCATGCCTGGCGCAACATCGATTCGACCGAGCGAGCCGGACGATACTTCCTCACCCTCGTGACGGACCCTCCACACGGCCTCAAACTCGTTGAGATTTGTGAAGTCGTACTTGTTGTGAATACGAATTTTCCCTTGCGCAAGCTCGATCGGCTCAACTTTGATGTATTGGTAGACCTTCTTCACTTCCCACAGATGCGGATTCGGCCTGCGCTCCGGATCGACCAGTCCGTTGATGCAAAAGTTGCCGCTGTTGGGGAAGTCGGCAAAATCACCGCCGTAGGCAAAGAACTCGGTACCGTCGGCGGCGTGTTTGTAGAGACCTTGGTCGACCCAGTCCCATATGCAGCCGCCCTGCAAATGCGGATACTTCTCGATGGCAGTCCAGTAGTCTTGCAGGTTGCCGACGCTGTTGCCCATCGCGTGGGCGTACTCGCAGAGCACGAGTGGACGGTCAGGGCTGGATTCGGCGTATCTGACGATCGCATCGACGGAGTAATACATCGGACAACGAATGTCGGTATTGCGATCGTTGAATCCAGCTCGCTCGTACTGCACCGGTCGAGAGGAATCTCGCTTTCTCGTCCAGTCGTAGCACTCCATAAAGTTGGCGCCGTTGCCCGCTTCGTTGCCCATCGACCAAATGATGATCGAGGGATGATTCTTGTCGCGCTCGACCATGGCCTGCATGCGTGCCAAATGCGCCGGTCCCCAGCTGGGATCCTTGGCGAGCGATTCCTTGCCGTAGCCCATGCCATGGGATTCGATGTTCGCCTCATCAATGACATACAGGCCCATTTGATCGCACAGGTCGTAGAACTCCGACTTCGAGGGATAGTGCGACGTGCGCACCGTGTTGATGTTGAACTGCTTCATTCGCCGGATGTCGCGAATCATCGACTCGGTCGAGACGGTGTGTCCGGTGCGAGGATCGTGTTCGTGGCGGTTGACGCCCTTGAGGTAGACCGTCTTGCCGTTGACACGCAGCAGTCCGTCGCGGATTTCAACTTCGCGGAATCCGACCGTGCACGATTGCTTCTCGATCGTCTTGCCATCAACTAGCAGCGTGAGCACGAGCCGATAGAGATTCGGCTGCTCGGCAGACCATTTGGCCGGGTTGCCAATAGTCTCCCGGAGCGACACGCTGGCGGTTGCACCGGCAGGCACATCGACCTTTGCAGACGTCGTGGTCGTCGCGACTGCTCCAGCCGCGTCGAACAGCTCCGCACGAACCCGACAGTTGGCTGCCAAGTCGGACGAATTCGTTAGCTCGACATCCACCGAAAGCTCCGCATCGCGGAAGTCGTCGTCGAGATCGACGTGCACAAAATAGTCGCGAATCGTCTGCTCAGCGACCGACCACAGAAACACCTCGCGAAAAATGCCGCTCAACCGCCAGAAGTCCTGGTCCTCCAGATAGCTGCCGTCACTGTAACGATACACCTCGACGGCCAGCGTGTTGTCGCCGGCTTGCAAGTACTGAGCAATATCGAACACAGCCGGCGTGCGACTATCTTGGCTGTAGCCAACCTGATGGCCGTTGACCCACACATAGAACGCCGAGTCCACCCCGTCGAACTGCAAGTACACGGTCCTCCCGTTCCACACCGCCGGCACCTGAAACGTACGACGGTAGGAGCCGACCGGATTGCGCTGGTCGAAGTTGGTAAAGTTCTTTGGGGGCTCGTCCATTACGCGTGGCGGCTGTTTCTTGAACGGGTACTCGACGTTCGAATACAGCGGCACTCCGTAGCCGTGCAACTGCCAATTGCTGGGCACGGGGATCGCGTCCCAGTCACTGACGTCGAAGTCTGGGCGATAGAAATCGGCGAGCCGGCTCGCCGGCTCGGGCGACCAGCGGAACTTCCAATTCCCGTCCAGGCTGCGAACATACTCCGATTTGGTGGCATCACCGTCGCGGGCTTGTTGTTGAGGGCCGAAGGGGAACGACCAGACGCGGGGCGCCTCCTTGTTGATGCCGAAGACCGCTTGGTTCTCCCAATCGGGAGACTCACCATGAGACGTTAAATGAAACCAGCTGCAGCAACTTAGGATCACTAGGACAAGTGTCGGAGAGTGGCGAAATTCGCGCAGCAGTCGTGGTAACAAATCAGTCATAATTACACTTTGATCAGCGTGGATATTGGAATTCCGTGCGTGCCGAAGTTCGCCACGCATGCTAGATCGTAATCCTGCGATATCGGTTGCTCAACCCTGCAGAAGTACACGTCCAGTTCCTGTGAGATCGGAAATGCCCAAGCGAGTTTCACAAAGTCTGCTCGACCCGTTGTTGACCAAACCGCTCAAAGGACTGTACCGACGGTTGCACATCCCCGCGCGTATACCGCCTGAAGGTATCGTGCTCTTTGGGCACGTCTGTGCGATCCTAGGCGCAATCGGATTCGCGTTCGCGACGACGCGCTGGTGGGGCGGTCTGTTGGGTGCCGCGGGAGTGGCACTGAATCATATCGCCGATGTGATGGACGGCACGCATGCGCGAGCGACCGGTCAGTGCCGCAACGGCGGCGAACTTCTGGATCACTTCGTCGATCCGCTCTCGTTCAGCTACTGGGTCACAGCAATGGCGTACAGCGCGGATTGTCTGCTGCTCGGCATCGGCGGGGTGGTGGTGATTTACTCGATGGCTGTTATTGCGAACATCAAAGCCAAGCTTGTGGGTGAATTCACGCTGGCACGATTCGGACCGACGGAGTTCAAGACGTTGCTAATTCTCTACGGCATTGGCCTCGCCGCGCAAATGGCCGGTTTGATCTCCTCACCAGACACGGCCGCAGACAATACTTTTCGATTTATGCTGGTGATGTTCGTCGCAGGCGTCGTGCAATCGATCATCAGTCTGTGGGCGGCGATCAACGAAGTCAATTCCAGCGGCCCACCGCCTGATCAAACTGAGTGGGAGATCGAGAATTAACCTCGCCATGCTGAATCGCTAGTTGAACAACGAGCCAACATCGACGATGGTCTTGCCACCGGTTCCCAACTCATCGAGCCAAGCGGCAACGCTGAGTGGATCGGTGGGATCGAGACTCAGCAGTTCGTGGAGTACCTCCCGCGCCATGTCCGTCTTACCCAATTCGTTAAGACACCACGCCAAGCCTCGTCCCGCATCGAAGAAGTAGCGGTTGGCGGGGTGGAGCGCTGGCAGCGGGGTAGGGCGATCGGCGCGCCGCCATGCTTGCAGGCCAAGTTGATAGCCCGTGCCAAAGTGACCGCGCCCCAGCGACAGATCGTTATCCACCTCGACCGCCAGCTTGCCGAGTAGGAAATGCGCCTCGATAATGTCGGGGCAGTTGCCCAGCAGCCAGCGCAATTCGTCGATTGCCACATCTGCCTCGCCCGCCTCGATCATCGCATGGACTTCTTCGAGGTCTTCAGCACAATCGCGCACGGTACGTGGGTGAGAAATGACCCAGTTGTTGCCGTCGGGTGCTCGCTGCACCGAGACTTTGTTGGGCGACGGACGGCGGGCAGGGCGTTTGGCCACGGCTAAGTTACGAGGCGCTCGCCGCGACCTCTTTTGCGAGGGCATAGATTTCGTCAGAGTCGAGCACCACGTCGTTGCTCTGAAACAGCCGAGCGATCGCTGCACGGTGGATGCGCATCTTCAGACCGCCCACACCGAGTGCCCCGAAGCACACGCGTCCGTCGCGTTCGACGGCTTTGTCGGTGGCTTCGATGCCGCCGATTCCCGCCGGTGGCACTGCGTTCAGATCGATCGCGACTTGGACCGTGCTCGCATTGCGGAGATCTTCTTGACTTAATAGTTCGACGCCCGCCGCACCGGCGGCAACGACCAGCTGGGTGCTTTGAATCAAACTCGCGACGTCGGTACCTTCCGTCGAATGCGGCGTCACGCGTGCTCCGCTGACCGCCTGTGCCACCCGATGGCAAACGCCCTCCGCCCGCGAGATTTTCCGCGAAGCGACGCGCACCTCGACGCCTTCCTGCGCCAACATTCTCACGACGCGCTGACCGACCGGCCCAGTGCCACCCAGGACGGTGGCCGTCGTTTCTGGTCCGAAGGGTACATAGCTGCGTGCCGCGACCACGGCAGCGGCGGCCGTGGTATTCGATCCGTTGCTATCGAGCATCAGCGAGACACGAATCGGACCGAAGAACGCCTGCTGTGCGGCCGCCAACAACTGTTCGCCCGCTTGCACATCGGAGCCGCCGATGTAGACGGCCGTATGCTTAAGTTGATCGCCGCCGCGCGTGAACATCGCGCCATGCACGAGGCCTTCGACATCGCCTGGGGTGACGCCGCCATGCCGCAACAGCCGATCGGCCCCTGAATCGATAGCTACGATGCCATCGAACACGCTGGGCTGGGCATCGGTGTCGAGGCAGACGAGGACGTTAGCGGGCATGGGGAGTAATGACGAGGCTCGAGTGACGAATGACCAACGAATGACAAAACCAAAAAATGACGAATGACGAAAGCTTGAGTTCCTCGTCATTCGTCAATGGATATTTTCGTCATTCAGCGAAGTGCCGGCATCTTAAAAATGGCTAGAAGCCGCGGAACGGATGCGCTGCCTCTTCTTTGCCAGCCAACATTTCATCGACGTTGGGCTTACCTTCCATCGCGTTCTTCACGGCCATTTTGGTGGCCTCGTAGTTGTAGTCGTAGATTTTCTTGTCGTCTGCCGCTTCGGGGTGAATGAACACACCGCAGACGCACACCAGGTCTTCTGCCAGGTCCTTGCTGATCACGCCGTCACCGACCGAATCGGCAATCGCTTTCGCGACGGCGGCTTGCGCTGGGCCAAACATTTGCACGGCTTGACGCATGCCCTTGATCGTGACTTTGGTGATCATCACGGTCGATGGCTTCACGGCCAGGTTGGGCGTGAGGACGGCGAGCAGATTCGAGTGACCTTCGCTTTGGCGCGCCAACGCGTTCGCATACGCGTGGCCGACGGGGCCGTCCTTGCTGCCGATCAGCAGATCGATATGGGCAATCTCATTTCCGTCTCCGGCAAGTGCTTCACCAATAAACATCGACATCGTTACTTCTCCAAAAGAGCAATGATTTGAGGGGACCTTCGTCGCCCCGTTCCTGACTCGCCGTAAGATCGGCTCGTCGGCCCGGAAGTGGCTCTGACTGGCACGTGCGGGTTACGTACCGGCCCGGGGGGCGTTCCACTGGCTGCCTTGATAGTCTGACAAGATACCATTGGCCGATACGGTTGATCAACTACCTCGAACGATCGTCGCAAGCACAACGGCAGTATCGAGTTGCGTGGAATCGTGCGGTACAGCGCAAAACCCGGCCCAGGGGAGAGTTGCTAGACAAAGGCGTTCGGTTTTGAGAGAATGGAGGCACTGTTGGTAGATCGGTCAGCGGGGTTATGCGCTATCATCTGTTTTGTCCTCCGCGCTGCACCTCAGGATTGTGGCTCTACCGTTAGGGGCAAGGTCGTCCATCGCCTGTTGAAGTCACCCAACCCAGTGAGGCAGCGTTTCAAGCAGTTCGCGTCCCGGAACAGCGCGACAGCTCACTAGCAACGCAGCCCAGCGGCAACGCGGCAGGGCCACGCGGTGATGCGACACAAGCACCTTGCCACTCGTCCTAGTCAACGACTGGTTACTCGTTTTTTGGAGAACAATGAGATGAGGCAATCGAAAGTCAAACTCGGTTTTACCCTGGTGGAACTGTTGGTCGTGATCGCGATCATTGGCACGCTGGTCGGCCTGTTGCTGCCAGCCGTGCAGGCCGCACGAGAAGCCGCGCGGAACAACACCTGCAAGAACAACATGCGTCAGCTTCAGACGGGGTTGAGCACTCGCGAGTCGTCGCTGGGCGACTATCCAGGATACGTCAACGAACTGGGCATTTCCGGGTCGGCACAAATCATCCGGGCGAGTTGGGTTGTCTACACATTTCCCTATATCGAGCAAAATGCACTATGGGAGAATTGGTCCCAAGGTCGCGTTGATCCAACCGGTGGCTTAAGAGCCGATCAAGGCGAGACTTCACAGATAGAGATCCTGATTTGCCCCAGTGACCCGGCGGTCTCGATCGGAGATCCACTACTATCTTACGCCGGAAATTCTGGTTGGATTGCACGAACGGAAGATGAATTGGACAGCGATCCCAAGCCATCTCAAGCGCCCGCCTCAAAGTTCAACGGTGGACCCGCAGAAAATGCAGCGAATGGCATCTTCTTCAGCAGAATCCGCGGCCAAAACAATAACCAACCCTTCTGTGGCCGTCCGGATCTCAATAGCCGCGTCAATCTCAACAATCCAACAATCAAAATGACGGCCGCGTTGGTGAAAGACGGAATGTCTCAGACGATCATGCTTGCCGAGAACCTAAGGACCGTTAACTGGACCTACGTTCCAGAAGAAGAATTCACTCCCATGGGCGGCACTGGCAATCAGAAATACCACTTCGGCGTGTGCTGGGAACAACCTGCCACAGTCGCGACCGCAGTGGCTTCACTGAACGACCTCAGTAATCCACTTGACCGAGATCCTCGCATCAACGGTTTCACGGAATCAGAGTCGCCAGGTTCACTTGTTTCGAATATGACAAAAGTAGAAGGCTTCCCGTCAAGCTTGCATCCCGGCGGAGTAAATGTTGCTTACATGGGTGGCTCTGTGAGCTTTCTGTCAGATGCTATTGAGCCTCTGGCTTACGCTCAAATCATGACCTCCGATCGGAAGAATTCTGACTTACACACGGGTGCAGGATCCGCTCGGACCGAATACGAAGAGTTCTTGCCGCCCGTCGATACAAGCCAGTTCTGAGCCTCGTCCTCAGGACCGATTTGCTAAACAACGGGGTGCCCATCGGCACCCCGTTTTTTTGCGCGCTTCACATCCGCTCGACGGTCTCGATGCCGAGCAGCTCGAGCCCGCGTGCGATCACCCGTGCGGTCAGGTCGCACAGCAACAGTCGGCTTTGCTTGAGGGCTTCGCTGTCGGCTTTCAGCACCGGGCAGTTTTCGAAGAAGCTAGAATACCTACTCGCCAATTCGAATAAGTAGGCAGTAAGATGGTTCGGGCGATAGTCTGACGCCACGCGGGTAAGCGCTTCGCTAAATTGCAGGAGTGCTAATGCCAAGGCTCTCTCGTGCGGCAGTTCAATCGACAACGCTGTTTCGCTTGAGCGCAGCAATGATAAATCAACATCGCCTTTAGTGAAAATGCTTCGGACCCGTGCGTAGCTGTATTGCATGTAGGTAGCTGTATTGCCACTCATCGCAAGCATCTTGTCATAGCTAAACACGTAATCGCTTGTCCGGTTGTGGGCAAGATCGGCGTACTTGATGGCGCCGATGCCAATGTGTTTTGCGACTTGCTGTCGATCTTTATCAGTAAGTAACGGTTGTTCGCGAGAATCATCGTTTTCGCTCACAATTCTGAGTGCGCGCTCCACCGCCTCGTCCAGCAGGCCGGTCAGGCCGACAGCGCTGCCGGAACGGGTCTTGTACGGCTTGCCGTCTGCGCCCAGTACGGTGCCAAAACTGACGTGCACAAGGTCGACGCCCCGCAATTGCGGGCTTTGATGTGACCACAGCCTGACCGTCTCGAACAACTGCTCAAAATGAAGCGACTGCCGCTTATCAACGACATACAGGGTGACGTCGGGATGCCAGTTTTCGACCCGGTACTGCACGGTCGCTAGATCCGTGGTGGCATACAGAAAGGCACCATCCTGTTTCTGCGCGATTAACGGAGCCTCGTGACCCTCTAAAAAAATGCACTTTGCCCCATCGGATTCCGTGATCAGTCCAGCGCCCTCGAGCGATTCGATCACGCCCGGCAACTGGTCGTGATAAAAGCTCTCTCCCAAAGTGTAATCAAACGTCACTCGCAAGCGATCGTATGTCTCGTTGAGTTCTTCCAGGCAGGCGGGCAGGAAGCGTTCCCAGAGGGCCTTGTTCGTCGGGTCGCCGGCATGCAACGCAGCGGTTTCCGCCAGCACGGCCGCTCCGATGTCCGGGTGTTCGGTGGCGAGGCGAGACAGCGTGGGATCCTCGTCGACCGTCGCGAGTTTGTGCTGCAGATCTTTCAAATCGCCCCGCAAACCGGCGAGTTGCCCCTCCGTCTGCCGCAGCTTCTTTTCGGCTTTCTTTCGCAGTTTGTCGTCGTCGACGTTTGTCGCGGCGCGTTTTTCTTCGACCTGCGCGGCCACGTCTTCGATTTGCTGCTCGAGTTCTGGGATCTTTTTCGAGCGCGTGGCGTGATAGTCGACCAACTGGCTGACGAGTTTGTAGAGCCGACTCAGTTCGGGCACGATCGCTTGGGCTAGCGCGTCTTCGTCGACGAAGTGTTTGTAGCCGTAGATGATCATGCCAAACTGCGTACCCCAGTCGCCAATGTGATTATCACTAATCACCTTGTGACCGAGCTGCTTCAGCACTCGGCAAAGCGCTGCGCCAATCACCGTCGAGCGTATGTGCCCGACGTGCATCGGCTTCGCGACGTTGGGCGAGGAGTAGTCGACGACATACGTCTTCGGCTCAGTGACCGGCGTGATCCCCAATTGCTCGTCGCGCACCAGCGATTGTAGTTGCCCGATCAGCCAAGCATCGCGAACGGTGAGATTGATGAAACCCGGTCCGGCAATCTCGGGCGCTTCGCAGATCTCGCCTAAGTCGAGCTTGTCGATGAGCTGTTGAGCGACCTCGCGCGGCGGCTGCTTCAGTTGCTTGCCCAGCGGCATCGCGCAATTGGCTTGATAGTCACCGAACTTTCCGTCCTGACTGGGCAGCACCATATCGGCAAGTTCGGCGGTACCGGGCTCGAGCGATTCGAGGGCCACGGCAAAGCGTTGGCGTAGTTCGGCGAGTAGATTCATTCGCGGAGCATTCAGCTTTCGTCAATCAGCGGTCAGCAAACAAAGCCGAGAGCTGACCGCCGACAGCTGACAGCTTCAAGAAACTAATCTTCGGTGGGCGGTTGCTCGTCCTGCCAGGGCAACGGCACTCGCTTCGCCTGGTTCCAGAACTGTTCTAGCGCGTAAAACTCACGCATCTCTTCATCGAAGATATGAATCACGACCGTGCCGTAGTCGAGCAGGATCCAGCGGCTCTCTCGATAGCCTTCGATGCCCATCCGTTTGTCGTTCAGGTCATCTTCCAAGCAATGGTCGATTTCTTCGCTAATCGCGTGCAGCTGACGGCGGCTGTTGCCGGTCACCAGGACGAAGTAGTCGAACACCGGAGTGATCTCGCGCATGTCGAGCACGACGATGTCCTGCCCCCGATTGTCCTCTGCCGTGCGCGCAGCCGCGAGCGCGAGCTGTAGACTTCGCTCGGCCCCAGAGTTCGTCGCGTCGGTTGTCGGTTGGTCGGTGATTATGGCACTCACGGGTTCGGTAGGCATGTGTCTTGTCCAAACGAAGTTAAACATTCTAGCTCGGCTACGGTATCGGGCAAAGCCGTGTGAAATGACGAAAGGCTCCAGGCGAAAACCGCAAAATCAGAGATTATCTCCCGCTGATGCAGAATTCGTCGTCCCTCATTTCCTGCGGCGTCACGAGCCGCTACACTCACGATTCCCGCACTGAGCAAATCTCAACAAATACAAGCGACTTCCCCCATGGCCGATTGGATCGAACCCGGAAAAAAGGCACCTGCGTTTACTCTGACAGCCGATGACGGCAGCAAGGTTCGCCTGTCTGAGCTAAAAGGTAAGCCGGTAGTACTGTATTTCTATCCCCGTGACGACACTCCGGGCTGCACACGTGAGGCATGTGCGTTCCGCGACCAGAAGGCAGCCTTAAAGAAACTCGGGGCGACCGTCCTGGGAGTCAGCACCGACGACGTGGCCAGCCACGAGAAGTTTCGCGATAAGTACGACCTAAACTTCCCGCTGCTAGCAGACCCCGATCACAAGGTGTCCGAAAACTATGGTGCTTGGCGTGAGAAGAATATGTACGGCAAGAAGTCGATGGGCATCCAACGCAGCACGTATCTGATCGACGCGGACGGCAAGGTGGCCAAGCTCTGGAAACGCGTCAAAGTTGACGGGCATGATGAGCAAGTGCTGGAGGCGTTGACGGAGTTGTAGCCGACGCACGACCCTCATGCGTAGGCTGGGAGACGCCGAGGGTCTGATCCGCTCACTTACTACGGTCGCGACTAGGACCCTTTTTTCCGAGCTTGCTCAACGTAGGCCTTGGCCTGATCCAAATACCCTGGGGTGCGTAGGCCGACCTTTTTCGCTTCTTCTAACGCCGCTGCGGGCGTCTGGTTGCCATCGAGCACCCGGTACGCGTACCAGATGCCGCCTACGCGATTGGCGGCGCCGCAATGCACCACCGTCGGGCCGCGTTTCTTGTCGCGGAGCACCTTCAGTATTTTGTCGAACACCTCAGGCTTAAGTTCATCGGGAGCGCCAAAGGGGACTTCGATAAACTTCATCCCGTGCTTCTCAACTTCCGCGGCTTGGTCCCAGGGCACTTCTTGCCGCTTGCGAAGTGTGATCACCGTCTTGATTCCCTCACGCTTGAGCAGCGCCAAATCGTCGGGCTGCGGCTGGCCCGCCAAATAGATATCGCCGTAAACATGCAGAGGACGGATCGCGCCGATTTCCTTCTTCTGCAACTTGGTTTCTGGGCTAGCCGTAATTGCTGTCGCGGACGGCGGTTCGGCGTGTGAAGTGGCGACGAACAGTGCGGTCGCGACGGCGGCGAGCGAAACTCTTGGGCGTGCAGACATAATCTTCATGCGAGCGCTGGCACTCGCTGGTTCGAGGAGGGTATCACGGTCAACGAATCAGCCGTATATTCTCTGTTGGGGGTGGTCAGTACGCAAGCGTGACATTCGACGCTGGGATCAGAGCGAAAGGAAAACCATGAACACCGTGGATCTTCTGCGTTGGCAGATTCAGTTGAGCAAGCAAATGACGCAATCGTTGTTGGCCGACATGCAAGACGCCCCGCTAGCTTTTCCCACACCTAACGGCGGCAATCATCCCACCTGGATTGCAGGACACCTCGTCTACGCGGAAGCAAATCTGATTCAGCACATGCTGGAGGGCAACGACAATCCGCTGCTCGATTGGAAACCGATGTTCGGTGCTGGCAGCGAACCAACCGACGACACCGCAGCGTACCCGCCGTTGAGCGACTTGCTCGCCAAATGGGACGAAGTTCGCGAGTACACGTTGAAATTCCTCGATTCGCTGACCGACGCCGATCTCGACAAACCGTCGCTCAATCCACCGCCAGGACGCGAAGAGTTCTTCGGCACCTTTGGCAAGGTACTCACGATGGTCGCTCACCATCCGCTGATGCATCGCGGCCAAGTTGCCGACGCGCGTCGTGCCGCCGGTCGCGAGCGATTAATGGGCTAACGCGGTGGCAGTTTAGTTTTCGCGCGCAGGAACAGACTCGTGCACAAAGTCGGTATTTCATTTCGTTCGCCACTGACCTCAGAAGAAGTCCGTGAGCAGTACGTTCGTCCGTTGCGGGCCGAGCTCGACGAAGCGTCCGCTGGGATTTACTCGAATTACCTGCGCCAGGTCGATCCCGACTCAGCAGACGGCACGGAACACCTGCTCATCTTCGAACTCCACGATTTCAAAGCGGGGCTGCGCGTGTTGCGGCTCAAGCTAGAAGAAATCGGACTACCCGGCGACGTCCAATTCCAAAACCTCAGCCCGTCCAAGCCGGGGTATTGAATGGTCAGTGCTTTGTTCTTGGTTCTTCGTACTTGGTCGCAGCGAAGTACCAAGTACGAAGAACCAAGAACGAAGCACCAACTTCAAATGTACCACATCGGACCCGCTTCGACCGTCGCTCGCGCGAGCAGGTCTGCCAGCGTAATGCCGGCGAAGTGTTTTTGACGAGCGGAGGAGAGCTCTTGATACACGTCCAACAGCACCGGCGCGAGTGGTGAAGTGTCCGATGCGCAGTTCGCTGCCGGGGCGTGGCCTTCGACCGCCTCGATCACATCCGCCAACGTTACTTCTTCCGGCGACCGACTGAGTCGGTACCCACCGGCGGCGCCACGTGTGCTGGTGACTAGTCCCGCCCGCTTGAGATCCTGCAGAATCTGCACCAGAAACGTGGAAGGGATACCGTGCCCCTCAGCAATCTTCCGCACCTGCACCGGCTGCTGCGCGTCGAACTGCTGAGCCAGCTCTAGAGCGGCCAGACAAGCGTATTCGGTTTTGGCGGAAAGATTCATTTCGAAGGTGGAGGGTGGAAGACAGAGGACGGAAGACACAGCGTGCGGCTACACCTTCCTCCTTCATCCTTCCGCCTTGACTAAATTCCACTCCCGTCATTCTGCTCGATCGTGTGCAGTCCGCATTCGGTCTTGCCGGAGTAGCTGGCCCAACGGCCTGAGCGGTCGTCGGTTTCGCCGTCGAGCAAGGCACGCGTGCAGGGCCAGCAACCGATGCTGGGGTAGCCTTTGTCATGCAGAGGGTTGTAGGGGATCTCTGCCTTTACGATGCGATTCCAAACGTCCTT
>JANQQA010000226.1 GCA_028285205.1 Bythopirellula sp. | reverse complement strand
AAACGCGATTCTCCGCGGCGAGTGACGCTCGGCAGCGCGATGATGGCCTTGCCGCCGGGCGACAGCGACGCTCCGCGGATAAAGTCCATTTGTCCACCGACACCAGAATACAGCCTCGTACCAATCGAGTCAGCACACACCTGCCCGGTGAGGTCGACTTCAATCGCACTATTGATGGCCGTAACTTTCGGATGCCTGCGGATCACGGCCGTATCATTCACGTAGCTCGCTTCGAGCATCTCAACAGAGGGGTTGTCATCAATGAAATCGTAAAGACGCTGGCTGCCCACGCAAAAGCTACCCACAACTTTGCCAATCTGGCTGGCCTTCTTTTCGCCATTGATCACACCCATCTCGACCAGTTCCACGATGCCGTCGGAGAACATTTCTGAGTGAACGCCCAAATCCTTGTGATCACGAAGTGACGTCAGCACCGCGTCGGGGATCGCTCCGATGCCCATTTGGAGTGTGGCACCGTCTTCGACCAGAGCTGCCACATGCCGGCCAATAGCGCGTTCTTCCTTCGTGGGTTCCGAGACGGGACGGATGGGTAGCGGAGAGTTCTCCTCGATGGCGATGTCAATGTCGGAGACGTGGAGCACGCCGTGTCCATGGCATCGGGGCATGTACGAGTTAAACTGCGCAACTACGAATTTGGCCGATTCCGCTGCCGCCTTCGATGCATCGACCGATACGCCCAGTGAACAAAAGCCGTGGCGGTCAGGCGGCGAGACCTGCATCAGGGCTACGTCCAGCGGTAGAATCCGCTGGCGGAACAACGACGGAACTTCACTGAGAAACACCGGAATGTAATCCGTGTACCCTTCCTGCGAAGCGTTGCGGACATTCGCTCCGATGAACAACGAATTCGTATAGACGCGGCCCTGGAGCCGAGGGCTCGTGTACGGTGATTCTCCTTCCGTGTGCAGATGAACAACTTCTACGTCACGCAGCTCTTCGCAGTGCGCTGCCAACGCCCACACTAGCGGTTGCGGTGCTGCTGCCGCTGTGTGGATGTAGACGCGGTGTCCTGACTGGACGACGGAAATCGCTTCTTCGGCAGTGAGTATCGGCACTTTGGAATTTCTGGTTACTTTAGTGTTCGGACGTCCCGTTACGACGGTACCCTTATTAGCCAGGTGATTCAATCCGTTGACTTGTGAGGTCGCTGCGCCAGTGGGTGGCGCCGGGTAGTCGGTACTGGTAGTCATGTCGATTGTCGTTCCGATGTTGTTGGTGCTCAGGCGGGTCGTGAGCGTGGATGGAATGGACGATCTCTTCCTGCCGTCCGCTAAAGGCCTTCGGTGTTTGCCGGCAAGCGGCTCAATAAACGTGTGATGACTTTGGCGATGGTCCTTTGAGTGTTTATAGCCCAGTATTAGCAAGCGATTTGGACGACGACAAGACTATATTCAAACGTAGATTGGGCAGGAGAGTACCTGCATGAGTTGCTACTGATGGCACCAATTGGCATTCGCCTTTAATGACAGTGCTGCTGATTATTCCGGTCCTGTCGAAGTGTGGCGAACATCCACGATCTACGGCATCTCGCGAATAGCGATCCTGTCCATGGCGCACAAGCGCTGATCTGTGCCAGCACGATCGTCGGAGGAACTCGAGCGGCGCTAGTTCTCGCCCATGCAATGCAGCTCTACCCAGAAAATTCACCAATTCATAACTCCCACAAACCGGTCGGTGAGTTCAACTGCATTCCTAATCGAAGCGCGAAGTTCGTGACTACCGAGCGCTTTCTAGAAGCAGAAGCTGCCCTAGAAGCAGGCAAGTTGACGGTTTCGAGAACCCCCATTTTTGCCCCATCAGGCGCAAGAAGGTTTAACCGCGAGCTTGTCGCTTGGCGAAGTGCATTTTCGATGCCAAATCAAGATGCCAATGTCGTCGTCAGTCTGCAGCGGTGGAAGCTGCCATCGGCCGAATGCTGTCCGCGCGGCGGAAGACGAACTGATCATCGTCCACGTCGATTTCGATCGTTGAACCTTCGGGATAACCGCCCTTGAGCAGTTCGGTGGCGAGCGGGTTCTGAATTCGCTGCTGGATTACCCGTTTCACTGGGCGAGCCCCGTAGACTGGATCGTAGCCGTCCGCCGCCAGGCGTGCCCGTGCGGCTTCGGTGACGATCAGCCCCAGTCCTTGCTGCGCAAGGATCGATTCTAGCCCGTTCAGCTGAAGGTCGACGATTTTCGCCACTTGCGAACGTTCGAGTGGTTGGAAGACGATGGTCTCATCGATGCGGTTCAAGAACTCAGGAAGGAATTTTGCCTGCAGCGATTCTTCGAGCGCCGCGCGAATTTCGTCGGTGCTGCCGCCCTCGGACGTGACGCGCTGAATCATCTGGCTGCCGACGTTGGAGGTCATCACAATGATCGTGTTAGAAAAATCGACCGTGTGTCCGTGGTTGTCGGTCAGACGTCCATCATCGAGCACTTGCAGCAAGATATTGAAGACGTCGCGGTGTGCTTTCTCGATTTCATCGAGTAAGACCACAGCGTATGGACGCCGACGTACGGCTTCAGTCAATTTGCCACCTTCTTCGTAGCCAACGTATCCAGGGGGCGCACCAATCAGCCGACTGACGGTGTGCTTCTCCATGAATTCGCTCATGTCAATGCGGACCATGGCGTTCTCGTCGTCGAAGAGTACTTCGGCCAACGCTTTGCAGAGCTCGGTCTTACCAACACCCGTCGGGCCGCAGAACAGGAAGGAACCGATTGGACGCGACGGATCTTGTAGTCCGCTGCGGCTGCGGCGCACGGCGTTCGACACGGCCTCAACCGCCTCGTCTTGTCCAACGACACGCTGGTGCAAACGTTCTTCCAGCACCAGCAGCTTGGCGCGCTCGCTCTCCATCATGCTCGTGACTGGCACGCCGGTCCAATCGCTGACGACTTCGGCGATTTCTTCGGGGCCGACTTCTTGCCGCAAGAGTCGACGTTTGTCGCCCTCGTCGCCATTGCTTGCGACCTCGCTCGCGCTAGCCTGTCGCTGTTCGCTATCTTCGAGTTGCTGTACAAGTTTCTTACGCTCCGAGTCGAGTTCGTAGAGCGATTGAAACAGATCCTCGCCCACTGGCTCGCCAGCAGATTGCTTATCGTTGATCGTGGCGGCGAGCTGCTGGTAACGATGCTCGGCGTCCTGCTGGCGTTCGCGAATTTGATGCACGTCGCCCACGCCGAGTTTTTCGCTCTCCCATTGCTCCCGCAGATTGGCAAGCTCGCGTTTCAGCTCGGTCATCTCGGCGTTCACTTCTTCGAGCCGCTGCTTTGCGTGCTCTTCGGTTTCGTCGGCCAGCTGTCGCGCGACCAACTCCAACTGCGTGAGCTTCCGCTGCACAATGTCGATCTCAGCCGGCACGCTCTCCAGTTCCATCGCCAGACGGCTGGTCGCTTCGTCCATCAGGTCGATTGCCTTGTCGGGCATGTAGCGGTCCGCGATGTAGCGGTTGGACAGCTCGGCGGCTGCGACCAATGCGGAGTCTTTGATCTTCACGCCTTTGTGATGGGCCTCGTAGCGCGGTTTCAGACCGCGGAGAATGGCGATCGTGTCTTCGACATTCGGCTCGCCGACGAACACCGGTTGGAAGCGTCGCTCCAACGCCGCATCTTTCTCGATGTACTTGCGATACTCATCCAGTGTCGTTGCGCCGACACAGCGCAGCTCACCGCGTGCGAGCGCTGGTTTGAGCAGATTAGCGGCGTCGTTGCCACCTTCGGCAGCGCCGGCGCCGACGACAGTGTGCAGCTCGTCGATGAACAGAATGACGTTGCCCTGGGCGTCTTCTACTTCGCGCAGCACGGCCTTCAGTCGTTCCTCAAACTCGCCGCGAAACTTGGTGCCGGCGATCAGCGCGCCCATGTCGAGCGCTACGACTCGCTTGTTCTTCAGGCTTTGCGGCACGTCGCTTTGGACGATCCGCAAGGCAAGGCCTTCGGCGATTGCCGTTTTCCCGACGCCCGGTTCGCCGATCAGCACGGGGTTGTTCTTCTTGCGGCGCGAGAGCACCTGGATCACGCGACGGATTTCCTGATCGCGGCCGATGACCGGATCGAGTTTGCCTTGTTCTGCGCGTTCGACCAAGTCGATCCCGTATTTCTCCAGCGCCTGAAACTTGTCTTCCGGATTCTGGTCGGTCACGCGAGCACTGCCACGGACATCGCGTAGCGCTTCAAGAATCTGCACGTCGGAAATTGCATTGAGCTTGAGAACATCCTTGGCTTTCGATTGCGTTTTGGCCAGCGAGAGCAGCAGATGTTCTGTCGAAACAAACTCGTCCTGCATCGTTTCGGCTTCATTCTGGGCGGCTTCGAGCACTTTGCTAAGATCGCTGCCGACCTGTGGAGGCGTGCCACTGTTGGACTTGGGAAGGTGTCCCAACTCTGAAGTGACGATTTGTTGCAGCTGCGCTTGGTTGACGCCGATCCGCTCAAACAGTGGACGCACCACACCATCCTGCTCAGCGAGCAAGGCAGCCAGCAAGTGGAGCGGCTCCAGCTGCGGATTCCCCGCACTGGCAGCCAACTCCTGAGCTTGCTGGAGCGCCTCTTGTGCTTTGATCGTCAGTTTGTCGAATCGGAATGCCATTGCTCTGAGTTCCTTTCGATACGTAAAAAAAGCCGGCAGCGTGGCGACGCTGCCGGCTCGTTTGTTGGCAACGTCGGTTACGATTTCACCTCAAACTCCGCGTCGATCGCGTCGTCGTCGGCGCCGTCGGAACCCGCTTCGGACCCGCTTCCCGCTGCAGCGGCATCGCCGCCGGCGGCTGCCGGGTCGTCGGCGGCCGACTTGTAGAGCGCTTCGCTCATTGCGTGGGAGGCGGCCTCCAGCTCGGCAATTGCCGTCTTGATCGCGTCGACGTCGTCGCCCTTGGCGGCTTCGCGGACCTTGGCGATCGAACCTTCCAGCGATTCCTTGTCGCTGTCGTTGAGCTTTTCGCCTTGCTCCTTGATCAACTTTTCGAGCTGGTAGCAACGCGATTCGGCTTCGTTTTGGGCTTCGATCAACGCACGCTTTTTCTTGTCCTCGTCGGCGTGCGCGGCCGCGTCCTTCTGCATCTTGTCGATCTCATCTTCCGACAAGCCGCTGGACTGTTCGATCTTAACGGTATGTTCCTTGCCCGTGCCTAGGTCTTTAGCCGACACGTTCAGAATGCCGTTCGCGTCCAGGTCGAACTTCACCTCGATCTGCGGCACCCCACGCGGGGCTGGCGGAATACCTTCCAGGTTGAACTGGTCGAGCAGCCGGTTGTCGGCGCACATTTCACGTTCGCCCTGGAACACACGCACTGTGACGGCGGTTTGGTTGTCGTCAGCCGTGCTGAACACCTGCTTGCGCTCCGTCGGAATGGTCGTGTTACGCTCGACCAGCTTGGTCATCACGCCGCCGAGGGTTTCGATACCCAGCGACAGTGGAGTGACGTCCAGCAGCAGAATGTCTTGCACGTCGCCGGCCAGCACACCACCTTGAATAGCAGCGCCGATCGCGACCACCTCGTCGGGGTTCACACCCTTGTGCGGATCTTTGCCGAACATCTCTTTAACGAGTTCTTGCACCTTGGGGATTCGCGTCGAACCACCGACCAGTACCACCTCGTCAATTTCGCCCGCTTTCAGCTTGGCATCGTCCATTGCCTTCTGCACAGGAATCCGCACACGTTCGATCAGGCCGTCGACCAGCTTCTCGAATTCGGCGCGCGAGATGCTCATCTGCAGGTGCTTTGGGCCACCCGCGTCAGCGGTGATGAACGGCAAGTTGATGTCGGTCGACGATGCGGAACTAAGTTCCTTTTTCGCCTTTTCGCAAGCTTCCTGTAGGCGTTGTAGCGCCATGACGTCTTCGCGAAGGTCGATACCTTGTTCCTTCTTGAATTCGTCGGCGACGTGGTTGATCAACGCTTCGTCGAAGTCGTCGCCACCGAGGTGGGTATCGCCATTGGTCGAAATCACGCGGAACACGCCGTCCGCGACTTCCAAGATCGACACGTCAAACGTACCGCCACCAAGGTCGAACACGCAGATCTTCTCTTGTGCCTTCTTGTCGAGGCCATAGGCGAGCGATGCGGCGGTTGGCTCGTTGATGATGCGCGCGACTTCCAAGCCAGCGATCTGGCCGGCATCTTTAGTGGCCTGACGCTGTGCGTCGTTGAAGTACGCGGGGACGGTGATGACCGCCTTGTTGACGGTGTGGCCGAGATAGGCCTCTGCCGACTCCTTGAGTTTGCGAAGTGTCTTCGCGGAAACCTCTGGAGGCGTGAGCTCTTGGTCGCCAACCTTGACCTTGACGTAGTCTTCAGCGCCACCAACGATTTCGTAGGGCACCATTTTCTCTTCGGAAGCGACTTCGTTGTGCCGTCGGCCCATGAATCGTTTGACGGAGTAGACGGTCTTCGTCGGGTTGGTGACCGCTTGGCGGCGCGCGGGTTCCCCGACGAGCACTTCGCCCTTATCGGTGAATGCAACGACGCTGGGCGTCAGGCGATTTCCCTCAGGGTTAGGGATTACCTTCGCTTCTTTGCCTTCCATCACCGCGACCACCGAGTTGGTCGTGCCGAGGTCGATGCCGATGATCTTTTCGCCTGCAGCCATTAAATTGGTCTCCTGAGTTTATCGCTTAGGTTGATTTGTATAGTGCCGCGCATCGGCGGCCAGATTTTGATGTTGTCTCGTCGGAAGTGATGCGTCGAAAAGGACGCCACGAGGTAGAAAGCAAAGCTTGTGCCACGACATCCAATGAACGGCTATCAACGTAAATCAATATAATTATGGGACTTACGTCGAAAGTCGTTTCGTGCTTGAATGGCAGTCGGATGGATCCAGCTGCCGTATTGGCAGCGAACTGCGAGCCGGATAATTCGAGCCCCGAGTATTGGATGTCAATTTGGCAGTCGGGTGCTTGTCAAGGCCGCCTTGGCTGAACTGCTTGCGATTACCATACTGGCCTGATGGCTAAGAAGAAAAACTCCAAACCGGCTGCCTCAAACAAAAAGAGCACGCCCTCTGCCCGACAACTCCACAAGCTTGATCGTGAGATCCTCGCGCTCGTCAATCACAGGGCCGAACTGACGCTAGCTCGCGATGACGCGGGGGTTGGCGCCCAAATTGCTGACCATGCTCAAGCGTTGGAAAAGATCGTTGAGCAGAACAAAGGACCGCTCAGCGACGGGGCAATTCGCTCCCTCTTTCGCGAACTGTTGGGCGGCATCCGCGCGACGGGCCAGAAACTGCGAGTCGCGTATCTGGGACCCGAGTTCACGTATAGCCATCTGGCCGCCGTCGAGTGCTTTGGTCAGTCGAGCGAACTCGTGCCGGTAGGAACGATCGCTTCGGCGTTCGAGGAAGTCGAGCACCAACAGTCTGACTTCGGCATCGTGCCGATCGAGAACTCCACTGACGGCGGGATCGTTGATACTCTCGAATGCCTAGTGCATTCACCGGTGCAGATTTGCGGCGAAGTCGCGCTCTACATCCACCATTGCCTGTTGGGGTTGGGCGATCGCAAGGATGTGCGGAAGGTCTACAGCAAGCCGCAGGCGCTGTCGCAGTGTCGCAACTGGCTGAACAAGCATCTGCCCACTGCCGAACTATGCCCTGTCGCGAGTACCGCAGACGCAGCGAAACGAGCCGGCAAGGAGAACGGGGCCGCCGCGATCGCCGGCGAACAAGCTGGCGTGAATCACTCGCTTGCGGTGCTGGCTCGGAATATTGAGGATAACCGCGAGAACGTCACTCGATTCGCCGTCATCGGCCGAGAGAGCAGTTCGCGCACTGGTAAGGACAAAACTTCCATCTTGTTCGAGATCTCGCATGAGCCAGGCGCACTGGCAGATTCGATGAACATCTTCAAGCGTCAGCGGCTCAATATGACTTGGATTGAGTCGTTCCCGATGCCTGGCCATCGGGGCAGATATCTGTTTTTCGTCGAGTTTTTGGGTCATTCCAGCGATCTGCGAGTCCGGCGGGCACTGGCTTCGCTGGAAAAGAAGACCGAGCGACTGGCGGTCCTGGGCTCCTATGCGCAGGCGGAGCCGATCGGCTAAAATGCCAGATTACGAAGTGCCCGATGTTCACCACTGATGCGTTGGTAAAAGATCCGCCCAGTCATTTCGAGCTAACTTCCCGTGACTGCTGCCAAAGCCATCGTAACTGTCGCGGGCTGTGCTTTGATTGGGACGATCATTGGTGGGATGGTTGGGTACCTGTTGGGCACGTATGCTCCTGACTTTATTGCCGCATTGTTTCCCCGCTCGCGACCAGAATCCAGCTATGTTCAAATCGCAGTCGGCCTTGGAACCGTCAATGGTGGTTTTATTGGCGTCGGAGTGGGCGTGGTGATCATGGCGATCCTCGCTTGGCACCAGTCTCGAATGAAATTCTTTAGCAACCAACACAACTCGTAGAGAGAACGAGAACACTCAATTAGGAGAAGCGGAAATGCGGACCCCACTAATCGCCGGCAACTGGAAGATGAACACCGACAGCGAAAGCGCGGCCGCGTTAGCCAGCGCAATCGCGGCGCGTGCGGGGGAGTTCTCGGCTGCGGAACTCTTGGTTTGTCCGCCGAGCATTTTCTTAACCAGTGTGCGGGATGCCATTGGCGGCGCCGCCGTCGGCTTAGGCGCGCAAAACATGTACCACGAGCCAAAGGGTGCGTTCACCGGTGAGATCAGCGCGGCAATGCTCACAAGTATCAACGCGACGTATGTAATTTTAGGGCATAGCGAACGACGACACGTGTTCGGCGAAACCGATGAGGACGTGAACAAGAAGACGGTGGCCGCGCTCGGTGCTGAACTAAAACCCATCGTCTGTGTCGGTGAGTTGCTTGAAGAGCGTGAAGCGGGGCGTACGGCGGAAGTGATTCGCAGCCAATTCGAGGGCTCGTTGGCGGGTATCTCGGCAGGCGACATGGCCGATGTCGTGATCGCTTACGAACCCGTGTGGGCAATTGGCACAGGCAAGGTTGCCACGCCCGAGCAGGCGGAGGAAGTCCATGCCGATCTTCGCAAACAGCTGGTAGACCGCTACAATGCGGAATTGGCCGAATCGGTCCGGATCTTGTATGGCGGTAGCGTGAAGCCCGACAATGCAGCCGAGCTGCTGAGCCAAGCCAACATCGATGGCGCTCTGATCGGCGGCGCGAGCCTTAAAGCGGACGACTTTTTGGCCATCGCCCAGGCGAGTAGCGCGACGGTTTAGAAGCTAGATCTGAGAAACCAACGAGTGGCTCTTGCTGCTCAACCACCAACAACCATGTGGAGTGCAATCCGTGATTGTTCCCGTTATTGCGGCGTTTGGACAGACTTTGTTCATGCTGCTGCTGTCCGGTATGGCGATTTTCTTGATTCTCCTAGTCCTCGTGCAGCGTGGTCGCGGTGGCGGTTTGGCCGGTGCCTTAGGCGGTATGGGCGGTTCGAGTGCCTTTGGGGCCAAGGCCGGAGATGTGTTCACGAAGATCACGGCAATCACAGCATCCCTCTGGATCGTGCTGTGCATCTTCGCCACGACGATGGCGCCTAAAGAGGAGAGCCTGATTGATACTGGACAATCCGTTTCAATCGGCACTCCCGCCATGGACGCACCCGCAGGCGAAGAATCCGATGAGTCTGACAGCGACCCAGCGGCCGCTGAAGGGGCTGGCGATTCCGATGCGTCCGAAGCGGCCGAGGGATCAGACGACGGCGCACCGGATAGTTCAACGACGGAATGACTTCTCCTGCGTTCGATTGCCTATCACTCCATTCAATGCAGTGGTTTTTCGCAGTTGTCGCAATCTCTGATGAGGCAGATCGCTAACGAGGTAATCGCGTGCCGCTGCTGAGCATGACCGGATTTGGTGAAGTCCGCGATGATCGCGAAGGGTACGCAATCGTCGTAGAGGTTCGCACCGTAAACAGCCGCTATCTCAAACTGCATCTGCGGACGACCGAGGGCTACGGCGCAATCGAATCGCGTGCCGAGACGGTGGTTCGCGAGTTCGTCAAACGCGGGACGATTCACTGCAATATCCGAGTTCGTCATCTCGGCACAGCCGATGATTTCCGGATCAACAAGAACGTTCTCAATCAATACCTCGATCAACTGTTGGAAGTGGCCGCGATGCGTGGTCTCGATGAGGGGCTGCGTTTGGAGCCGCTGGCCTCGCTGCCGGGGGTTGTCGAAGGGATTTCTTCCGATGCGGAAGATGCCGCCGAGGTTTGGCCGCTGGTCGAACCGACGCTGCGAGAAGCACTCGACCAACTTAGCAAGATGCGTGCTGATGAGGGCGCGGCTCTTGCGGACGACCTGCGGCAACAATGCGACACGGTAGCCAGCGCGCTCACGATCATCGAACAGCGCATCCCCAGTGTTGCGGCCCACTATCGCCAACGCATCGAAGACCGAGTCAATGAGGCGCTGTCGGAACTCAATGTCACCGTGGAGCCGGCTGATTTAGTCCGCGAGATCAGCCTGTTTGCTGAACGAAGTGACATCTCCGAGGAGATCGTTCGCCTGCGCAGCCACCTTGAGCAGTTTTCCAAAGCGATGCAACTACCGGAAAGTGCTGGCCGCAAATTGGAGTTCATCTGTCAGGAGATGGGTCGGGAGACCAATACGATCGGCTCCAAAGCGAACGATTCAGAGATCTCGCAGCAGGTGGTAGAAATCAAGGCAGCACTGGAACGAATTCGCGAACAGATTCAGAACGTGCAGTGATGGCCGAAGCCCAGCGAGGAAAACTGGTGGTCATTTCCGGCCCCTCGGGTGTCGGTAAATCGACGGTCGTCCGCGAGGTGCTATCGCGATTCGATGGTCAGCTGAGATTGAGCATTTCCGCGACCACGCGTGCGCCACGGCCCCAGGAGCAGGACGGCGTCCACTACCGCTTTCTGTCGAGCGAGGAATTCCGCCAGCGACGCGAGCGGGGGGAGTTCCTGGAGTGCATCGAGGTTTTCGGCCGCGGGCACTGGTACGGAACGCTGTGGAGCGAGGTCAGACCTTTTCTATCGGAGGGAATTTGGGTACTCTTAGAGATTGATGTTGACGGCGCGGAGAACGTCCTCCAGCAGTTTTCCGACCCGATATCGATCTTCATTCGCCCCGCATCATTCGAGGAATTGGAGCGTCGTTTGCGTGCTCGAGCGACGGAAACCGAGGAGTCGATTCAACGGCGGCTCAGTGTCGCACGTCATGAGATGCAACTCGCGGATCGCTACGAATTCCAGGTAGTCAACGACACCGTTCCCCAGACGGTTGAGGATATTTGCAACATACTAACGGATCGAGGTCTAGCGCATGATTGATGCTCTGAAAGAGGAAGAAATCGTCAACAAGGTTGGCGGACGTTTTAAGCTGTCGACGCTGATTCAAAAACGGTTGGCGGCACTCAATGCGGGTGCCCGTGCACTGGTCGACTTTAATTCGGAAGACAAGATGGAAGTCGTCGTGCAAGAAATCTTGCAAGACAAAATCTATCTCGACTCGTCGGGTAGCTTGATGGTCGTGGGCGACGGCGAGGACTCCAGCGCAGGTGGACCACCAGAACTTGATTTGGCCAATTTGGGCGAGCCATGAGTAACTCCCTCCGCAGCGAGGCCGACTGAGCAATGACACGCGAAATCGTTGTCGGTGTGTCAGGGGGGATCGCGGCCTACAAGACGGCTGCACTCGTTAGCGATTTGGTGCAAAGCGGCATCGGCGTGACGGTCGTGATGACTCGTGCCGCGACAAAGTTCGTCGGCCCCGCGACGTTTCGCGCTCTCACCGGCCGACGCGTCTACACACGCGTGTTCGATGGCCAGGAGTTTCCGCTTGGTGCCCACATCGAGCTGGCGCGCAGGGCCGAACTGCTCTGCGTCGCGCCAGCAACAGCACACCTCATGGCCCAAGCCGCTCACGGATTAGCCGACGACTTGCTGAGCACGTTGCTGCTCTCGTTCACAGGGCGCGTGGTTATCGCCCCGGCGATGAACACTGAGATGTGGGAAAAGCCGCCTGTCCAACGCAATCTCGAGCAACTTCAGGCCGATGGTTTTCACACGGTTGGCCCCCAAGAAGGTTGGCTCAGCTGCCGGCAGAAGGGCGTGGGGCGGATGGCAGAGCCGGATGAGATTAAGCGCGTGATCCTGAGTCTCTTGGAGGGCGAGGACGAGTGACGAGTACCGAATGTCGAATTCGTGTCCTATCGTTATTCGAGAATCGTAGTCCAACATGGCCCGCATTCTCATCACCTCCGGCCCGACGCGACAGTATCTCGACCCCGTCCGATACCTCACCAATGGATCCAGCGGTCGGATGGGCGCGGCACTTGCAACTGCGGCGTTGCAGCTAGAACACGAAGTGACCATCGTCAGCGGACCGGTCGAAGTCGAGTATCCGTCGGCTGCAAAGGTCGTCCCGGTCGTGTCGACCGAAGAGATGCTCGATGCCTCACGGACGGCCTTCGAAAGCTCGGACGGCCTGATCGGCGCTGCCGCGCCCTGTGATTATCGACCTGTGCACGTGGAAGACAGCAAAATCGCCAAGACGGGCGAGCCGCTGCAGTTGCACCTGATCGAAACCGACGATGTCGTCGCAACGCTTGGCGCAGAGAAAGACGCGCGTTGGGTAGTTGGGTTCGCTCTCGAGACCGAGGACCATCGGCTTCGCGCGCTAGCCAAGTTGGAACGCAAGCACTGCGACCTTATGGTTTCCAACGGCGTCGAGGCGATGGATTCGCACGAGAATCGCGTTGAGATCATCTCGGCAGACGGCGAAATTCTCCGCTCCGCGCAAGGTAGCAAGTTGATCGTCGCGCAGCAGATTCTGGAGGTCGTCCAACAGCGGCTGATCGACGAATAGGCTTAAGCAGCGCGGTTGCGAAGCCGGTCGAAGAATCTCAGCAATGGACCGCGGCGTTCGCCGGACTCACACGGTTGGTCTGCTTCTGCTGATTGGTTTTCTGCCATCAACTGCTGCTTGGCGGCTTCCCAATTCTCGCTGCCATCCCCGTCTGGGCAGCCATTCGATTCCCAGATTTCGTAGGCCCGCTGGGCGATCGCTGCTTCGCTGATCTCATAGATTCCGTTGTCGTTCGTGCTCGGCATCTCGCTTCTCCTTCAACCGCCTCATCTCGATGGACTGATCGGGATTCTCTCCCTCCAATCGGCGTTTTATAGCGTGATCTTGATCAGTAGTTCAAGGTCCGAAGTCGTGCTGGCATGAGAGTTTCCGACCGCCCGCGATCAGCGCCGTTTACTTTACGAGCCCCCGCTACCTGGTTACGTGCATCCCCGTGGTAAATCTGCGGTGCTGTCACTATACTGGGAGGTTACCCACCTTGGGGCCGCTTGCCTCCCCTAGATTCAATTCGCTGCCCGGCTTCGCAATTGCCCTGGCCTGGACATGTAGGAACAGATGATTCGTACCGCAATTCTTGGTGCCACCGGTTACACGGCGCGCGATCTGTTGGACCTGCTGCTGCGGCATCCACAAGTCCAAGTGACCGCGCTTACGACTCGCCAGGATTCGCAGCCACACGTGGCCGAGGTGCACCCCTCACTTCGGGGGCGACTCGACCTGAAGCTGGAAAATCTTTCGCCGGCCCAAGTGGCCGAAAGAGCAGACTGTGTGTTTGGCTGTTTGCCCCATGCGGCCAGTGCCGCGGTGGTCAGTGAATTGCTTGAGGCGGGATGCCGCGTCGTCGACTTTAGCGCCGACTACCGACTCGACGATCCGCAGATCTACACGCACTGGTACGGCGTCGAGCATCCCGATCCCGGCCGCATGGCACAAACCGTCTACGGCTTGCCGGAACTTTATCGAGATTCAATTCGCGGAGCCGATTTAGTCGCCAATCCGGGTTGCTATCCCACGGCGGCGATTTTGGCACTGGCTCCACTGCTCAAGGCAGGTGTCATCGAGCCACGTGGTATCGTCATCGACGCGAAGAGTGGTGTGAGCGGCGCCGGTCGCTCAGCGAAGCCGCACTTGCATTTTCCGGAGGCCAACGAGAATCTGACGCCCTATGGTGTAGGTGAGCACCGTCACACCCCAGAGATTGATTTGATCCTGAGCAAATGGTGCGGCGTGAACACAAACGTCGTGTTTACACCGCATCTGATTCCCATGGATCGTGGCGAACTGGTGACCGCTTATGCGGACGTTGCTTCCGACGTGTCTGCAGAGCGACTGCTCGAAACACTGCAAGAATACTACACCGACGAACCTTTCGTGCGCGTCTTGGCAGGCATACCCGGCACCAAGCAAGTCGCGAACACCAACTTCTGCGACATCACCGTCCGCCGAGTTGGAGACAAAGCGGTCATCGTCAGCGCGATCGACAACTTGATTAAAGGTGCTTCGGGAGCAGCCGTACAAAACTTCAACTTGATGTACGAGTTCGAAGAAACGACTGCGCTGTTGTAATGACGATTGATCAAATACCCAATAACGAGTGAATGAGTAAGGCACCAATGGTGAATCTGCCGTAACGGCGACATTCGAGGTTTCGTCTAGCAATTCGCATTTGACATTTATTGCCCCAACCCTAACCCCACCTCCGACCCATCACGCTATGTCCGACCAACTTCCACAAGGCTTTCGAGCGGCAGGAGTGTATTCGGGTGTGAAACGCAGCTCGAACAAACTTGACGTTGCGCTGCTTGTCTCGGATCGACCTGCGGTCGCAGCTGGGGTTTACACTCAGAATGTGGTGTGCGGCGCACCGGTGCATCTCAACCGAGAACGCACGCCGAGTGAAACGGTGCGCGCTGTGGTTATTAATTCTGGCGTCGCCAACGCATGCACCGGGGAGCAGGGCATGCGCGATGCGGTCGAGATGACCGAGAGCACCGCAACAGCCTGTGGACTAGCCGCGCAGGATGTGCTCGTTATGTCGACCGGCTTGATCGGCGAGCACCTGCCAATGGAGAAGATTTGCGCTGGTATTTCCGATGCCGCGTCCAAACTTGCCGACCATGAGCAAGCGCTGATCGACGCGGCACGGGGGATGATGACCACGGATACGGTGCACAAGATCCGTAGTCGTCAGATCGAGTTGGACGGGCGGCGCGTGACCATCACAGGAATTGCCAAAGGTGCCGCGATGATCGGGCCCAACATGGCGACCATGTTGGCCGTCGTTATGACCGACGCGGCGGTTGCGGTCGCGGATGCGCAGCACGGTTTGAAGGATGCTGTCGACGAATCGTTCAATTGCATCAGTGTCGACGGACACACGAGCACCAGCGACACGGTGCTGCTAGTGGCCAACGGCGCAGTGGGCGGCGAGGCTCTCTCCGGCGGCGAGTTAGCGAAGTTCCAAGCCACGTTGGTGGAGGTCTGTGAAGACCTCGCTCAGTCGATCCCGGCTGATGGCGAGGGAGCATCGCATTTAATCACCGTGGAGGTGCACGGCTGCCAGAGCCGGACGGACGCCGTCACAATCGCCAAGACCATTGCAGACAGTCCTTTGGTCAAGACGGCAATCGCCGGCGCCGACCCCAATTGGGGCCGTATTGTCTCTGCGGCGGGCTACGCTGGTATAGCGTTTGACCCCACCAAGGTGAGCCTGCTGATCAACGGAATGTTGCTCTACGAGAAAGGTGCCCCGGTGGAGTTCGACGCGGCGGCCGTTTCTGCATCGATTCGAGATAATCGCGACACAGGCATTGTGCTGCTGCTCGACGAGGGATCGGCGTCAGCGCGTTTTTGGACCACCGATCTCACCGCTGAGTACGTGCGTCTGAACGCCGATTATCACACTTGAGTGGTGAGTTTTGAGTCGCTAGTCGCGAGCCAGAAACTCACGACTTGTAGCCCAAGACTAATAGCTCAGCATGAACGAAGCCCTTCTGAGAGCACGAAAAGGTGCCTTTGTAGTAGGCTGCGTCTTCGTGTGGTCGATTCTCTCATTTCACTGGCTGTTCAAGAAGCCACTGTTGGAATCGATTTACTGGACCGTGATTACGATCGCGGGGGTCGGCTATTCGCAGAGCGTCGACGTCGAAGTGCCGCCAATGCGGCAAGTGATTTCAATTGTGGTCATTCTCATCGGAATGGTCTCGGTCGCGTACACCTTAGGCATGTTGATTCAAGCAATCGTCGAGGGGCAACTCGACAAAGCGTTGGGAGAAAAGCGGATGCGTAAAGAAATCGAGAAGCTCGAAGATCATGTCATCGTTTGTGGATTCGGTCGAATCGGTCAGAATTTGGCCCATCGGCTGGCCCGGCACCGTGTACCGTTTGTTGTGATCGATCCGTGCCCTGAGACGATAGCCGAAGCGCAAAAGCACGGCTACATTTGCTTAGAGGCGGATGCCACTGAGGAAAACGTCCTCCGCGCCGCCGGTCTCGACCGTGCGTCGACCATTGTTTTCGGTATTCAAAGCGATCCCGACAACGTCTTTCTCACGCTGACCGTGCGCAACATGAACCCGGACGTGAAGATCGTCGCTCGCGGCGAGGATCCGCGTACCGAGAAAAAACTCGTGCAGGCCGGCGCCGATCAGGTCGTGATGCCTGCGATCATCGGTGCCGAACGTATCGCCGACGTGATCGTGCGTCCGGAAGCGTCCGACCTGCTCCGCAGCATTGGCAGCGAATCGGGCCTGAACGCCGATCTCGAGGAGTTTAAGTTCACTGCCGAGAGTGCCTATACCGGGCGAACCGTGCGCGAAGCGGAGGAGAGTTTCGAACAACTGATGATCGTGGCCGTGCGTCGCCCGGACGGCGAGACGGTGTTCAATCCTAAAGACGACGAAGTTCTCACAGCCGGAGATATCGTCATCCTAATGGCTACCGAAGCCGAGATTGAGAAGTTCTACGAAACATGCGTTGCACCCCGGCGTGAGGCCGCTCTCGTTTAGATTTGCGAGCAGGTCCTTAGTCGATCAAGGTGCCAACGCCAGCTCCCTGTGCTACGCGCGTACGGTGAAGCGAAACCGTCCATTGGCCCTGGCCGATTTGATCGGCCATTCGATGTCTACCATTCTGTGACATCTTCCAGGTATAATCGATCCTACTCGCACGGTTCTGACATCGGTTTGAATTCGATCGGAAGTGCACGAGTGGTATTCGCTTCTTGGTATCTGGCGCGATGGTTTCCTCACCTAATCTCAATCGATGTTTTGTTGTCGCCTTTCTCGTGTCGTCGGTAACGCGGCTTTATGCCGAGCCGGAACGGGTCGACTTTAGTTCCCAGATACGTCCATTGCTGAACAAGCATTGCACCTCGTGTCACGGTGGCGTGAAGCAAGCGAGCGACTTGTCATTCATCTATGAGCAGCAGGTACTCGATTCTGGCATCATTGAGCCGGGCAATCCGCAGGAGTCGGAGCTGCTTCATCGCATCACGACGACGGACCCAGACCTGCGCATGCCGCCGGTCGAGGAGCACCCGGAGCCCCTCAGCCGGCGTGAGGTTGAGCTAATTACACTGTGGATCGAGCAGGGTGCCGAGTGGGACGGCCACTGGGCATTCCGTAAGCCCGCGCCACCCGACGTGCCCGACGTGAACGATACCTTGTGGTCGAACACAGCTCTCGATCGCTTTGTGCTTGCCAAGCTCGAAAACGAAGGCCTGCGTCCTACCGACGAATCAGAACCCACGGAGTGGCTGCGACGCGTATCGTTCGATTTGATCGGACTGCCGCCAACCGAGCAGGAGTTATTGAGCTTTCTCGACGCGTGTGAATCGAATTCCGATAATCGGCTCGCCACGTATCAAGCTGAGGTCGACCGCCTGTTGGTGTCGCCTCATTTCGGGGAACGTTGGGCGTCGATGTGGCTGGACCTAGCGCGGTACGCCGATTCCCAGGGATACGAGAAAGACAACCATCGTCATGCCTGGCCGTTTCGCGACTGGGTGATTGCGGCCTTCAACGCCGACATGCCATTCGATGAGTTCACCCTCAAACAACTGGCAGGAGACTTGCTCCCCGAGCCGACTGCCGATGATTTGATTGCAACGCTGTTTCATCGCAATACGCAGACGAACGACGAAGGTGGCACCGACGACGAAGAATTCCGCGTCGCGGCAGTGATCGATCGGATCAACACGACCTGGACGGTTTGGATGGGCACCACGTTTGGGTGTGTGCAATGCCATTCCCACCCTTACGATCCCTTCCGCCATGAGGAGTTCTACCAATTCATGGCGATGCTCAATAACACCGCCGATCATGACCTGAGCAACGACTATCCCACGCTCACGTACCCAGAAAACAAGGACAAGCAAGAGCTTGAGTCAACGGTCGCGCTCACTCGAGAGCACAAGGCATTGCGAGAGCAACTCAACCGTGAAGGTGTCGCCCTCGCAGAGGGCTGTGCTGATTGGACGAAGCTGTTTCCTACGGAGGTGAGTTCTTCTCATGGCGAATTGGAAATCACCGATGACCACCTCGTACGCGTCGTAGGAGGTACCATCCCGGCGAACTCCCGCTATTTCGTCAAGACAACAGCCACAGAACTGCGCGCGCTGCGGGTCGAGATTCTTCCCGAATCGGATGATCCCGCGAAGTGGCCAGAACGCGGTTCGGTGCTGTCACAGATCAAGCTGACGCTGGAACTGGCCGACGGGACGAGTCAGCCGGTTGAGATTCACGACGTGATCGCCGACTACCTCGCAGGTCCGTTCGATCCGAAGGATTCGCTCCAGGAGAATCATCAAGGCTTCGGTGGCTATCCAAAGCTCCATGGTCCACGCTGGGCCGTATTCGTGCTGAAGCAACCGCTCGCTCCGCCTGCGGGCGCTGTACTCTCGCTTGAACTCCATCAGAAGGCGTCGACGTCTGGCGGTCAGAGCATTCATTTGCGTCGGTTCGGGCTTACAAGTTCCGCAGACCCCGCCTGGTCGAGCCTGGTCGCTGCGGAAGATCGCGGTGTACGCCAGGAAGAACTGCAATCGCTTGCTGCGTCGCTACAACAGCTCAAGGGTACACCGATTCCGATCATGCAAACGCGTAGCAGAGACTACTCACGTCCGACGCGCACATTTATTCGTGGCAACTGGCAGACACGCGGCGACTTGGTTGTGGCCGGCGTACCCGAAACCTTACACGAACTGGACCTAGCGAATCCGGGACGCACAGAACTCGCAGAATGGTTAGTTGCCGACGACAACCCACTGACGGCCCGCGTGCTGGTGAATCGCATTTGGTCCGAACTGTTTGGTATCGGACTCGTGGAAACCTTGGAAGACTTCGGTTCGACGGGTACCCCGCCTTCGCATCCGGCGCTGCTAGATCACCTCGCTGTACAGCTTCAACAGGAGCATACATGGCACATCAAGCCATTTCTGCGTGACTTGGTGTTGTCCTCCACGTATCGGCAAGCGAATCGTATAACTCCCGAGCTGCTGGAGCGCGATCCGCGCAATCGCTTGCTGGCTCGTGGTCCAAGAACGCGGCTGACAGCCGAGATGGTCCGTGATCAGGCGTTAGTCACGGCGGGGAAGCTCTCGCCGAAGATTGGCGGCCCTTCGGTGATGCCGCCGCAGCCAGAAGGTGTTTGGCAAGCAGTGTACAGCGGAGCGAAGTGGAAGGCGGCGACCGACGCGGATCGCTACCGGCGCGCACTTTACACTTATTGGCGGCGCACGAGCCCGTACCCAAGCTTCATGACGTTCGACTCACCCAGTCGCGAGGTCTGCTCGCCGCGTCGAATTGCGACCAACACGCCTCTGCAGGCGCTGGTGACACTGAACGACCCAGTCTATGTCGAATTGAGCGAGCACTTGGCGGTGAGAGTGATGGACAGAGCGGATTCACTGCCTGAAGATTGGATTCGCGAGGCCTATCTGATCGTGACCCAAAATCAGCTCACCAATACGACCGTGACCGAATTGGTGGCCTTGTTTGAGGCTACGCGGTCCGAATACGAAAAAGCTGTAGACAGTGAGGCCGAAACTGACCACGACCGTGCGGCGATGACGGTCGTGGCGAGTGCCATCCTCAACTTGGACGAAGCACTGGTGAAATAGCATGAACCTCGAACCTCAAGAGCAACTTCAGCACCTTGCGGGCGTGACGCGACGTCACTTCCTAGGTTCTTGTCCGACGGGCCTGGGTGCACTCTGGCTGGCGCTTCAGAATCGCCAGCAGGCGGTTGCGAGTGCTCCGTCCGCCGCGAGCGTGCCTACGATTCCGCATTTCCGCCCAAAGGCTAAACGGGTGATTTTCCTGCACATGGCAGGCGCTCCTAGCCAGCTTGAACTGTTCGACTTCAAACCCGAGCTCCAGAAGCTCGATGGTCAGCCCTGCCCTCAGTCGTTCTTGGAAGGTAAACGATTTGCGTTTATCCAGGGCGTGCCATTCATGCTGGCACCCCAGTTCGACTTTAAGCAAGTTGGCGAAAGTGGTCAGTGGGTCTCTGATCGACTGCCGCATTTCCGGTCGGTGGCCGACGAGGTCTGCTTCATCAAATCGATGAAGACGGACCAATTCAATCACGCCCCGGCGCAGCTGCTGCTGCATACCGGCAATCCCAATCTAGGCTATCCGTCGTTTGGTTCCTGGGTCACCTACGGACTTGGCAGCGACAATCAGAATTTGCCGGGTTTCATCGTATTGATCTCTGGCGGCCACACTCCCTCAGCCGGCAAATCGGCATGGGGTTCAGGGTTCGTGCCGTCGGTGTATCAGGGTGTGCAGTGTCGGAGCAAAGGGGAGCCGGTGTTGTATCTCTCCAACCCGAAGGCCGTGACACCCACCATCCGTCGGCGGATGCTTGACTCAATAAAGAAGATCAATCAGGAAACGTATGACGCGAAGGGCGACCCGGAAACGCTGACGCGCATCTCGCAATACGAGATGGCTTTCCGGATGCAGACCTCAGCCACCGAGGCTTTTGATCTCAAGGACGAGCCGCAACATATTCACGAGTTGTACGGAACACAGCCCGGCAAAGATTCGTTCGCAAACAACTGCCTGCTCGCGCGTAGGTTGGTGGAGCGAGACGTGCGGTTTATTCAGCTCTTCCACTGGGGTTGGGATTCGCATGGCGCGGGTGCCAACGAAGCTTTGAACGCCGGATTCTCTGATCGGTGCCGCGAAGTCGATCGGCCAATGACGGCGCTGTTGACCGATCTCAAGCAGCGCGGCCTGTTGGACGAGACCCTTGTCATCTGGGGGGGCGAATTTGGCCGCACGCCGATGCGCGAGAACCGCAATGGTGTGGAAATGAAGCTCATCGGTCGCGACCATAATCCGGGGGCGTTCACCATCTGGCTGGCTGGCGGCGGCATGAAGTCCGGTTTTACCTACGGTCAAACGGATGAAGTCGGCTATGAAGCCGTCGAAAACCCCGTCACTCCACACGACTTCCATGCCACGATGTTACGGGCGTTGGGACTCGATCATAAGCGTCTGACCTATCCGTTCCAGGGTCTCAATCAGCGACTATCGAATGTGACCAAGCCTTCTCGCGTCGTGGAAGCGGTTTTCGCTTAAGCAGGAATAGCAATGTGTTTGAAATGGATTGCACAACTCGTCGCCACGACGACGCTCGTTTGGACTGTCGTCCTTGGCAAGCCGCCAGTGGTCAGCGCAGAGTCGCCGAACATACTGCTGATTGCCGTTGATGATCTAAATGATTGGGTCGGTTGCATGGGCGGCCATCCACAAGCCCAGACGCCCAATATCGATCGCTTGGCCGAGCGCGGCGTGCTCTTCACCAACGCCCATTGCCAATCGCCGGTGTGCAACCCCTCGCGGGCCAGCATGATGGCGTCGTTGTATCCCAGCACGACGGGCATCTACTTTCTCAATCCCGCTCTCGCGGAATCACCGATTGCGAGCAAGAGCAAGCTACTTCCGCAAAGCGTTGAAGAGGAAGGCTACTTCGTCGCGGGCGCTGGAAAGCTCTTTCACAGCGGTGGACGGCAGAATGAACAGTACCTGCCCAACTACGCTGGTACATTTGGAGGATTTGGGCCACGTCCAAAGCTGAAGATAAGCTCCTACCCGGGACATCCGCTCTGGGATTGGGGGACTTATCCGAACCGTGATGAGCAGATGCCAGACTATCAGATTGCTGACTGGGCTGTGGAACAGCTCAACAAGAGCTTCGATCGGCCGTTGTTTCTTGGTGTGGGTTTTTTTCGACCGCACGTCCCACAGTTCGTTCCGCAAAAGTGGTTCGACCTCTACCCGCTGGAAACTGTTCGGTTGCCGGAAGTGAGAGTCGACGATCTCGAAGACCTTTCTCCGTACGCCGTGGCTCTGACGCGCCGTGAGCATGTCGCCCCGCCACACGAATGGGTTACGCGCAACGACGAGTGGAAGCCACTTGTGCAGTCGTATTTGGCCTGCGTGAGTTTTGTCGATGCACAGATAGGCAGAGTGTTGGAGGCCTTGGAACAAAGTGATCACGCGGAGAATACCGTGGTTGTGTTGTTCAGCGATCACGGCTTTCATCTGGGAGAAAAGGAAAGATGGGCCAAACGGAGCCTGTGGCAAGACAGTACGGGGGTGCCGCTGATCATCGCGGGTCCAGGAATCGTGAAGGGCGCAGTCTGCGATCAGCCAGTGCAGCTACTCGATATCTATCCGACTTTGTTGGATCTTACAGATGCGAAGCCCGATCCACGACTGGAAGGAAACTCACTTCGTCTGCTGCTTGAAAACTCGCAAGCCGATTGGGATCATCTGGCCCGATGCAGTTTTGGACCCGGCAACATCGCGCTCGTATCGCAACGGTACCGCTACATTCGCTATCGCGATGGCTCGGAAGAACTGTACGACCGTCAGGCAGATCCGCACGAATGGACCAACCTTGCTCGCTCGGTCGACAACGAAGGAGTATTGCAAGAGTTTCGTCAAAAACTTCCGAAGCGAAGTTACCCGATCTTAGGAGACGGTTCGACGGGACATAAAGCGTTTCGAGCAGCTGCGACTCTGTTAACGGAGTGATCTAAGATTTGCGGCCAGCTACGGGGCGTTCGCGTGAGCGAGCTACATCCGGGCGGTTCACGGAGCCGCTGTCTGATTGGGTGAAAGTGTGCGTAAGCTCGTTTGCGCAGGGATAGTTTCGCGCGATCCATTTGCGCACTCCGTCGCTCGAATCTACCCAGCGATCCTTGTCAGTTGTTCGCACACGGATTCACTAACTTTTTTCAGCCGTACCAGCACTGCTATCGTGACGACTAACATCGAGAATTGGACCGATTTCTCCCGAAGTCCTGATACACCAACGGCTAAGCGGTGTTGACCGGTGGCTAGGATTGTTCTACAAGCCAGCCCTTCGCGGCGAAAGTTTCTGAGTTTTTCCGCCGTTCTCGCAGGAATCGCTAAACCGATGCTAAAGCGGCAACCGACATTTTTGCTGATTCTCTTGGCCTTGCTGTGTGCCAGCAGCAAGGCTCTTGCGCAGCAGTTTGTGACGCCAGCACGAGCGAACTATGGCGTGCAACCTGTCATGCAAGTGGCACCCGACGGCGCGGTACATCTGGACGGTCCCATGGCGGGGTATTCGATCCCGGCGACCGTCCCAGGCCAGCCGCCAATGATGGCTCCAAATCAGCAGCGCGTCGTTGGGACTCAGGCACCGTTCAAGAGTCGCTTCAGCAACTGGCTGCACAACAGTCCGATTCCCTTTCAGTATGAGCATCGCTCGGGACTGTTTGGCGACTTCCTGTACATTCGTCCGCGGAATGCGGAAGTCACGTATGCTCTGCCCATTGACGGGCCGGTGGCGCCCGCGTTGGGGGCCGAGGTTCCCGTCGGTCCGGCGGCAGTCGTTGACTTCGGCTACGAGCCCGCTTTCCGCGCCGGGTTTAGCCTCCGCATCCAACCTGATTCTAGTTTAACCGCGCAGTACACGTACTTCCGTGCGGACGACGCCGACTCGGTTACCGTCGATGCGCCGATCTTGTTGCGATCGCTCGTGACTCATCCACTTTCGATGAACGCTACGACCGACACGCTAGACGCGCGCGCTCAAACCGGGATTGAATACGACTTCGTCGATCTCGACTTCAAAGCTCTCTTTGATGGGTGCGAACCACTTCAGTGTGACCAATGTGGAAACTATCGGAGCGAGTTTGCCGACATCGTGAATTACATTGTCGGCGTCCGCTACGCACGGCTCGATCAAGACTTCCGCTCGCAGTTCCTAGTTACCGGAACCACCTCGGTCGGCACCAATGTCGACTTCGACGGCGGCGGCATTCGCCTGGGCTTGGAGGGCGAACGGCACTCGACGGTGACAGGCCTGTATGTCTACGGCCAAGGAATCTCTAACCTGATGGTCGGTGAGTTCAAAGCCGACTACGCGCAGTTCAACACATTCAACGGTCCCGGTCCTGAAGCCATCACGAGCTGGTCCGCTGGACGCGTCGTGCCGGGATTCGATTTAGAACTTGGCTTTGGCTGGGTCGCCCCTCGTCGTCGCTTGCGATTTTCGACCGGCTACATGGTCAGCACGTGGTTCAACGTAGTGAAGACCGAGGAATTCATCAACGCGGCTCAGACGCATAACTTCGACGATCTGAGCAGCATTCTGACTTTCGATGGCCTAGTGGGCCGTGCCGAGTGGGAATTCTAGTGGCCGCATAAACTCTCTGCCAGCCACTCCCATCCGCAAAGTCGTTACAGCGCTACTTCTAGCGGCTATTTGTTTGCGTTGCTAGCAGCCCCTGTCTAGCATGGATTAAGGTCTTTCTGCCTAGGAATACAGGGCTTAGAGAGGCTTTCTACGAAGGATTGACTCCCCAGCAGGCCGTCCGGGGAAACCAGGCACGAGCCTGAACGACATCGCTGATCCATGCTTCGCGGAGGGGGGCTCTTTAGATGCTGCGCTGGAAATCTATACTCGCTGATGCTCTTACAATACGCCGCTTGCCGAGAGGCGTGCGCCGCAAGCAACGTTCGCAGTCGACGGTCGCACGCCCAATGCGGGTAGAAACACTTGAAGACCGCCGAATGTTGGCGGTCGATGTGTTTATCGACCCGGTCACGAGCTTCGTCACGATCAAAGATGAATCGGGAATGCTCGGTGGCGACACGGTTCAAGAGGATAACCGTGTTACCCTCGCATTTGCGATGCTGGATCCCGATCCGACCGAAGGCGCAGGTGTGCAAAACGGGCTGCTGGTTACCGATCCTACCGGTGTTAATGCGATCGGTATTGGCGTCTTCCCGATTGCGGGCTCAGGTGGCACGCAGGCGTTTGTACCAGTCCAGTTCGACCTGTTGCCCGGCGCCGGCGCGGTGTTGGTGAATGCGCTCACAACTACGGTCGTTGTCGACCTGCAAGACAATGACGACACGTTGGTCTTTGACGACAGTATTGGTGGTCTTCCGGTCGTCACCGAGTTTGACATTCGCGGCGGCAGCAACGGCAGCGGAAGCGACACGCTGGTGCTCAACGGAAATCTCCGGGTAAATGATTCCGTTGTGATCCAACCCTCGGCCTTGGTGCCGGCGAATCAGACCATCACAGGCTTAGGCGCATCGCAGACGGTCAGCGGATTCGAGAACATCTTCTTTGATGGTCAAGACGCGGACAACGATGATCTGACCGTGAACCTCGGCCTTGGCGAGGCGATCGCGCGTGTGCAGCACGCTAACGCAGCGGAAACCGACGAAGTGATTTCTGACCGGCTGCCAACGATCAGCTTCACCGACGTCAACGACTTTGTGCTGCAGGGTGGAGCGCAAACCACCACCGCCACGTTTGTTGCAGATTTCTTGCCCGCTCCGGGCGGGAGTAACACCAATCGACTCGAAGGCGCCGATACGTACCTGTTCGATAGCAACAATCAGGACGAGTTGATCATTGAAGGCGAAAGTGACAACGATCAGATCACGGTTTCAATGAGCGGGGCGAACCTGCAGGTAAGCGACACCGACATCACGATCGGCACCACGGGCATGAATGCGAACGACCTGCTTCGCATCAATACCCGTGGCGGCGACGACCGCTTGATGGTGGACGTGAACGGAACCGGCTTGATCAGCACGCCCATCCTATTCGACGGTGGAGTAGGTTCGGACACGCTGCAAGTGCAGGGTACCCCCAACACGGCCCCCGTGGATGTCAGGTACTCGCCCGGGCTGCAGCCCGACGAAGGGCGGCTCGCCTACGATGATGGCGACGCGGATACCTTGTTCAACGACATGATTATCAGTTTCGATAATCTGGAGCCGGTCGTCGAGTTAGTGGCTGCGGCTTCATTAACCGTCGATGGCAACGGTGCGGACAACGCGATCTCGTACTCGGTTGGCTCCACAAATAATCGTGGTTTGGTATCGATCGATGGGTTCGAAACCATAGATTTCGCCAATAAAACTACGTTAGTGCTTAATGCCGCGGGAGGCAGTGATGAGATTAGCACCAACAATCCCAACACGCCCAGCGGCTTGACTGGCATCACGATCAACGGTGGCGATCCGACGGCGGGTTCCGACCGGGCGATCATCAGCGGCACCACCGGTGGTGACAATATCAACTTCGCCGTTACGACCGATGACGACGCGGTCGTGTCAGGTGCCGGTCCGGTTCCGATCACGTTGGCTACTATCGAAAGTGCCGTCATCGACGGGCAAGGTATTGGCGACCAGCTTACGTACACGACGCCTGCTGCACCAGACAACATCATTCTTGCGCCGGGTCCCAACTTCGCCGGTTCCGGTTCGATCGTGGCCAGGTCAGTTTTCGGTAACGATCTGATGCCGGTTCAGTACACCGACTTTGTTAGTGGCGGTCCTGCTCCCGAGGTGCAATTCGTCGATGTCAGTGGCACTCGGGTAGATACCTTGAAAATCCTGGGTACGTCAGGTAACGATAGTTTCGCCGTAAGGTCCTTTGGACAAGTAGCTATCAAGGACAGTTTTGGTCTACCTGGACAAGACTTTGGTACGATCGGCATAGCTTTGCTGACGCTGCAGGGACTCAGCGGCGATGACGTATTTCTGATTCCCGGGAATCATCCGTTTCCAGGTTTCGGTGGACAAACTCCAAGCATCATCATCGAAGGTGGCAGCCCTGACAACGGCAGCGATGTGCTGAACTTCACTGGCAATGGCGCTGCATTGACAGCCGATCTAGGGCTCCGCACGATCACCGAAGCTGGCTTCGCTCCCGTTAGTTTCGCCGGAATCGAAACAGTAAACATCAACGCTGGTGCGGCTGCCCTGACGGCTACGCTGACTAGTGGCGACGATCAGCTGAGCTACCAACCGACAGGCGCGGCTGCGGGGACATTCCAAAATGTCAACGACAACACGACGTTCAACTTCACCAACGTCACAGGCGCGTTTACCGTCAACGAACCTGTCGGAGCCACCAACACCGATTCTGTAATCATTGAGGGCACGAACAACCGCGACTCGATTGCTGTCGATGCCACGGCTCGCGTGGCGTCGGTGACTGATGTGAATGGAACACAGTTGCAGCCGGTCACTTTGGGCACCGGCATCGAGAGCGTTTTGGCCCGTGGACTCCGCGGCAACGACACATTCCAAGTTACCCCCGCCCCGACCGTGGCGGGAGCACCCGCCGGTTCCAATCTGCTGATCGATGTGGACGGTGGCGAGCCGGGCGCGAGCGACGCACTCGTGATTGCAACCGGAGCAGGCAATACTTTGCCGGCCACCGACTTCGCCGTCAACGCCGTGGGACTCAATCCTGGCGAAGGCCGTGTGCGCGTGTATCGCAACGCTGTGGCGATGCCTGACATTTCGTATCGCAATGTCGAAGTCGTCACGCCGAACGTCGCGGTCAATGCTGGTGTTCCTCAGCTGCTAGTCTTTGGGCCTGACGGTTCGGAGTCGAACGAGTTCCTCACCACGGCGACGCATCTCGGCACAGGCGAATCCATCAACGTGGATAATCTGGCAATATTCCCCATCTTCGGTGAGCATCCGGGCGTTCCGGCGGATGTCGATTTCTTCCAGGTCGTTGCGCAGCAGACGGGCACGCTCGATGTGACGGCCTTTTTTGAAATCTACAATGCCGCGCTCTTGCCAGGTGGCGGGCAGCTTGGGCTGCGCGTGTTGGACTCGGCTGGCAACGTCGTCGGTGGCGCGGGCACATTTGGCAATCCCGACGCAACTCCTAATGCGCGAGTTCGCGTACCAGTAGTTGCAGGGCAGACGTACTTCATCAACGTGTTTGGCGAAAACGGCGTGGGAGTCGTGGATCCTTCGGTCGTCAATGGCTACGAACTGAGCATCACCAATGAAGCCCCGCCAGTGCCGTTTGATCTGGAACTGAACGATATCATTCAGATTGGCACAATCAACAACGCAGTAGCGCCAACTGCGACCGTGTTCCGCGCGAATCTTGCACCGGCCAATGGTGTGCTACCGCCGCCAGCGTTTGATTTCGTCGGCAAAACGATCGAGTTCACCAGCGGCCTGAACGCCGGCCGTTCTGCTGTGATTATGGCGTTCAACAACGTGACGGGGCAGTTCACGGTCGGGGCCGGATTGCTGACTGCACCGGCTGTCGGAGATGCGTTTATCATCGAAACAACCGACACCGGTCGTTCGCAATTCGACGATACGACGCGTGATAGCACGCCAATTGTTACATTCCGCTTGAATGACAACATCTTGCTGAACGACCTGCCTGGCAATCCGGCTCCAGGCACTCCAGCGGACGAAGTGATCCCCATGCCATTCAACCCATCGCAAGCAGCTGCGCTAGCCGGTGGAGCCGGATTCCGCGTGCCGGTCTTCATCGAAGGTGCGCCGCAGCAGCCCGGGCAACCGCCTCTGACACCGGTTGGCTACGCCGTGCCATTGGCGGGTGTGCCGGGCGTATATCGTTTCGACTTCGGCACCGATGCGATCGGTGGCGCATTGGTCTTGGCCGATGGCAGCCACTTCATCAGCGCCGGCGTTGAGATCATCGACCCAGCCACGTCCGGGCAATTCGGCTACGGCGCACGCAGCCAATCTTTCGAGATGGTCGTCGATACCGTGGCTCCGCTAATTTCGTTCGGCAGCCCTCTCCTTGCAGCTGACGGACTGCATGCTGATAGTGATACCGGCGTGCTGACAACTCCGATAACCTTCATCGATCGCCTCACCAGTGATACGACACCCACATTCTTCGGACGGGCGGAAGCCAATTCGATCGTCAAAGCGTACGTCGATCTGGATGGTAGCGGCACGATTACGGCTGCCGACGTGTTCCTCGGCGAGACCGTGGCGATACCACTAGACGGCACGAATCAGGAACCGTTCGGTCGCTGGGAAATCACGTCGGCGGTGAATATGTTCGACCAGCTCTTTGCTGGACTCTTTGGATTATTGCCAGACGGCCCTCGGACAATCTTGGTCAGCGCTGAGGACCTTGCTGGCAATACCAACGCCGCAGTTCAATCGCTAACGATTTTCATTGACACGCAAGGTCCTTCGGTCGTGAGCGTCTCGGCGAACGCGCAGCCAGCCTTGGGTGGCGGGTCGTACGACCTGTTCGATCCAAAACCCTCCGTGAACGGCCCAAGTCCGCTTATCAACAGTATTACCATCAATTTTTTGGACTTCCCTGGGCGCATCGATTTGCCCGGTACAGCGAATGATTTTCTTTATCCAGCGATCGATCCGACGATTGCTGGAGCCGTGGGCAACTACTCGGTCATTGGTGATCACGTAGGCCATGTGGATATCGTTTCGGCAGTCGTGAACCAAGCGATCAAGCTCTCCGGCACGGTAACGGCTGTCGCAAATGCCACAAACTTTACTGACGCCGGGTTGGTCGGTCCAGGACCGGTTCCGGCGGTAGGCGATTTCATCACTTTCAACAACGGCCCGAACGCTCTTGTTTTGCAGCGTATCACGATGTTTAACGCCGCAACCGGCGCAATAACACTTGACCAATCTTCAGGGGTAGCGCCGGCGGTTGGAGATGGCTACTCGATCATCACCGCGGCAAGTCTGGCGCACGCCATGTTCCCCACCGGTAATGCGACATTCCAAGAGACTGTCACCACTGCCGGCAACGCAACAACCTTCACGGCGGCTAATGTCGTGGGCGCTGGGTTTCCTGTGACGGTGGGCGACTACATTCGCTTTAACACGGGACCGGCAGCGGGAACACTCGCGACGCCGAACATCCGGCGAGTCACAGCTTTCAACGCGGGAACGGGACAAATCACTTTAGATTCGGCACTTCCCGCGGCTCCGTTGGTGGGTGATGGGTTCTCAATCATCTCTGGCACCAGTGGGACAGCTGCCCCCGTGCTGACGGTAGTTGGAAACACCGCCAGTGTCACGCTGAATTTCGCTCAGCCGCTCCCCGACGATCGCTTTACGTTGACGGTCTCCGACAATTTGGTCGATCCGGCTGGCAACAAGCTCGATGGCGAGTCGGACGCGGCCCAGCCAACGGACAACCCGGTGAGTCTGTTGCCGTTGGGAATCAGTGGCGATGGCGTGCCCGGTGGCGATTTCGTCGGACGCTTTACCGTCGACACACGAGCAGAAATCGGCGTCTGGGCGGCTGGAATCGCGGCGATCGATATCAATGGCAATCTGCAGTACGACCCCGAGAATGTCGACGCGAGTAACCGCGACATCAACTTCCAAATCGGCTTCTCTTCCGACAACGTGTTTGCCGGGAAGTTTGGGCTTAGCTCAATCATACCGACGCAAGCGAGTGGCTTCGACACGCTGGCAGCTTACGGACGTGTGGGCAACCAATGGCGATGGATGATCGACACCAATCACGATGGGACCATTACTCCTGGTGTCGACATCATCACCAACGATGTGTTGAATATCAACGGTCTGCCGGTGGCCGGGAACTTTGATGGCAACTCAGCGAACGGCGATGAGATCGGCGTCTTCGACGGATCCACGTGGTACCTCGATACGAATCGCAACTTCATGATCGACGCCGGCGACACGACCGTAGCGTCCAACTATAGCGGCTTCCCGATCGTCGGCGACTTCAATGGTGACGGCTTCGACGACCTGGGCGCGTACACGGCCGTGACCAATCAGTTCGGTGGCAATCTGGTGTCGATCGATACGAACAGGAGTGGCACTTTCAACACGCAATTCCGCGTGGGCGTCGGCGGTGGCGGCGCCAACGGCTTCAATATGTATCCGGGCGTTCGTGAGCGCGCCGTCGCCGCCGATATGGACGGCGACCGTATCGACGACATCGGCTTCTGGGTGCCCGACGGTGCTACCCTCAGCCCTAGTGACCAGGGTGAATGGTACTTCTTCGTCTCGGGCGGCGCGTCGCTGCTCAACCGAGTCAGCAACAACTTCCTGGCTTACGCGCCAACTCCGTTCGGACCCGATTTCTCCGCCCGATTCGGCAACAGTTTCGCCTGGCCGATCGTCGGCAACTTCGATCCGCCCGTTACTGCGGCGGCTGGCATCCCGCAGACCACGTCGTCAACGAATGCAAGTTCCTCGACGCAGGTTCAGCTTCCCGAGAATCCTGTGCCACCGGAATCTGCAGAAGCAGCCGCTGTCAATTCGGAAGTTAGCAGCGAGGGGCCGTCACAGACGCCGCAGCCGGAGGTCGAAAACGAAATCGTGCCGGTCGTCACGGAGCCGGCACCTGTTGTGACTCCAGCAGAAGAGCCGGAAGCAGCGAGCGCGCCAACGACTACCGCGGAACCGGTCGAGGTTGAACCTGCTGTTGAAGTCGCGACGGTCCCAGAATCCACACCGAATACGACCGGCGCGTCTCCCACGAGTGATCCAACGACGGCGGTCGAGATGGTCGAGCCGACCCCGGTCCTCCCACCAGACCAGTCCCGCAACGCAGAGGAAACTGAACAGCCTACCAACGAATCGACACACGCTATCCTGGCGCCAAAGTCGATCACGATGGCAAGCTGGTGGGGTGGCACGCGCGCCGTCGCGCCGGTCGAAACTGTGCCACCCAACAGTCGCACTGCTCCAGGCGAACCTAAGCAGGTACCGCAGGTCCCGACCGTCGAGATGCCCGCTGTCGAGACTCCTGCGTTTGAGGAAACACTCGCCCCGATCAACACCGAGGCTACCGCAAATCAGCAGGTCGTCGCTCCGCAAGCTCCGATCAAGAATGGCTACAACCGTCGCCCACGCTGGCTGCGCTATCTAAAACCTGTGGTGGTTGCCACTTCCACAGTGCCTGAGGTGGTCCATCAAGTCGAGACACAACCGCCCGTCGTGCACCAATCGGAGACGACCGCCACGCAGACTCAGGGCATCAACACTGCACCTGTCGAAGAGCCCGCAGCCAAGACGATCTCAGAAACTGTCGAAACGGCCGAAAGCACCACCCAGCAGCCACAGCCAACTACCAGGGGCTACCAGCGACGTCCGCACCTGCAGCGGTATCGGGTCTCCGCTCCAGTTATCAATTCAACGCTAACTGAAGCTGCCAACGCAGCCCAAACGCAACAATTCGTAACGACGCAGCGAGAGGCTGCTCCATCGGTGCCTCCAGTTTCGCAGTTGGTTGCATCCTCCGAGTCGGTTGTCCCTGATATGCCGTCAGCGCGGATGCGGCTCGCGTCCATCCTCGGTTTTTCCGCCCAGTCGAATGACCGACAGGGTGTTCAGACGCGAAGTACGCCGACCTTCAATGGTTACGAACTTGGTGCTCAGCAAGCGCTCGACGCGGCGTTTGACGGTGCCACCGACTTCCGATCGGTGGGCACGGTCGATCTCGACACGGCTGCGGGCGGTCAGCATTCCGATAACAACGCTCAAGATGAAGCGATCAGTGAATTGGAAGCCGAACTGGTGTGAACTTCGCGAGCAGTCCAGTTATCGACGTGGCCTGACGAGCAACTGTGCAATCACTGCACTCGCGAACAGATAGCCGGTCGTCGGTTCGGGGACGGCGGTCAGCGCCGCCAGCGCGCCTGGGGGGACCGTACCGTATTGCGTCGTCCATAGCGACAAATCGGCACCGTCGACTTTGCCATCACCAGTGCCATCGCCTCGGCTTCTCGTTGCGCCGCTCGTGATGCCAAATCCGTCTTGCCAGGTTAGCAAGTCAGTGCCGTCGACATCGCCATCGACGTCGAAGTCGGTCGGATGGAGCGGGCGCTCTTCGAAGCTTAGGTCAATCGTCGTGCCGGTCGCCCCAGGAGAGTTCGCCACGGGCCCGTCACCCACGCCAAGCAAAATGTTGGTTGTCGTCAAACCACCGGTATCGCTCAGCAAGTTGTGCCCAATCGCTAGCGAAGCAGTTGCCGTCTCGGTCGGACTGGGCACCTCAAAATCGATCGTAGCGAACAGAAACCCGCCGCTGGCTTCGTACAGGGGATCGCTGCTGCTCGTGCTCGATCCGATGCCCGTGCCAAAACCGGTGAGTGGTGCCAACGCACCACCCTCGATGCGACTGACCTTGCCGTCGGTGACGGTGCCATCGCGGATCAGGTCGGGCAGCCATCGCGTATCGCTGCCGACCGTCGGATTGTGCACGGTCGAATCGGTGAACCGAATCGCGGATCCCCCCCGATCAATGTCGAGACTGATGCCGGTGAATTGCTCGTCGGGCTGGATCCAAATGTGAAACGACCCCCCGCCCGGTAGGAATTTGAGCGTCTCGGATGCGGTAGGCGTTGCCCCCTCGCCAGACCCTGCTGCGGTCAGGTAGATCAGCGTGTCGGCGTGACTTGTAGCCGCCGCCGGCAGCATGACGAAAAACGCAACTAGACGCGTTGCGACGTGTCTTGTGATCGTGTTCGAAGAGTGCGGCGTGGATTTGCTCATCTGCCTACATTCTAACTAGATCGACGTGTGTGTTGTGTTCTAATTGTACTATGATACTCCGTTGATTCCATTAATTTGGTCCAATTCGCCATGAGTGAAGAACATTCCATCACGCTCTGGATCGCTGATCTCAAGGTTCAGGACGACAATCAAGCTCAGCAAGAAATCTGGAAGCGCTACTTTCAGCGCCTCGTGGGCTTAGCCCGCTTTAAGCTCGGCGACTCCCCCCGACGGGCTAAAGACGAAGAAGATGTGGCGGTCAGCGCACTGCATTGCTTTTTTGCTGGCGTGGGCGATGGAAAGTTCCCAGAATTGAAAGATCGCACGAACCTATGGCCTTTGTTGGCAAAAATCACAGCACGCAAGGCCATCAATCAACGACGCGATGCCTTGCGTCAAAAGCGCGGTGGCGGACAGGTGCGCGGCGAGTCGTTGTTCCTGAATGCCGACGATGCCTCGGCACTCGGGCTAGGCGATGTGATCGCCGACGACCTGACTCCAGCGCATTTGGCGACCCTCGAAGAAGAACGCATCCGTCTGTTCGCTTCCCTGCCAGACGATGTGCTGCGGACGGTCGCGCTGAAGAAGCTTGAAGGCTTCCTGAACTCGGAAATCGCCGAGGAACTGGGTGTCACCGAGCGGACCGTCGAGCGAAAACTCAATCGAATTCGCAACCTGTGGACGCAGGAGACGGAGTCTGAATCCGCAGATTAGTCAGAAATGCAGCCCGCTCTACCAGAGTGTTCGGCTAAAATAATCTGCCATTGCACATTTTTCCTGTCGGGTACTCCGATCAGGTGGTGAGGTGTCACTTATCTTCGCGTCTGGAAGCGCCACCAATCGGCAACCAGCGATTACAATAGATTTCGTCTGCAGTGCAGCTCAAAGTCCTCGGCGGCCCGTGCCATGTACCGATCGCGATCCATTCTTTGTTTCGCCTTGCTGGCGGTAGCGATCACCAGCGCATCGACGTGCCACGCACAGTCAGAGTGGGTGACCGCTGGCGGTGGATTGTGGAACGACGAAGCGAATTGGACCTCGGGCATCCCCGACAACCCGGGGGACGTCGCGATCTTCGGCATCTTGAGCGGCCCCACGCAAGACCCGCTGCTGACAACCCCGGTCACCGTAGGTGAGTTGCAGTTTTTTGGTCCTTCTTCCGTGACGATTCTAGGGAGCGAGCAACTTACGCTCGACAGCGGCGTCCCCGATGTGCTGCCGAGTATTTTCGTCGCGGGCGACGCACCTGCCCCCACGATTCAGGCGACCTTGGCTGGCGTCAACGGCTTCGAAAAGCTGGGCCAAGGCTTGCTCGCATTTAACGGACCGGTCGAATACCTCGGACCGACGGTCGTGTCCGAAGGTACTCTGCAGACAGGTTTGGCTAACTCGTTGCCGGACGGTCCGGTGATTGTGCGTGACGGTGCTACGCTCGACGCGTCCATTGCGCCCAGCTTTTTCCTGCAACCGGGGCAGACGCTCAGTGGTGGTGGTACCGTCGACGTTCTCGACCTGCAGGTGCCCAACGACAGCTTCCTCAGTCCGGGTGATGGGCCTGGCACCTTGACGGTCAACGGTAACATGTCGCTGGTACCGGCCGAACTGTCCGAGCCAGGCGGACTGCTGTACGAGCTATCCGGGACTTTGCTGCCCGAGTTTGGCACGAACGACTTCCTCCAAGTTAACGGTGATCTCACCGTCGATGGCACCCATCAAGTCTTCATCGACCCAGTCGAGAATCAACTTGCTGCCGGCACGTATCCGTTAATCGGCTATACGGGAACACTCAATATCGGGACCGGATTCTTTGAAGTGATTCCGACCGTCAACAGCCGCTACGCGCTGAACATCGATACGACCGTGCCGAATGTGGTCCAGCTCGGAGTCAGCGGCGCCAAGGCCGATCTGATCTGGGAAGGCGGCGTGAATAGCAACTGGGATATCAATACGACCGACAATTGGACCGGCGGCGGCACTCGGTTCTTCGATTTAGATTGCGTGCACTTCGACGATACCGCCAACACGTTCACTGTCGACGTTGTGCAAGACGTGCGACCGGGCGCGATGAGCTTCGACAACAACGTGCAGGACTACCAGATCAACGGTCCCAACGCGATACGCGGCAACTCCACGCTCGTAAAAAACGGTTCGGCGCGAGCCTCGTTCTTCACCGTGGCCGAGTTTTCCACTGCTGACGTCAACGACGGGATTCTCGAAATCGGCCCAGGCGGCGTGTTGAGCGCTTCTGCCGCAGCCGTGGTGAACTCTGGCGGCAACCTCCAACTCAACACTGGTGCGGTCGTGACACCTCAGTTGGTTGTTAGCGGGGGCGGACTGCTAACCGGCGAAGGCGTCGTTACCGGCGACGTCACCATTGGCAACGATATCGATGGCGGCACCGTGGCCGTACTGAGCCCGGGATTCTCGCCTGGCACGATCGAAATCGAAGGCGATCTCGATCTGGAATCCGACGCCCAAACCGTGATCGAAATCTCCGGAGCAGGCGGCACAGACCACGACATGATCATGGTCACTGGAGACGCGCTGCTTGGCGGTGTGTTGCAGATTTCCGCCATCGATGGCTATACCCCGACCGCGGGTGACGAGTTCACCATTCTTACCAGCACCGATCTAGACAGCACGACATTTGAAGACATCGAAGCGGTGCGGATGGGCGACATTATCCTGTGGCCAACTTATGAGCTTGCAGCCGTCCGCGTGGGTGCCGAGACAATCGGCGACATGGATCTTAGCGGTATCGTCGACGAGGATGACATCGACGAGTTTGCCTTCGCACTTCGCGATAACTTTGGCTATGACGATGCCGGTTTCGCTACCGAGTTCGAGATGGCCGACATGGACGAAAATGGCCGCGTCGACTTCGGTGATATCGCTGGCTTCGCAGAGGCTGTTGGCGAAAACAGTCCACTCTCAGCCGCCGAAATCGCCGAGGTCATCCTGTCCGCCGTCGCAGTGCCGGAGCCAAACACGACTGGGCTGCTACTACTAGGGATAGCGACGCTGTTTGGGCCACGACGTCGCATACAACAGTCAGTTGCTCAGCGGAGTGGTTTCACTTTGGTCGAGTTGCTGGTGGTGATCACGATCATCAGCGTGCTGATTGGATTACTGTTGCCCGCCGTCCAGGCCGCACGCGAAGCCGCACGACGAAACAACTGCCTGGCGAACTGCAAACAACTCGGTCTCGCGCTCCACAGTTTTGAATCGCAACACGGAGCCTTTCCCGCTGGAGCTCTGGAACACAGGCAGCAGAACGGCATCGGTATGAGTTGGCATTCGTTGATATTGCCTCATATCGAGCAGCGCGAACTATACGAACGAATGGACCCCGACGCGGATGGAGGCTACACGGAAAACTTGTCGGAGTATATTATTCCCCTCTTTCATTGCCCAACGGCAGAGCAGCCGATTCCCGATCTCACGACAATAAAGTACATCAACTACACCGGAGTAGCCGGTGCTGGCAGCTCCGATGGCGTCCTCGACCTTGAGGATAGGTGGTGTGGCGACCTGTTCACTAATGGCGTACTCTCGTTCGACGTCGGTAGCAGCGTCGGCGACGTGACTGACGGCACGGCGTTTTCGCTTCTGTTGGGTGAACGCGTGTATGGGATTGAGGAATGGACCTTCGGTGCCAAATGGCGCGGAAACCCAATCGATCGCATCTGCGTGGGCTCCATCAAGAACTTGCGCTATCCGCCTAACGCGAATCGACAGACCGTAGGCTACTGGGTCCGCGACACCGAAGTCCCCGCTGAGCTACGGCTGGTCACGCGTAACGATCTTTACTTCGGGAGCGATCATTCAGGAGGGACGACCTTCGCCTTCGCCGACGGCCATGCGAAGTTCATCACTGACGACATCGACTTCACGATCTTGCAAGACATGGCCACCCGCAACGGCGGCGAACCCGTCCGTTGACGCACTGAAACCATGCTCTCCGATCGACGTTAGCCGCGGTTCTCCGCGCCTACGCACTCTCGCGATATTCCAGGTGCGCCAAGCTCCGGAAAAGTTTACAGCGATCGGAAAGCTCGTCGAAGCTGCCCACATCGACGATGCGACCGTGATCCATCACGACGATTCGGTCGGCGAGCTCCAACGTGGTCGGGCGATGCGTGATCATGAAGGTCGTCCGTTTGCGAACGAACTGCTCCAGCACGTCGTGAATCAGTCGTTCGCTTTCCACGTCGATCTGGCTGGTAGCTTCGTCGAGGATGAGAATCTCGGGGTCACGTAAAATAGCCCGCGCTAGGGCCAGACGTTGACGTTGCCCGCCAGATAGCCGTTTGCCACCACTTCCACATTGAGTGTTATAGCCATCGGCTAGTTTTTCGGTCACGAACTTGTGGGCGTGCGCTTGCTTGGCGGCCTGTTCGATCTGTTCCTGCGTAGCGCCCGCTGAGCCGTAGCGGATGTTGTTAGCGACCGTGTCATCGAACAGTACGGTTTCCTGCGTGACGACGCCAATGCGGTCGCGCAGTTCGCGCACGCGCATGTTGCGCAGATCGACGCCATCGATGGTGACGGCACCTTGCGTGGGATCGTAAAACCGCGCAATCAGGTTCATGAGTGTCGATTTGCCGCAGCCATTGGGGCCAACAATCGCGATCGTCTGACCCGGGTCGACCTGCAGATCAATACTGTCGAGAACCGGTTCTTCGGGCTTGTAAGCAAACGACGTATTGCGGAAGTTGATCCGCCCCAATTTGTTGGGCAGCTTATCGGGCACAGGCGGATCGATGACTTGGGGTTGCCGATCGAGCATTTCATAAACGCGATCACTGGCCGCCGCAGCGCGTTGCAGGTGGTTGAAGACTCCCGACAGACGGCGAAATGGATCGATTACTCCCAGCAGCATGCAATAGAACGTGGTTAGCATCCCATGCGAGAGCGGCGCGTCGCTCACGCGAAGCCCGAACAGGTGCGTCTGTTGGTTGAGCACAAGATAGCCGCCCGCCATCACCACGAGCATGATTACTCCCACTCCGATCGTCTCGGTCACGGGGCTGACGAGCGAATCGTAGAAGGCAATTTTCATCGAGCGATGATAGTATTGCTTCGAAGCCTGATGAAACCGACTGCGTTCGCGAGATTCCATCGTGAATGCCTTGATGACCTTCATGCTGCTAAAGGTCTCTTCCAAGCGTTCATACAGCGAAGAGAGTTCCTGCAGCGCTTTTCGATTCGCGCGTTTCAGCGACTTGGCCAACCAATGAATCGTAAATGCGGCGAGCGGGGCGAACAATGCTGTAAGTAGCAGAAGTTGCCAACTGATGAATGCCGCGCCAATCAGGCACGCGATCATCTTCATTGGCTCGAGAATGGCCATGCCGAATAAGATATTCGTGCCGAATGCGATCGCGCCGATGTCGGTGGTGAAGCGATTCATCATGTCGCCAGTCGACGACTTGCTGAAAGTGCCCATGTCCAGTCCCAGCGTACGGCGATAGAAGTCTTTGCGGAGCTCGAAGCTGGTGATATGTCCCAAGCGGGCCATGAAGAAGAGGCCAGCGATGCGAATGCCGCTCTTCAGTGCGGTACTTACCGCGAGGCCGATGCAGATCAAGACCAGCGTGCCAAACGGAGTGATTGGTAGCGAGTCGCCCAAGTTATCGAGTACGAACTTGCAAAACATCACCATGTAAGGTGTTTGTTCGCGGTCGTAGTTGATGTCAGCCAGCTTGCGACGGAGCTCACGTTCGCGCTCTTTGTCCACACCCACGTCGGCAATGTGCTGATTGTAGAACTCCGCCATCTCGGCCAGTCGATCCAGCCGTTGCTCTTCTTTGGCGATCTCTTCGCGGCACAGATCGGGAATGGTCTTCTCGCGCATCACGCCATCCACCAGCGGCATGATGGCGGCGATATTACCAGCCCATAGAATCGCAACGCCCACTGAGCATAAGACTGACGCGACGACGGTCAGTCGGTGGCGCAAAGCCAGACGAATTACGCGGGCAAAGTTACTCATGATCATCCATGATCAACGCGTCGAGTCGCTGCCGGCTGAGTGCCAGTAGCGCTGTGAGCAGCTGTACGGGACGAGATTTGTAGCAAATCCGGCGAGACGCACCAAGAGCGCACAACAAGAGCGCACAAGTTGTCGACCAGTCTGCAGCGTTGGTCTGCTTGATCGGAGCATGCTAGCAGTCGGCCCGCTCGTGCCGAATTATTGGATTCTACCGATTCTACCGCCGATACCAGTTACACGGGCAAGCTCACGGCGCGCACCAACCGCAGCGCCAACCCGCATTTGCCGACAGCACGACTCCGTTACGACGAGCCCTGTCGCCGCCGAGCTTTTCCGTGCTGCGAAGCAATTAGCGCAACAAATCCAGGGGGGATACTCAGATGAAACAGATTGCCGTACTCATGGTCCTGTTGGGCCTTTCGGCCACCGGCTGCGTGCAGAGCAAGGTCTTCGGCCCACAGGCTAAAAAGAGCAACAACCAGAACATCCGCGCCGCGCTCGACTCGATGAATCCCAGCCAAGGGGACATCCAGCTCACGGGATTCGGCGGTGGCTGCGACGACACGTGCTGCGGCGACTGCTCCGACGGCTGCTGTGGTGGCGATGGTTGCTGCGGAGACGGATCGTGTGGTAACGGTTCCTGCGGCAACGGTCGCTGCGGAAACGGCCGATGTGGTCTGGGAGATCGCTGCCGTGGCTTGGGCGGCAGCCTTGGTAGCTGCAATCCGCACGCAGTTGGTTATCCAGAGCCCCAGAACTTCAATCCCGGCCCACCGACGGGTCAGGTTGCCTATCCGTACTACACGGTGCGTGGTCCGCGGGACTTTCTACGCAACAACCCGCCTTCGATTGGACCTTATTGATTCAAGAGCGAAGCTAGCGTGAAGGGAAGCACGCCTCAGCCGGTCGCCCTGTGCAAGGAAGCACTCACAAGGCGGCTGGCTTTTTCATGCGCCCACCCCACGGGGCGGATCAAGGGAGGCCCGCCAGCTTTTTTGGCAGCGTTGCATAACCCGTGCGCACGAAGAAGTGTCTCCACGAGTAAAGAACGCCTTACCAGTCCAACCGCTATTGCCGAAAACCACCGGTTTCCGTATATCGGCATGTGATTTGCGAAGCCAATCCTCCGATGGAATTAAAGTAGGCTTAACCTGACCTTCTTAAGAGCAGGCTAGAACCATCACATCGCACAGACCGACGTCTGTGCAAAACCGCCGGGGCATCAGACGGGCAGAGAGAACCATGGACTCAAACCAGCAGCCTTCCTCCGAATCGTCATTGCAACAAGCAGACGAGAGCCTGCTCGAGCAAGCAGAAACCCTAGTTTGGGCACTGCTAGACGACGAAATCGAAACAGCCGACCTCAAGCAACTAGAGCAGATGCTCAGGGATCACGACGCGGTGCGTCAACGCTACATCGAGTGCGTCCAGATGCACTTCGACCTCCACGAGCACTTCGGTGCGCCCAGGGAGACTTCAGAACTTGATATTCCTAAATCGCCTGTGCTGGGGATGTTGGGCGACTTGCGTCCCGGGACCGACACGCTGCCGCTAGCGGAATAGCGGCCCTACAACAGTATTCAGCCATGTGACCGCTCCCGACGCACTTCAAATGCGTGTGGAGCGGTTTCTTTTGCGCCGTTGGGCAGCTATCCTGCAGAGATGGCGAAGTCAGGCAATAAGAAAAAGGCGGCCGAGAAGGACGAGGACAAGAACCAGAAGGTCATCGCCAACAACCGTCGTGCGCGCCACGACTATTTGGTCCTCGACACGCTGGAATGCGGCATTGTGCTGACCGGCAGCGAAGTGAAGAGCCTCCGTAACGGGCACATGTCGATGGACGAGGCCTACGGTCGGGTGAAGGACGGCGAAGTCTGGCTGATGGGCTGCGACATCCAAGAGTACAGCTTCGCCAACCAGCTAAACCACATCCCCAAGCGTCCACGCAAACTGCTCCTCCACCGCCGCGAGATTAAGAAGTTCGCCGCGCAGGCGATGGAAAAGAGTCTCACGCTGGTGCCGCTGAAGATGTACTTCAACCGCGGCCGCGCTAAAGTGCTAATGGGTATCTGCCGCGGCAAGAAGAACTACGACAAGCGCGAATCGCTGAAGAAAAAAGACATGCAACGCGACATCGACCGCGCCATGCGGCGGGGATGAGCCATCATCCATTTGGATGCATCGAACGGCTCAACTTATTCCGCCGACACTACCAGCGACACTGCCTGTCCGGTGAGTTTGTGATTCAGTGCCATCACATTCGGTGCGCGCGAAGGTTGCGTTGAGCTGACGACGTTTACGGGGCACTCGGGGTCGGGCTCCTCGTAGTTCAACGTGGGCGGCACGACTTTGTTCTGCAGGCCCATCAGGCTGATGGCTAGTTCCGCGACACCGCTGGCGGACTCTAGGTTGCCGAGGAAACTTTTGGTCCCCGTGACCGGCACCTCGCCCAGCGTATGCTCGATTGCATGCGCTTCGATCCGATCATCGTCGACGGTGGCCAAGCCGTGTGCGCTCACATGGCCGATATCGTTCGCCGAGAGCTGGGACATTTCCAATCCCGCTTCGATGGCCTGACGAATCGACTGGCCAGTTGGTTTTAGCGTGGTGGCTGCCGCCGGTTCGCTACGCCGTCCGTAGCCGAGGATCGTGCCCTGCACAGGCGCGCCACGCTGCTGGGCATGAGCGCGGCTTTCGAGGATGAAGATCGCGGCCCCTTCGCTGGTCGCTGTGCCATCACGCGAAGCTTCGAACGGACGGCAAGCTCCGGCTGGGTCATCGATTCTTCGCGATAGTCCATAGCTGCCGTGAAACGCCAGATCGACCTCCGACAGCATCGAACTCGCTCCCCCGGCGACCACGACATCGGCATGTCCCCGCGCGATGACGTCGGCCCCTTCGATCACCGCCAGCAAGCCGCCCACGTCGCCTTCGACGATCGTGTTGATCGGACCACGCGCATCGTGTGCGATGCCAATGTGGCAGCAGGTCATATTCGGCAGATACTTGAGCATCCACAAGGGGTACATTTCACGGATCGACTCCTTCCAATCGTCGAGCGTAAATTCCCCGCCGGCCGTGGCCTTTTTGTACAGCTCGGTCATGTCGTTCAGCTCCGAGCGAAAAACGCTGGTGCCGACGACCACACCTAATCGTTCAGAGTCGACCGTTGCGTCGTCCAGCTTGGCGTCAGCCCACGCCAGTTCAGCGGCGGTGAACCCCAGCTGCGTCTCGCGACACATAACCTTCAGACTCTTCCGCGGCTTGACGTACTGCTTGGGCTCGAAATCGGGAACCTCGCCCCCGATCGGCGTGGGATAGTTGGCTTCGACCAACCGAGGAATCGTGCGTATGCCGCTGTGACGGTTTTCGATTGCCGACCAAACGGCATCGCGGCCTATGCCCAACGGACAGGCGATTCCAATACCGGTTAGTACGACGTCTTGCAACATGACCCTGCGGATAAACGACGAATAACGAATGACCAATTATGCGCTGGAAGACTCAAACGCGAACCGCGACTTCCTCGTCATTAGGTTTTCGTCATTCGTCATTAGCTCATCCCAGTTTATCCACACCCAAGCGTGTCAACAACCATCGGTTTTGGCCACCCCGTCGAGCTTCGCCTAGTCGGCATGACCGTTACGCAGCCATGCGCCTAACCGTTGCATTCCTTCCTCGGTCGTCACGCGCGGCGCGTAGCCGAAGTCGCGTCGTGCCGCCGAGATGTCAAACCAGTGCGAGGTCGCCAGCTGAGCCGCCACAAACCGAGTCATCGGCGGCTCGCCACGCAGTCGCAACAGTCGATAAAGCAACTCCAGAGTGGCACCCAGGCCGAAAGCCGTGTGATACGAGATCGATTTGGTTACCGGCGGCAAATCGGCTAATGACAGTATTTCGTCAATCCATTGCCAGCATTTCACAGGCTCGCCCTGGCTGAGATAGTAAGCGTTTCCTGCGACTGGTGAGTTCTCTTCGGCCAACGCGTCGGCCGCCTGCAGGTGCGCTTCGGCAGCATTCTCGACGTAGATCATGTCAACCACGTTCTCGCCATCACCCACGCGCCGCAACCGCCCTGACTTCGCGCGGGCGATCAGTCGCGGAATCAAGTGCTGATCGCGTGGGCCCCAGATCAAGTGAGGCCGCAGGGCACAGGTAGCCAGCGTTCCGACTTGATTCGCGTCGAGCACTTTTTCTTCGGCTTGCAACTTCGAACGGGAGTAGTGCGCTGCGTGGTCACCTAGAACGTCCAGATTGTGGGGCTCACGATGCAGGTGCCGAGGGTCCATTTCATCGACCCCGCATTGATCCTCGAACATAAAGGTCACACTGGGGCTGCTCGTGTAGACCAATCGTGGCACGTTGTTGGAGTGGCACGCATCGATGACGTTTTGCGTGCCTTGCGTATTGATCGCGTAATAGGGCTTTGGCTGCACCGAAACCCCCGGTCGCGCAGCCACATGAAACACGCAGTCGACGTCCCGACAGGCCGCAGACACGGCTTCGCCATCGACTAGATCGCCGCGTACGACCTCGACGCCGATCGCTTCGAGCTCCGGATACGCCCCACGTCCGAAGCTGCGTACACGATCACCGCGTGCGATGAGCTGTTCGCAAATGTAGCGGCCGAGGAATCCCCCGCCGCCGGTGACGAGTGCGTGCATGTGAGAGTAGTCAGTGGTCGGTGGTCAGTGGCCGGTCGAGTGTCTTGGATGCCAGTTCTGCGAGTTGCTCACGGTTAATCTTCGAGTTGTGACGGACGTCAACTGGTAGACGTTCGACCGAAATGAATCGATCGATTTTCTCCGTAAGATTGTGCCGACTACCTACTTTGCGAAGCTCTTCGCAGAAGGACGCGTGTTGATCATTCTGCAATCCGTCGACATGCTCGTAGCAGAGTATTGGCTCTTGCTCACCCGGACTGCCCACGCCAACGAGCGCGCTGCGATTGAGCTCGGAATGGGTATTGAATATGGCCTCCACAGGAATCGTAAACAGCGTGCCACGAGCCGTTTCTACTCGATGCTGTTTCCGTCCGCAGTACCAAAACCGCTGCTGATCGTCGAAGTAGCCGACGTCGCCCATGCGATGCCAGACGTCTTCGCCGTCGATGATCTTTGCTAACGCGTTATACGCGGAGCTTCCACCTTCCTCCTTCGTCCGTCCGCCTTCAAGGTACTTCGACGACACCTGCGGACCGCGCACGATCAACTCACCAATCTCGCCGATGGGCAATTCTTCGCACGCGTCGATCGAGGCGATCGGCTCGTCGGTGATGCGGATCACTCGCCAATCGACCGTATCGAATTTCCGGCCGACGCACACGCCGGCGCCCTCGTCGGTGCGCTCGGCCGTTTCATCCAGCACCTCCGTGGCTTCGATCGACGCGATCGGTAAGCTCTCGGTCGCGCCGTAGGGCGTATGCATTTCAGCACCGGCGCTGACGCAATTCAGCGTGCGCCTGAGCACTTTTGCCGGCACCGGCGCGCCGCACGAGAAGACCTTGCGCAACGTCGGAATCATTTCGCCAGTGGCTTCGCAATACTTGCTGAGCTTGTCCCACACCGCCGGCGACGCAAACGCCTGAGTGACTTGCCAGTCGTGCGCGGCGGAGAGCAACTTGCGCGGATCAGCCGACGCGGGGCGCGAGAAGTCCATGTCGGGGAATACGGTGGTCACGCCCATCGCGGAGTTGAACAAGCCGAACAGTGGGAAGCACGCTAGGTCGAAGCCGCCCGGTTGGATGTCGTAGTGCCCCGCAATCTCAGCCACCTGCGTCTCAAACATCTGATGAGTGTAAAGAACACCCTTGGGCGGGCCGGTACTGCCGCTAGTATAGATGATCGCCGCGGCGTCTGATGCGTGTGTTTTTGGGAGTTCGGCGTTCGAACGTGCACCGATGTCCAGCAGCTGTCGATAGGTCGTTCCGCCCCAGAACCAACGCCGCCCGACGGTCACGTTCAGTTTTGCCTGTGGAAAACGGTGACGCAGCACGGTGCGTACCGCTTGGGCGGCACTGATCGCCACAAAGCCCTCCGGCTCGACGGCGGCTAGGCAATCGATGAGGTGCTTCTTTCCCATCCCGGGATCAATCAGAACGGTCGTCGCACCGCTGCGCAACAGGGCGAACACCAGCTTTACGAACTCGTTGCCGGGCCGCACCATCAACACCAGGCGGGTACCTGGTTGGACACCCAATTCGATGAGTCCGCGGGCGAGCGCCGTAGCATCGCGGTCCAACTCGGCGAAGGTGCACGTGCGATACGAATTCTGTCCCGCCACGTCACCGCGGCCCGGCGCAGCCACGGCAAGCGCGTCGGGAATCCGCCGCGCAATCGCCGTCAGCCGTTCGGCCACATTTACGCGTGGCTGACCGCTGACGACTGACTGCTGATCGCTAACCTCCGACATGGGATCATTGTGAATCAGATTGCCCAGTGGCGAAAGCGGGGCAGCCGGTGGTTTCTCGGCGAATTGTCGTCGGTCAAGGGTGGACAAAGCGCGACGGGAGATTGAAACTGAGTCTTTTAACCGTCCAGAATCATGAACTCTGCACCATTCGATCGACTGAGTTTCTTTATGCGTACCGCTTGGCTTTGCTTGTGGCTGGTTTGCCTGTCGGGCCTTGCGGCCCACGCGCAGGATTCCAACACGGCCCCCGCAGTTCCCGCCGCTGTCACGCCGCGGCCCGCTTTGCAAAGCCCGCGGGCGACAGTGCACACGTTCTTGCGTGCCATGCGGGACGAAGAGACCGAACTGGCGATCTCCTGTCTGGACCTGGGCAAGCTCACCAGCGAAGCGAAAGCGACCAGCGGCCCCAACGTTGCTTATCAGTTGCATGCACTGATCAGACAGTGGACTCCACTTACCGTTGACGACGAGCAACTGCTGGATGAGATTCCTGAAGCTAACGATCGCATCGATCCGTTTAGCTTGGGCGACGTCGTGGGAGCTGAGGACAACGCCAGCCAACTCGAGTTGCGTCGCAACGATGTGGACGGGAATTGGCGGTTCAGCCAGGAGACCTGCGATAACGTCGAATCGCTCTATAACGAACTCGAACAAGAGCTGGCCGCGCAGACGACAGAAACCACGGAGAGCGCAGACGAAGCCATCGCTCAGCCGTTTAGTATTCGCTTGCGAAACATGTTTCCGCGCTTCCTGCGGAACCAAACGCTGATCATTCCTGATTATCAGTGGATCTGTCTGCTCGTGCTGATTTTCATCGGCCTGCTGATCGATGCGCTGGTACGGTGGCTGCTCGCCGCGGTCTCTACTCGATGGTTCGATCAATACGTCGAGGAAGAAGAACTCGCTGCGCGCTCGAAAGTGTGGCGACCGATCGGACGGCTGACCAACGCGGCGACGTGGTACTTTGGCACAAAGCTGATCGGCTTGCCGCCGGCGATCCTGAACATCCTGCTGGCCGTGCTCAAGCTGTTCACCATTTTCGCAGCTGCGTGGACGGCCTTTGCGATTATCGACGTGGCGGCGAAGTACTTCGCGCGGAAAGCAGGTGCGACGGAAACGCGTTTCGACGATTTGATCGTGCCGATGATCTCCAAGTCGCTGAAGATCCTCACGATTTGCATCGCCGTGCTGACCGCGGCGCAGACGTTCGATGTGCCGATTCTGGGGCTGATGGGCGGTTTGGGCATCGGTGGTGCGGCGTTGGCATTTGCGTCGAAGGACGCGGTGGCCAACTTCTTCGGCTCGGTCACGGTGTTGTTCGATCGGCCGTTTGAAGTGGGCGACTGGATCGTGACCGAGGGTGCCGAAGGCACCGTCGAGATGGTCGGCTTTCGCAGCACACGGGTGCGGACGTTTTACAACTCGCTGATTACGCTACCCAACAGCCATCTGACAACCGCCGCGGTCGACAACATGGGTCGGCGTCGTTATCGGCGCATCAAGACGACCATTGGCGTGCAATACGATACCACGCCTGACCAGCTTGAGGCCTTTTGCGAAGGCATCCGCGAGCTGATTCGCCGCCATCCCAACACGCGGAAGGACTACTTCCACGTCTACTTCAACGACTTCGGTCCCAGTTCGCTCGACATCATGCTCTACTGCTTCGTGCAGTGTCCCGACTGGGGGAGCGAGCTGCAGTCGCGTCATCGTCTGCTCTCCGATATCGTTCGCCTGGCCGACAAACTGGGCGTGCAGTTCGCGTTCCCCACACGCACGCTGCACATGATCCCCGCCGACGAGAACGGCTCGCCGCCTGAGATGGAACTGCCCGTCGACATGGGCAAACAAGTGGCCGAGGAAATCGCGCTGCGGCCCAAGCGGATCAGCTCGTAGCCGGGTCGGCATGCGGTTTGAATTGGGGCGAGGGTCCGGCGAACCGCGTGGCGGTCCGGCTGAGGCGCGTGATTCGCGTTTTGAAAGGTTTCTGGTTTTTCTTTTCAAAACCTCCCATCGGTCACCCGTGCAGCGACTCCGCAATCTCCTTGTCTGCAACGACTTACGGAAACCAGCCCGCCGCCATCACCGGCGGGTATTGAAAGGTCCGCCGCACACAACCTTTCAAAACCTCCCGTGTCCTCTGCAGTAGGAGGTAAGTCGCTCAGCGCAGAGCTGTTGGCCAGAATTACTTTAATCGATTTGCCCTAGTGATTCAGCAACTATTTTTGGCCAGGGACGAACGGCAATGGTCTCACGCAGAGGCGCGGAGGGCGCAGAGTTGGCTTTCGTGGAGACTTGAATTGATGGATGGAGAGTGAATAGCGAGATCTAGCTCCAAAGCTAGGAACTTGCAGATTCTAGCGGCGAAAGTACCTCTCCGAGCGCATCGGTCTGGTTGCTCATTCAGGCTCGTATGTTCGCCCTTGCCGAAGGTGGGAATCAAGAGGGGATGCAGTATACTGTCCAGCAAATCGGTAGCGCCGTGTGACCAGCATTCAAAGCCGTCTCGGAGTATCGGATGTCGCTACAGCATGATGAGGCAATGGCGCTACATAATCCATATATGCGAAGGGACGGATTTCCAAGCAAGCGAATAAGCAGAATCGACTGTTCCAAGTTCGATCCCAGTCACAAGTTTGTGAGGGGTAGAAAAGCTATATGGCTTAACATGCCGACTGACGCGTGGCTCGAACTCATGGCCTCATCCCAGACTGTTACGGCTTTGAATTTGTGGAAACCAAAATTGACGAGGCTGACGTCATTGATGCACAAGCCCCTGGAACATCTTTCACTTAGCCACGGCAATCGGATCGTGGATTGGTCACCAATTAGATCGCTTCAGACACTAAAGCACTTATCGGTGCAATGGACGGACCGCTTTGATATCGAGGTCGTGAGCGATCTTCCAAACCTGGAGGTGCTTAGTGTTGGCGGTGATGGATATCGAAACGTAGAAGTCGAAGACTCAGCTCCCATAGTCGGATTGAAGAACCTGCGAGTTCTTAGCCTGGCGCCTGCCCAGGTAGCCAAAGTCGACGCTAAGTTCTTGCGGGCGATCGACCGGCTAGATTATTTCAACTGTTCTCAGTCAATCTTGACGAAGGTTGAGCGCGCCAGAAAAAGGCTATCCACATGAGGAGCACCCTTCGCGGGTGAAACGCGTGAGTTTGTACTCTGCCCAGCGTAACACGTTCGACGCGAACGAGATCTTCATTGTCGCAGCTTAATACTCGGTCGCACGCTGCCGCTGCGCTTCATAGAACAGAATTCCCGCCGTTACCGACACATTCAGGCTGTCGGCGATGCCTTTCATTCTGAGCCGTACGCCTTGGATGTCGGGTTGTTGCCAGGTGCGGGCGAGGCCGTCGGCTTCGCTGCCCAGGGCGATGGCGGCGCCGGAGCGGTAGTCGAACTCGGTGTAGAGCTGCTTGGCCTGGGGACGTGCGGCGACGATAGGCAATTGCCACGCGCGGAGTTGAGTGAGCGCCTCGTCGGTCGTGGCGGTGGCGATGTTGGGCGAGAACACGGTGCCGATACTCGCGCGGACGGTGTTGGGGTTAAACAGATCGGTGGTGCCATCGGCGATGATCACGGCGTCGACGCCTGCGCCGTCGGCTGTTCGCAAAATCGCGCCGACGTTGCCCGGTTTTTCCAAGCCCACCAGCACAGCCACGAGGGGATGCTCGGGAAGCTGCAACTGTTCGAGCGTGCGCTGTGGCGTAGAGGCCGCGACGACGATGCCTTCGGTGCGATCGCCGAAGCAGAGTTTTTCGAAGACGTCAGGCGTCACTTCGTAGATAGTCTCCGGTGCGAAGCGGCCAGTCAACGCTCTCGCTTCGTCAGCGCTGCATAGCGTCGGGCAAACGAATGCCTCGTCGACTTCGATCCCTGCGTCGAGCGCGCGACCGATCTCACGCACCCCGTCGATCAGGAAGCGACGCTGCTTCTTCCGCTGCCGCGCGTCGCGCAGCTTGGCGGCCTCCTTGATGCGAGCATTCTGTCGGCTGGTGATCGGTTCGTTCATCGCTTGTTTTCGGTTCGCATTTCACATCCGCCACTGCTGGTTTCATCCAGCAGTGTGAGGCTGGCACCCGCTCCGCACTGCTGGACGAGCCAGCAGTGGCACACAACTTAGCTCGGCGGCCTCTCTGCTGCCAGCATTCTGTCGGCTGGTGATCGACGCATGAGCCATTCGTCTAGAAGACCTAAGTCCCATGCTTGGTGCAAGTTACTGCAGAGCATAACAGTTGCCAAACAGACTTGAAACCGAACACGTGAGCAGCGCAGCGTGTCACAAAGATCGTTATGACAGCCTATATTGCGAATCATCAGAAGAAAAAACGCATCTTTGCGAAACGAGAGCGTAGGCTTCTCCATGCAATCAGACACGGCTTGCCAGCACAGAAATTGACGGAATTAGCGGAGGATCTGCGAACCGCCAAGTACAACGTATTCAAATGTGACTTTTGCAAATCGAATTCACACCAGCCGCACAAGTTCTCTCTTGAAAAAATGGCCGATAAGAACAAGCAGGTACGGAGATGGCTTTCAATGACGTCGGACGACATCATCAGAGTCTACACTGACAAAGTAGTTAAACTTTCTGATGAGTTTTGAGCAATCCGCCTACGTTGGTCAGCACAAGGTTAGATTTGTTTGGATGCCACTGCTGGTTTCATCCAGCAGTGTGCGGCTGGCACCCGCTCCGCACTGCTGGGCAAGCCAGCAGTGGCACCCAACTTAGCTCGGCGGCTCGGCGTGATAATAGATGAATCATTTTCCTGGCCAGCGTGCGAACTCGCCGCTGGGTAGTTTGCGACCATCGGCGGTCTTGAGGTACAGTGTGCCGACCTTTGGAGGCTGGCCGCAGTGGCCGAAAATGCCGTCGGACAAATACGCGCTCAGGTCCGCAGCGCTGATGCCGGGCGTGTGGCACGTGCACAGGATGAACTGTCGGTGTTCTGCGGTGAGTTGGCCGCACAGGTCCAGTAGCGGAAGTAAGTCGCGCTTGATCGACCACGACTCACCTTTGGGACCGTGACCGTAGCTGGGCGGGTCGAGAATCACCGCGTCGTATTGGTTGCCTCGCCTGACCTCGCGTCGGCAGAATTTCAGGGCGTCTTCAACGATCCAGCGAATGGGATACTTGTCAGCAGCGTTCAACTTCGCTGTTTCAATCGCTTGCTTCGCCGCGTCGATGTGCGTGACTTCCGCACCAGCTACGGCTGCCGCAAGAGTACTGCCACCCGTGTAGGCAAACAGATTTAGGACGCGTAGCGTGCGATCAGCCGCCGCGACGCGGTCCGCGATCCACTGCCAGCTTATAAACTGCTCGGGGAAGATTCCAAGCTGACCGTTTGGACGCGGATGAACGAACATTTTAAAGCCGGCTGCGATCGGCACATTGCACCAGATTTCGCGTTCAGGCTTCCGTAACGAGCGTTCGGGTGACGGTCGCCACGTGCCAGCACCAACTCGATCTCCAATGAACTTGCTCGTTGGCGAACGCCAGACCTCTTGCTGCGCCCGAGAATCGGCTTCCGCTTGTGGACACGGCCGATCGAAGATATTGCTCGCAAACCGCTCCAGCTTGCGACCTTCACCAAAGTCGAGCAATTCGTAATCGGGCCAATTTGTCAACGGTAGCTGCCTGGAAAAAGATTCGATTTGAGTCGCAAAAAAGATTCACTTGGGAGCGGTTCCCGATGCCCCTATAATGGTTGGTTCGCGCGATTTTGCCCGCCAGATCCTCGCCCCTGAATCCCAGCCCCTCCCTATGCCCGCCTCCGATATCATCATCAAAGGTGCTCGCGAACACAATCTCCGCGATGTCGATTTAGTGTTGCCGCGCAATCAGCTGATCTGTCTGACCGGCGTGAGTGGCAGCGGCAAGAGTTCGTTGGCGTTCGACACATTGTATGCCGAGGGCCAGCGGCGCTATGTCGAGAGTTTGTCGACCTTCGCGCGGCAGTTTCTGGGGCAGATGCCCAAGCCCGACGTCGATCACATCAGTGGGCTGAGCCCGTCGATTTCGATCGCGCAGAAATCGGCTGGCAGCAACCCGCGCTCGACCGTGGGTACGATCACCGAGATTTATGACTTCTTGCGAGTGCTCTACGCTCGTGTGGGGCAAGGGCACTGTCCACAGTGTGCGCGACCGATCACCGCCCAATCGCGAGAGCAGATCATCGCGCGGATCATGTCGCTGCCCACCAAAACGAAGTTCGTCGTGCTCGCCCCGATTGTCCGGCAGCAAAAGGGCGAATTCCGCGATCTGTGCGAAGACTTGTTGAAGCAGGGCTTCGTCCGCGCGCGGATCGACGGCGAGATCGTGCAGCTGACCGACAACTTATCGCTCGATCGGCAGATGCGCCACGACATCGAAGTGGTCGTCGATCGTCTGGTCAACGCCCCCAGCATTCGCAGCCGCCTGGCGGAAGCGGTCGAGTTGGGCCTCAAACTGGGCGAGGGCAATCTTATTGTCGCGCCGGAAGATGTGGAGGCAAAACCGCAAGCGAAGAAACGCGCTGGACTCCGACCCGGGGACATCGCGCTGTCGGCGGACTATGCGTGCAACAACTGCGGACTCAGCTTTCAGCCGCCGACGCCTCAGTTGTTTAGCTTCAACAGTCCGCAGGGCATGTGCTACGAGTGCGATGGCCTGGGCACGATGTTCAGCTTCGACCCTGAAAAGCTGGTGACCGATCCGACCAAGTCGCTTGCCAAGGGCTGCATCGAACTGCTCGGTCAGTGGAAGGACTTGGGACGATGGAAGCGGCACATCTATCAGGGCGTCGCCGATACGATGGAACGCAAGCGTGAGTGGCCTGAGGCGACCCTCACGGAAACGCCGTGGGAGGAATTAACCAGCCAGCAGCAGTACCTATGGCTGTGGGGCACCGGCGATGAGCACATCACCTTCACGTGGCGTGGAGGCAAGAACTCGCAAAAGTACGGCGGCACGTTCGACGGGATCATCCCAGAGCTCCTCGACAAGTATCGCAGCGCGAAGAGCAAGTCGCTGATCGCCAAGCTGGAAAAATTCATGAACGTCATCGGCTGCCCCGATTGCCACGGGCAGCGGCTCAATCCGCAGGCGCGTTCCGTGCGGTTGACGACGACGCATGCCGATTTCTCGGAAAACGCCAGCCTTACGCTGCCCGAAGTCTGCAAGTTGCCGATCGAAGAAGCCCAACGCTATTTTGCCGAGCTGCAACTCGATGAAACGGCGGCAAAAGTTGCCGCCGAGGTGCTGAAAGAAATCCGCGGTCGGTTAGGGTTTTTGACCAATGTGGGCCTTGATTACCTGTCGCTCGATCGGACGGCACCAACGCTATCGGGTGGCGAAACGCAGCGCATTCGGCTGGCCGGGCAGATTGGCTGCGGCCTGGTCGGCGTGTTGTACATCCTCGATGAGCCGTCGATCGGCTTGCACCCGCGCGACAACGATCGGCTGCTCGCCACGCTGCAGCGATTGCGCGACCAAGGCAATACGGTGATCGTCGTCGAGCATGACGAGGACACCATGCGCGCGGCCGACCAGATCATCGACTTCGGACCCGGGCCCGGTGTTCGTGGTGGCGAGTTGGTCGCGGTCGGCGATGCGACGACCGTCGGTAAGGCGAAGAAAAGCGTCACGGGTGCGTACTTGTCGGGGAACCGGAAGATTGAAGTGCCCGCGCGCCGCAGGATCGGCTGTATGGAGGAAGGCGGAGGGCAGAAGGATGAGCAAGACGGCTCCTCCCTCAGCCTTCCACCTTCCGCCTTACCCACGCTGCGGGTCGTCGGTGCTCGGCACAATAATCTGAAAGGCATCGACATCGAGATCCCGCTGGGGGCGTTCGTTTGCCTCACGGGTTCCAGCGGTAGTGGCAAGAGTTCGATCTTCTCGGACATCTTGGTCGAAACTCTGCGGCGTGATCTCAATGGTGGCAAGGGCGTGCCCGGCGATCATGATGCGATCGAGGGGATGGAGCATCTCGACAAGATGATCGCCATCGACCAATCGCCCATCGGTCGGACGCCGCGTTCTAATCCGGCCACGTACATCAAGGTGTTCGACGAGATTCGCAACCTGTACGCGCAGCTGCCTGAAGCAAAAAAACGCGGGTACAAACCAGGGCGCTTCAGCTTCAACGTAGCGGGCGGACGGTGCGAGGCGTGTAGCGGCAATGGGTCGAACAAGCTTGAGATGGACTTTCTGGCCGACGTGTGGATCACGTGCAACGTCTGCCAGGGGCATCGTTTCAACCACGAAGCGCTGCAGATCAAGTACAAAGACAAGTCGATCGCTGACGTGCTTGAGATGGATGTGCAGCAGGCGCTGGAGCACTTTGAGAACATCCCCAAGATCAAGCACAAGCTGGAAACGCTGCATGCGGTGGGGCTCGACTACATGAAACTGGGCCAGCCGTCGCCAACGCTCTCGGGTGGCGAGGCCCAACGCATCAAACTCGCGCGCGAGCTCGTCAAGAAGTCCACCGGCAAGACGCTGTACATGCTCGATGAGCCGACGACCGGCCTACACTTCGCCGATATCGAGTTGCTGCTGAAAGTGCTGCACGATTTCGTGGACGCAGGGAATACCGTGCTGGTTGTCGAACACAATCTGGACGTGATCAAAACGGCCGACTGGATCATCGACTTGGGACCTGGGGGCGGGAAACATGGTGGCGAAGTGGTGACCACGGGCACGCCGGAACAGGTGGTGGAGTACGCGCTCGCGCAAGCGAAGGCGGAGGGAGGAAGGAGGAAGGCGGAAAATGCTAACTCATCCGTCGTCACCGATTCTTCGTCCCTGCCTTCTTTCACCGGCATCGCCCTGGCTGCGCACCTCGGTGAGAAAGTTGCCACAGAGGCAAAGAAGACCAAACGCAAGAAGGTCGAGCAGGCCAAGTACATCACCGTGCAGGGTGCTGAGCAACACAATCTGCGTAATGTCGACGTGAAAATCCCGCGCGACAAATTCACCGTCTGCTGCGGACCGTCGGGCAGTGGCAAGAGTTCGCTGGCGATGGACACGATCTACGCTGAAGG
>JANQQA010000217.1 GCA_028285205.1 Bythopirellula sp. | reverse complement strand
TTCTTGATCAGTTCCCAAATGCGCTCACGACGCAACGGACCACCGCGGGGCGAAAGAATCAGCCACTCAGTCGATGTCTCACGACGAGCGGCCAACCGCGGGCGCTGCTCTTCCAGGTAGCGATGCACCGTGACAATCGCCTGCCGACCGAGCGGCACGATGCGCTGCTTGTCGCCTTTGCCATGGCAGACGACATAGCGGTCGGCCAGATGAACATCACGGAGTTTGAGGGTCGACAGCTCCGACACACGCGCGCCGGTCGCATACAGCAATTCGAGAATCGCCCGATCACGCAGCCACCAAGGGTCGGACGCCTGCGGCGCTGCGAGCAGCGCGGTCACCTGGTTTTCCGACAACACCTCGGGCACGCGCTGCCAGAGTTTTTGCGTCCCCAGCAATTCCGCCTGGTTGTCAGTCAGCGCTCCCTCGAGTTGCAGGAAACGGAAGAAGACCTTCAGCGACGCGACATGGCGGGTGACTGTCTTGGGAGCGAGGCCCTCCTCAGTGAGCCACGCGGGGTACCCAGCCAAATCGCCCACTTGCAGCTCGGCAATCCGGCGGCTGCCCAGCCAGATGAAGAACTTCGCCAGATCACGCGCATAGGCCGCGACCGTGTTGGCAGCCAGATGACACTCGCTGCGAAGATAATCGGCGAAGTCGGTCTGCCACTGTGCGGCTAACCGCGCGGCCGACTCACGACGCGGTTTCAGCTTTTTGCGCAGGTTCTTCAAACGGACGCCTCCTCACTCAGCCATAACCACTTAATCGTCGTCCGCCTCCCGATCGCTCCAATTTAGTTTCCTAACCACTGTTGGACTGGGCAAAAAACGTCCTGGTGCGGTATCATCGGCAACGCCAGTCTCCGATTAGGCCGCCCAGGCAAGCTCTGCTAGCCGCGGAGACGAGTCACACAGTGGCTGCCAAGATATCGAATTCTTGTGCGTTGGTAGGTCATCAGCAAGTTCATGGAAGCGGAGGAAACAGAGTCAACAGAGGCACGTGGCCGATGACCACAAGTGCGTCTCCCTCAGTTATCTTTGTTCTCTCCGGTTTGTGCCTTTGGACGATTACACGGAACGATTCGCGTCGTAGAACCGTTATGCAAGACGTTGTCATCGAAGAACCCTACGAATTCGTTCCGCCGAGCACGAGCGACTTCTGGCCGTGGTTTATCGGGCTATTCCTTAATCGCTACCTGCGACAGAAGTACGCCATCCACTCGGTCGAGTGCCGCGAAGTGCAACGGCTGCGGGATTCGATCGAAAACGGACACGGCGTATTGCTAGCACCGAATCATTGCCGCACGTCCGATCCCCTAGTGCTGGGCGTACTCACGAAACATCTGGGCCGTAACTTCCACGCGATGGCGTCCTGGCACCTGTTTAAGCAGGATTGGTTTTCGCGCTGGGTCACGCAAAAGATCGGTGCCTTCAGTGTGTACCGCGAAGGCGTCGACCGACAGGCGGTGAATACGGCAGTCGACATTCTCGTCGAAGGCGAACGTCCGTTGGTCGTCTTCCCCGAAGGTGCCATCTCGCGGCACAACGATCAGCTGATGCCGCTGATGGAAGGCACGTCGTTTATCGCACGTACGGCCGCCAAGCGACGCGAAAAGCATGAATCTGCGGGCGGAGTGATGGTGCATCCGATCGCCATTCGCTACTTCTTCCGAGGAAATCTGGAGAAGACCGTCACGCCGGTGCTGGAAGAAATCGAATCGCACTTTTCGTGGTATCCGCAGAGCGACAAAACGATCATTCAGCGGCTTCGGCAAATCGGTCAGGCGCTGCTGTCGCTCAAGGAAGTCGAGTACCTGGGCGCGGCGCGCAGCGGGGAATTCGAAGAGCGGGTGGAAAACTTGATCGACGATGTGCTCACCAAGCTGGAGGGGAAATACGATTTGAAGGACACGGGTGAGGGTATTGTCGCGCGCGTGAAAACCATTCGCAGCGCCATTCTCCCCGATATGATTGCCAAGCAGATATCGGAAGAAGAACGTCACGAGCGCTGGAAGCAACTCGCGGCGTGTTACTACATCCAGCAGATTTCGCACTATCCACCACAGTACGTCAGGCGCTCCAAACCTAACATCATCGAGCACGTGCTCGAAACAGTCGAGCGTTTTGAAGAAGACTTCACTGATCACGCCACCACGCACGGACCGCTACACACCGTCATTCAGGTAGGCGAGGCCATTCCCGTCAGTAGCAAACGCGTGCGCGGCAACGAGACCGACCCTGTCATGGAAGGCATCCGCACGCAATTGACCGACATGCTCGAAACGCTTTCGGGTGAAGCGGCGAAGTACATGCCGTGATAATGATCTGAAAGTCACTTCAAGATTCCAGCGTTCTTCGTGCCACTATGACACGAGTGCACGAGTGCACGAGTCAGTTAGGCCAACCTGAACATGTCGCGCTGGATTCCAAACGAAGTATTTCACTTTAGCATTCGTCGTCTGCTTGTGCTTACGACCGCGTTCGCATTGGTGCTTGCTTGTCGCCCTTCAATTCATTCTGCGACTTGGGTCAATGCGGCAACGACGATCTACTTACTATTTGTGGTGAGCTGGTGTATTATGATCTCGTACACAGTTGTGCTGAAAATGCGCGCGAAACGTCATGAACTCTCGGATCGCTTGCAATGCGAATTACAGCAGGCAAAGCAGAATAAGTCGGAATCAAACGACTCACCGTCCCCATAATGCCAAATCCACAGACCTCGCTATTCGAAACCTCGTCGAATGTTCCCTTGGCGGAGCTGAAACACGGGCAGGAAGCTGATTTCTTCGCCCTGCTAACCGCCAAGGAAGAACTGACCACCAAGGACGGAAAACCTTACTTCCGTGTCGGCTTTCGCGATGCGGGGCGCGAGGTGAATTTTCCGATTTGGAGCGATTCGACCTGGGCAAACGCCTGCCGCGACGACTGGACGGTGGGCGAGTTTTTCAAGCTGCGCGCTCAATTCCGCGAGACGAACTTCGGCCCGCAACTAGAAATTCGCAAGATCCGCCCCGTCAGCGACGAGGATCGCGCCGAAGGTTTTGATCCGGCCATGTGTCTGCCCGCTTCGCGATTCGATCCGGAGGAGATGTTCGCCGAATTAGTGGACCTGGTGAAAACGGCAATCGACGAAGCACCGGTCGCCGACTTCGTACTCGCCGTGCTCGACAAGTATCGCGAAGAGCTACTCACGATGCCGGCCGCCAAGTACAACCACCACGCACACGTGGGCGGGTACCTGGAGCACGTGCTCAGTGTCTCGCGCACCTGCCAGTACCTGGCCGATAAGTACACCGACATGTACCCCGACATGCAGCCGCCACTGCGCAAGAGCCTTGCCGTAGCCGGTGGCGTGTTGCACGACATCGGCAAACTTCGCGAGCTGGACGTCACGCCGGCTGGCGCTGAGTACTCTGCTGCGGGTTCTCTGATTGGACATATCTTGCAGGGTCGTGACATCGTCCGCGAGATCGCGAGCGACCATCCGCTCGACGAAGAAACGCTGCTTCGCTTGGAGCACATCATCGTCTCGCACCAGCGCTTGCCTGAGTGGGGCTCGCCCAAACCGCCCATGACCCCCGAGGCGCTACTGGTGCACTACGCCGACGACTGCGACGCCAAATTCCAAATGATGCTGCTTGCGTTGGCCGACGACGCCACCGACGGCCCATTCACGAGCGGCCGCAATCCAATGCACCAACGGATCTATCGCGGCGGCGAGACGAGCGAGTGACGGTGAACTGTCAGTGATGAATGCAAATGGGCTGACAAGCAACCATTAGCATTGATCAGTGGTTGGGCTCCAGTCGATTCTGTCGAACAGCTTACGCAGCTTGAGTCCCCATTGCGGATTGATCGATTCAACGAATGCGATCTTCCCGTGCAAGTGGCTGCGAAAGTCGACATGTGCATCTCGGTTTTGGTCATCTGGGCCGAATCTCACGCAGTTAGTCAGCGTCGCCTTCAAGGCATCGCGATCGGCACGGCTCAGGTTGATGCGTTTATTCACCACGAGGCCCGCGATTTGTTGACGAACGCCCTGACGCATGATGCGGGTCTTCCGATGATTTACACGAAACCCTTCTTCCATCGCGGTGGCACAAACATGAACCTGGAATCGCTTGGCCACTCGCGACAAGCACGCCCCGCCGGAAATCGCCAAGTCGTCAGCGTACCGCGAGTACGTTGCATCTACCGACATCGCTAGTCCGGTGAGCCGGCAGTCGAGCCGATAGGCACACAAGTTAGCGAGAGCAGGAGAAGTCGGCGCCCCTTGTGGCAAGTGAGGCTTCGCGTATCGCGAACGTGCCTGTCGAGCGCATTTGTCGGTCACGGAAAATCGGCGTTCGTCCCATGCGTTCCATGGAACCGAGTTCACACACAAGCCGGTTAGCAGATCCGCAACACGATCTGGGTACCCTACGGTTCGAAAGATGGCGTGAACGCGTCCAGCCGTTATGGAAGGAAAAAAATCTTGTAGGTCAATTTTGACAACAACCGGTTGGTCGACGTGAGGCTCGGCAAACGTCCTGATGCTGCCGCCTTTTCGAAACCCATGGGCCGCGTCATGAGCAGGAACCTTGTCGAGAATCGACTCGAGAATCTGGCGCTGAATTGCTTTGAGACGCGGCTTGGGAGCTTCAATCAAACGAATCTGCCCAAAGCGTTTCGACAGCGTTCGGTAATGATAGTGCCGAATTGGCGAGCACTTCTGTCGATGCTTTAGCTGCTTTGCGTCGGCCAACCATTCAAGGTCGCTGGGACTCACTCCCAGCCATTCCGCGAGTTCCGCGGGCGACACAATTTGGGGCACCTCCCACCCAGCGGCTTGGTCGAGGGGGCACATCGTCGGAGTCGCGCCAATCAGACCCGCGAGCTGAAGCTCGTGCCGTTCTTGCGCGCGTTGATAACCCTGGTCGTGTTCCAGGAACTCGACGAGCGTTGCCAAGCGAGGACGGGCACTGATCCCGAATCTCTGTACGACGCGACGCGCCAGGGGCCGGAGCCATCGCCATCGTTTTCCCATCAGTTGGCTGCCGCGAGCTACGAGCTGCTCAGTCTCAAGATTCCCAGCGAGGAATGTGGCAGCGAGGGCACGGGTAATTGCTCGTGGCGATCTCATAAGTGATAGGTGCGACAGAGTATCCCAACGAGTCTGGTCAGGCGTGAGGCATCATGCGTGCAGCGCATTGTCGCTCACGCGCTGAAATCCTAGCCATTCAATGTCCCCTGGGGTAACCCCAGAGAGGTCAGTCAGAACTTTCGCTCAAACACAACCGGCTTGGGATACTCTGCCGCGATTTGGTCGGCCAGTGAGTCGTCAGTGGTGCCGACCTCGTCCGCATCCTATCATACATGGCAACAGCTAGCGCAACAGAAATGTCGATCGCGGATTAGTGCCTTCAACCCATTCACGTCTCAAACTGGAGACCAACCACTTCCAGTGACTCATCGAACATCGACGGCACTCGGTGGGCGACCACCTGTACTTCTTCGGTGAGCCCGATCGTGTCGCCTTCGTTGAGTTCTTTTGACTGTGCCAGTTGGTAGTGCGCAATGTTGTACGCGAACTCCAGCAGCGTCTGTGGTTCGCCGAGGTAATTGGCAACTTCTAGCTCGGTGTAGCCCAATGCCTCCAGACCGGTCGTGTAGAGCCGAGTGCCACCGGTTTCCGTGCGTTCGACGCGGAAGTCGACCCACAAGAATAGCGGTAGGTCGTCGCTCGCCAATTGGACGGCCTGATCCAAGAACGCCCGCGGTGGATGAATCAATCGTCCCGGGCCCCAAAACACCCCACAGCTGCGCGAAGCGGACACCAACCCTGCCACCAACTGCGTCAGCGCCGTCGCCTTGGGGATCTCCTTGCCACCTTCATCGACGAGTGTCACCAACAAATGCGCTTGATGATCGCGGACGGCCTTGGCCGCGTCGGGCCAGAACCAAGCCGTCGCGCAGGGGCCTTCCAATTGCGACCATGGCACCGGCTTTGGCACCAATGTCGCGGCTGCCGTGTACTCGCCGATCGTGCAGGTAAACAGATGCTCGGTACTCCCGGCTACCGTCATCGACGGCCCGTCGGCGTAGTTTTCACCCACATACCGTGCCACGTCCTCGAACGCGGGCAACTCGGCCTCGTCGAGTAGAATCAATGCTAGCCAGCGAAGGGGATTGTCCACGTTTGGGTCCTCGAACAAGTTGGCAAGACCTTGATCCTACTGGCAACGTACCGAGTTGCACAACTAGTCGCCCCTGCCGTAATGTGAAATCGAGCAAAACGACCCTCCGGCTGAAAGTTGGTCACATAGCTGTGCCGTAGCGGTAGTGGTGCTGCGTGCCCGGCAGAGGCATCGCGTCCAATATCGTACAATCAAGCGTATGACCCAAGCACCGAAACAGAACTCGCAGTGGCTGTCACCGTCACGCGTGCCATTCGCCTTGGAGAGGGCAAACTTCGTGCTGGAACCGCTCGCCGAGGAACACGCCGCACTCGACTTCAAGGCGCTGATGTCGTGTCGCGAACGATTGCGCAGAGAACTGCAGTGGGGCAAATGGCCGCCAGCGGATTTCACGATCGAGTTAAACCGCGCTGACCTGGCTGACCACTTTGGCGAATTCAGTCGCGGCGAAGCCTTCGCCTACACCGTGCTAAGCCCTGGTCGGACACGTTGCCTTGGTTGCATTTACGTTGAACGCTGCACAGAAATCGATGGAGCGCAACTCGCATTCTGGGTTATTGATGATGCCCTCGACATCGAAACGGAACTGGTCACTCAGGTACTAGATTGGATACACGAGACATGGGCAATCGAGCGGGTACTGATTCCAATGCGCAAAGAAAACACTCGCGGTCAGATGCTCGCACGCGAGTGCGGTTTTGAGATCTCTGCTCGCGCATTCGACGGTCCTCTCGCTGAGCATCTGTGTTTCTTGTCGGAATCGCGCGATCGGTAGCTGCTCCGTGTGTGCACTCGGGTCGACACTCACGACAAAAGATCTGAACGTAGCACTTGACTCTCGCCGTCGACGCGCAATGATTCAGAGCAGACTCTTCGGAACAACTCATTCGAGCATAGCATGGACTACCGCTACATCGATCGAGCGGGTGCCGTCTCGGAAGGCTTACGCGATTATGGCACCGCATTGCAAACGTTGAGCGACTGGCGCTCACCGTCTCAGTCGCGACAGCGGCTCAGCAATTCGACGTTTGTCGACCTCAAACAGCACCGGGTCGAATCGTGGGTCATCGAGCTGATCCCGCTATCGGTCGCCCGCGACCTGTGCGTGTTCCCAATCGGGTACGACGGCGAAACGATCAGAATCGCCTGTACCGACGTCAACGACATCCGTGTGGCGGATAAGTTGCGGTTCATACTGGCAAAGAATGTCGATCTCGTACGAGCGCGCCGCAAAGATATCTACGCAGCGATTAATCGACACTACGTCCACAGTGACGGAGAGTCCGCCGACAGCATGCTGCGGGACTTCTCCGACTCCATGATCAGCTCCCTAGAAGCTTCAGATGAAGCGGAACCGTGGAGCGGTGATCTTACCTCGATGGCGGCCCCGACCGAACGTTCTCAAGCGTTTCGTGTCAAACAGAATGCGCCGCCGAAGTCGCGCACCCAATCACGCTATCGTCGTGCTCCTCAACGCGAAAGGAAGACATCGATGCTGTTTCATACAATCGAAGAAGGTGAACGTGCGCTGGTCACCCGTCGTAACGGTACGAAACACTTGGTCATTGGCCCCAAGCGCATTTGGGGTTGGTTTACGCGTATGGAGAAGCTGCAGCAGCACGTGGCACATCCTGGGCAGTTTCTCATCGTCCACTATCGGGATGGAACGCAACAGCATCTGCCAGGCCCCTCGGAAGTCTGGTTCGATCCGCGCGAGCACCAACGGATCACTTTCGAGGACTGTCTGCAGATCGCGTCGAAGGAAGCTGTGGTCGTTTATTCGCGTGACCCGTCGGACGGCGATGTTGAAACAACTGACAGAGCGGACACCAAAGCCGTCTCGCGCCGCGTGCTGACGGGCCCGGCGCTGTTCGTGCCGCAACCCGGCGAATGGTTGCATACATTCTCCTGGCACGCGTCTAAGGGCGGACACTTGGGGGTTGAGAAGACACCCAACGCGTTGGTCTTCCAAAAGCTCTGGCTCATGCCCGACCAGATGTACCACGACGTGCCCGATGTGCGCACCGCGGACAACGCAGTGTTGGTGATTCGCCTGATGGTGTTCTTTGAGTTGATCGACGTCGATCGCATGCTCGACGCGACGCACGATCCGATCGGTGACTTCGTCAACGCGGCGACCGCCGATGTCGTCGAATTCACCGGCAAGCACGATTTCGAATCGTTCAAGCAAAACACCGACAAGCTCAACGACCTAGGCACCTACAAAACGCTAGTGAGTCGCGCGCAGCAAGTTGGCTATCGCATCAACAACGTCGTCTACCGTGGCTATGGTGCAGCCGATTCGTTGCAGAAGATGCACGATCAGGCGATCGAAGCACGCACGCGGCTGCAACTGGATCGTGCCACGGAAGAACAGACGCAAGACCTGGAGAACTACCGACTCGAGAGCCAACTGGCTCGTGCCGCGACTCGGCGAGAACAGCAGACCGAGGAAGTTCGTCACGAATTGCAACTCAGCGAGGAAAAGCAACAGGCCGAACTTGCGCGTCAACAGTCGCGGCAGGAATTCCTGCGCCAGCAACGCGACGCCAATGCGCGGCTGCAAGAGCAGATCGCGAGTCGAGAAGCTCAGCAGCAGCGTGACCAGCTTAGCGCGCTGAGGGACATGGACGTCGATCTCACGTCGTACCTCACGCAGTCCCGCGCGGACCAAGTGATCGAACTGCGCGGTGGCAACGGATCGACGCCGCACATGCATCTCGAACCGAAACTTGCCTCCGGCGATCGAATGGCAAACGGCAACGGAAATGTCAGCAAAGCTGCGGACGCGTAGGACTCGATCGCGCGATTAGCAAGGTTTCCCATACTCTACTGCATCAATGCGGGCGAGCAGATAGCGACGTGCGCACGAAAGCCCGTTCATTGAGCTTCGTCTATGTGAGTTTCGTTAAGAATTGAAGTTACGACGGATATGTGCGCGCGTACCGGTTTGCCTGTGTCCCGGCACGACGTGTATACTCGATCGCGTAAGTCGCGTGGCTAGCCCACGCGAAGGCGGTGAACACGGAATCGACTTTTAGATTCAATGGACAGCCGAATGAGGTGGAATACGATGAAATCGACTCAGTGCGTCATTGCATTCGCTCTGCTTATTGGATGTGGCGAAGCTTACGTGCCGAAGGAACCTACCGCTGAACAGATCGAGCTCGCGAAGTCGTTGTCACAACATAGTGATGCGCTGAAAGCGGCGTTTCAGGAGGGCGAAGACTACGTTCAGGTCGCGGTGGTCGATCGCAATACGACTTTCCCAGACGACGAGCAAGAGTATTCGAGGGTCTTGGTTCTGCAACGTGAGGAACTCGACCTGGACGACTACGGATTTAGCCCGCCGGGTAAGGAGGAGTCCGAACTGGATGAAGACTACCTACCTGGCTTCTTCAACGGTGTGATGTTCTGGGTCGATAGCAGTGGCCAGATCCTGTTTGACGACTTCGATCGGCCACCCGGTATGGAAATGGTCGTCGAGTGGTGCGTTCCCAACATCGACGGAGACAAAGTCTCGCTGCACTACGGCGGCAATCCGTGTTTGGTAATCGATCTGACGAAGTAGAAACTGCTTCGCCCCGCATTGGTTCGATAGTTCCCGCGAGGATCAAGTACCTTGGCAACTGCAAATTCGACCCTTACCCCGTTTCACCTAGCATTCCCAGTTCATGACCTCGAACAATCGCGCCAGTTCTACGGCGGTTTGCTCGGCTGCGCGGAGGGTCGTAGTAGCGACACCTGGATCGACTTCGATCTATTCGGACACCAAATCGTCGCGCACCTGAGTGATGCGTCGTCGGCAGCGAGCAAATCGCACAATCCGGTCGACGGGCACAATGTGCCGGTGCCGCACTTCGGCGTCGTGTTGCCTTGGGATCAGTGGCAAGCCTTGGCGGAAAAGCTGAATTCGGCCTCGGTCGAGTTTATCATCGAGCCGTACGTACGGTTCGCAGGGGAAGTCGGTGAGCAAGCGACCATGTTTTTCCTCGACCCGTCGGGCAACGCGTTGGAATTCAAGGCGTTTCGCGACCCCAGTCAGCTCTTCGCCAAATAACGCCTCACAGAAGCGAGCAACACTCATGAAAGCAACCTGGAACAACCAAGTCATCGCCGAATCCGACGACACTGTCGTTGTGGAAGGCAATCACTACTTCCCGCGCGAATCGCTCAACGACGAGTTCCTCGCCGAAAGCAACCACACGACCGCCTGTGGCTGGAAGGGTACCGCAAACTACTTCTCACTGAATGTCGACGGCCAAACCAACGAGAACGCCGTCTGGTACTATGCGGAGCCGAAGGACGCGGCGAAGGAAATCGCGGGGCGGGTCGCATTTTGGAACGGTGTGGAAGTCACTGAGTAACTCGGCTAGGAGCCATCGGAAACGAAGTGCCTCATACGGATGCCTTAAACCTCGGCATTTGGCGTTTCTACGCACGCCCTACGCAGGGCTTAAGTGTTTGGGATGTTTGACTTTAGGGGTTGGCGAAGTTATAACACACTCTCGGTGAAAAGAGCGCGCTCAGTTCCAACCCACGCCTAAGCAAAGTCGCTCGTTTCACAATTCCCACCGCTTACCTCCCCCCTGCCCTCTGGATTGCCAACCCCACGCGACTGAGGATCAGTTGTCGACGTTCGAGCTGGCAAGGTGTAATACCCCTTGGAGACTGGCAGCATGTCTCGATCTCGTTCACACTCGGCTGATCGTCGTCGGTTTTTGAAGGTTGGTGCCGTCGCTGGGTTGGGAATCAGCCTGGCCGATTTCTTGGCCCTTGAGTCGGCTCAAGCGGCGAGTAACGCCTATGTGACCCCGCAGGCCAATGCGAAGAGTGTGATTCACATCTTTCTCGGTGGCGGAGTATCGTCACAGGAGTCTTGGGACCCCAAACCGCTCTCGCCGATTGAGTACCGGGGCGAATTGTCGGCAATCGACACAAAATTGACGGGCATCAAGTTCAGTGAGTTGCTGCCCAAGACCGCCCAAGTGGCCGACAAGCTGACCGTGATTCGCTCGCTCACGCATGGCGAAGCAGCTCACGAGCGCGGTCAACACAACATGATGACCGGCTATCGACCCAGCCCTGCATTGCAGTACCCCAGTTTCGGCAGCGTCGTCAGCCACGAGTTCGGACCACGCAAGGATTTGCCTCCTTACATCAGCATCCCCAACGAGCCCAACCCGTATGCGGGTTCGGGCTACTTGAGTTCCGCCTACGCGCCGTTTTCAGTCGGCGACGATCCCGCACGTGCGACCTTCAAAGTACGCGATCTGAATTTGCCAAAGAACGTCGACCAACAACGCTACCAGCGCCGATTGGCTGCTTTGGAAGCCGCTAACGAACACTTTAATCGGCGCGCCGCGTCAGACGCGGTCTCGTCGATGAACGCGTTTTATGAACGCGCGTTTCGCTTGATTAATTCACCGGCCGCGCGCGAAGCTTTTGACATGAACAAAGAACCGAAGCCGATGAAAGATCGCTACGGTCGCAACGCCGCGGGGCAACGCATGCTGCTAGCGCGGCGTTTGGTCGAAGCAGGCGCTCGATTCGTGACGTTGTCTTACGGTGGCTGGGATCACCATCAACGCATCACCCAGTCGATGCGGCGACAGATGCCGGCGTTCGATCAAGGGTATGCCGCGCTGCTGACGGATTTGGACGAACGCGGTCTGCTCGACGACACGATCGTGTTGGTCTCTAGCGAGTTTGGCCGCACGCCAAAAATCAACGGTGACGCAGGGCGGGACCATTGGGCGAAAGTCTTTAGCGTCGCCGTGGCTGGCGGAGGATTCAAGCGGGGCGAGGTGGTCGGCTCGTCCGGCGCGACGGCTACCGAGCCTGAAGACACCCCGATCACGCCGGAGGACCTAGCCACCACCCTCTATCACCAACTGGGAATCGCCGCTCACAAAGAGTTGATGGCCCCCGGCGATCGGCCTATCGAGATCGTCAAAGGCGGACGTGTTCGCGAAGAGTTGTTGAGCTAATCGAATCGATCGCGTGTGAGGGGATTTCTGTGGCGGAATCAAGACATCAGCTGCTTGCTATGGCAATCGCGGTGCTCGCATTCATGCCGTCGAGCTTCGCCGCCGAGCCCGAACTGCAGCGTCTCCAGCCACAGGGTGCACAGCGTGGAACCGAAGTCGAGGTGCAGATCTTCGGTGTGCGGATAGGCGACCAGCCGGCTCAGATACTGTTGTACGAACCGGGCATCGACGTCGAAAAAATCGAATCGGTTGATGCCAAGCAAGCGAAGTGCGTGCTGAAGGTCGCGGAGGATTGTCGTATCGGTCGTCATGCCCTGCGGCTGCGAACGGCTTCGGGACTGACGAACCTGATGACGTTTCATGTCGGCAGTCTGAAAGAAATTGCCGAAGCTGAGCCGAACAACTCTCCCGCGCAGCCGCAAACGATTTCCACAGATGTCGTCGTTAACGGCGTAATCAAGACCGGCGACACCGATGTGTTCGCCGTCGAAGTGACCGAAGGCGAGCGACTAAGTGTTGAGATCGAGGGCATTCGCCTGGGACGGACACTGTTTGATCCGCTGATCGAACTACGCGACGAACACGGCGAACTGCTGATCAGCAGCGACGATCAGCCGGCCGCGCAGCAGGACGCGTTCATCTCGACACGAATCGAAACGGCCGGTCGAGTCTTCATCCACGTTCGCGAAGTGGCCTTCCGCGGGAGCGACGCGGCTAGCTACCGCCTGCACATCGGCCAATTCCCACGCCCGGCGGGCGTCTTTCCGCCTGCAGCGGTTCCTGGCCAAGCGACGGAGTTGCGTTGGCTGGGCGACACCTTCGACGAGACAACAGTTTCCGTCGATGTTCCCGACAATGATCATGCGATTTATGAGCTCCTCGCGTCAGACGACCAGGGCGTATCGCCTAGTGGCGTGCCAATGCTGATGTGCGAGCGCTCGCCGAGCCTGGAGATCGAGCCCAACAACGTACGGGAACAGGCCAATGAAATCGTCGCCCCTGGAGTCGCTTGCGGCGTTATCGGACATCCGAAGGACAGGGACTACTACCGCTTCGCGATGAAGAAAGGACAGCAGTTCGATTTCCGTGTGCACGCGCGGCGGTTGCGTTCGCCACTCGACCCCGTGCTCCATATTTATCTGGACGACGGGAAGTACCAAAAGGGCAACGACGACGATCGCGGCACACCCGACAGCTACTTCCGCTACAAAGCCCCCGAAGATGGCCATTACATCGTGATGATCGAGGATCGCATGCGCCGAGGACGGCCGGACATGGTTTATGCCCTTGAGATCACCGCACCAAAGCCCATTGCCAATCTAACTTTGGACGAACGTCGGCGATGGTTCGCGCACGTGATCAATGTTCCCCAAGGTAATCGCGCCGCTGCGATGATGACGGTGAGTCGCAGTGATTTCGGTAGCCCGGTGAACATCTACTACGGCGATCTGCCGCGGGGGGTAGTCGCCAAGTCGCCTCCACTCGCCGGCAGAGACCGTCGTGTGCCAGTGTTGTTTACGGCAGGCGGCGACGCCGAGTTGCGTGCAGCACTCTCATCGGTAGCGGCGGAGATTGACGACGATGGCGAGGTCAGTAACTCCCCTGCTCCGTCGCTGGAGAGTCGTTTTCGCCAACAAACGTGGCTGGTGCGCGGACGGAATAACGTTCACGTGTGGAGCCATTACGCCGACCGCCCGGCGGTCGCGGTGACAAAAAAACTGCCCTACTCAGTTCGCATCGTCGAACCCAAGGCTCCGCTGGTACGCGGCGGCTCGATGGAACTGAAGCTGGTCGCGGAGCGCGACGAAGGATTCGACAACTCCATCAGTGTGCGGACGCTTTACAATCCGCCCGGCGTGTCGACCAATCAATCACGCTCAATCACCAAGGGCAAGACGGAAGTGCTGGTGCCGATGACGGCCAACGCACGCGCCAGACTCGGTGAATGGAAGATCGTGTTTGTTGGCCGCACCAACATGAACGGCGCGGTCGAGTGCTCGACGCAGCTGGCAACGCTCAAGATTGCCGAGCCTTATTTCGACGTGAAGCAAATTCCAAAGATGACCGTCCGTCAGGGAGGAGCCTTTGAAATGACCGTCGCTTTGGCTCAGCGGCACGAATTCGCAGGCGACGCCAAACTAACACTGTTGCGACTACCCAGCGGTGTCACGGCAGACCAGGTCATGGTCAACAAAGACAGCCAATCGGCAACCTTCCAGTTGCAGGTGACAGACGACGCGCGGCTCGGCCGGCATCGGGGTGTGGGCTGCCAGGTCGAACTGACCGTAGAAGGCGAACCAGTCCGTTACAGCCAAGGATACGTTGACATGTTTGTCGATCCCGCCGCCGACACCGAAACGGCCGCAACGAAGAAGTCGCAGGGAGATCAAGCGTCATGAGTCGATTGCTTGCGCTGATATTCTCGTCGCTGTCGCTGCTCTGCGGGTGCACTTGTTCGCTGGCCGCGCAATCGGAGTCGATCCCGGCCACGCAGTTCCTCGAGTTGGCGGTTTATCCCGAGCAAATCACGCTCGGCCACGCCGACGATTTTCAGCAGGTCGTCGCGATCGCACGCCGGGCTGACGGTGTAACGCTGGACGTAACGAAGCTTGCGAATTGGCGACTACACGGCGATGCCGAGGCCGCCGGTGCCATCGAATTCACTGCCGGCAAACTCACTGCGACCGCCGACGGAGAAGACAAGCTGATCGCGGAATTCGCAGGTCTGCAAGCCGAGTCGCATGCGAAAGCCAGCAACATCGCCACGACCAAACCGGTCAGCTACCGCCACGATGTGATCCCCATCTTCCTCCGCACCGGCTGCAACTCAGGCGGTTGTCACGGCGCGTCGCGAGGGAAGGACGGCTTTCGGTTGTCGCTGTTCGGGTTCGACCCCGCCGGTGACCATCACCGGCTCACGCGCGAGCTTGCGACGCGACGGCTCAACCTGGCACTGCCCGACGAGAGTCTACTGCTCCTAAAGGCGACCGGTGCGGTTCCGCATACCGGTGGGAAACGCATGGAGCCTAGCAGCGTTTACTACACAAAGCTGCGCGATTGGATTGAGGCGAACGCCC